>NZ_CAJPHE010000016.1:0-200300 GCF_905339875.1 Burkholderia sp. BCC1998
CCCCCCCGGGGGGGGGGGGGGGGGGGGGGGCCCGGGCGCCCCCCCCCCCCCCCCCCCCCCCCCCCGCGGGGGGGGCGCGCCCCCCCCCCCCCCCCCCGCGACTCGTGCGTTTTCTGCCGTCCGGCGGCCCGACTGTCCGGCATCGCGCCAATAACATTTCGCAAGCATCTTCCGACAAAAGGGTTGACGCTTCGCACAACGAGCCTTTACCATCGCCCCCGTCTGAATTACATGGAGTGTTCTGTGAACACCGATGCGAGTTGTAGTTGGTCCTCGACCAACTTGACTGCTGCCTGAGGAAACCGCGCAGAGCCTCGTCTTCTGCCGCATCCCGGGAAGCAGGATGCGGCGTCCTTCCGGCCTGACCGGCCAGAATCCCCCGCCGAATTTTTTCGATATCGCCGAATGTCCGCGCTGCGCAACCCTGCGTTGCAGCGGGCGTACGTTCGTGCTGCGCGCAGCGCAAGCTGCGTGCGTGTTCCGTTCGCGTGCCGTCCGGCCGCGCGCCCTCGTGCGTGCGCGGCTTCCGATCGCCCGTGCCGCCTACTCGCAACCGAAAGGAGTGCAGATGAACTCGGACGACAGTAGTCGATTACCGCTCGCCGGTGCGACGCCGCGCATCGATCCTTCGGCCGCACTCCGCGCGCCGGCGAGCGTTCCCCCCTTCACCGATCCACAGCCGATCGCGCCTGACGCGACGCGGCGGGGAGCGCTCGTGCGTCGCTGACGTCACGGTCGCTCCCCGCCCGCCGCCTCGTGCGCAAGGAGCGACTCATGACACGACACAACACTTCGCAAACATCGAAAAAAAAGCAGCGCGGCTTCATCAACGCCGGCCCCGGTCAGCAGAACGAACCGCGCAACATGCGCGCCGCGCAGGAAGCGGCCCGCCCGCTCGAAGAAACCTTCAAGTCGCTGCGCACCAGCACGCGCGGCCTCACCTACGACCAGGCCGCCGATCGCCTGCAGCACAACGGTCCGAACGAGATCGCGCACGACAAGCCGCCGCACTGGACGCGCCAGCTGCTGCACGCGTTCCACAATCCGTTCGTCTACGTGCTGCTGGTGCTGGCCACGATCAGCTTCTGCACCGACGTCTACTTCGCGGCGCCCGGCGATCGCGACTTCGTCGGGATGACGATCCTGCTGACGATGGTCACGATCAGCGCGCTGCTGCGCTTCGTGCAGGAATTCCGGTCGCTGCGCGCGGCCGAAAAGCTCAAGGCGATGGTCCGCACGACGGCGACCGTGCAGCGCGCGGTGACCGACGTGTCCGAGCCCGCGCGCCGCGAGGTGCCGATGCGTGAAGTGGTGGTCGGCGACATCGTGCACCTGTCGGCCGGCGACATGATCCCCGCCGACGTGCGCCTGCTCGCGTCGCGCGACCTGTTCATCAGCCAGGCCGTGCTGACCGGCGAAGCGCTGCCGGTCGAGAAATACGACACGCTCGGCGCGGTCGCCGGCAAGTCGGCCGGCGCAGGCGCGACGGGCTCGTCCGCCGCCACGAACGATGCGTCGAAGTCGCTGCTCGATCTCGAGAACGTGTGCTTCATGGGCACCAACGTGGTGAGCGGCACCGCGACGGCCGTGGTCGTCGCGACCGGCGAAGACACCTACTTCGGTTCGCTCGCACGCAACGTCGTGAGCCACAAGCGCATCGAAACGAGCTTCGACCGCGGCGTCGCGAGCGTGAGCTGGCTGCTGATCAGGTTCATGTTCGTGATGGTGCCGATCGTGTTCATGATCAACGGCCTGACCAAGGGTGACTGGCTGAGCGCGCTCACGTTCGCGCTCGCGGTGGCCGTCGGCCTCACGCCCGAGATGCTGCCGATGATCGTGAGCGCGAACCTCGCGCGCGGCGCGATCGCGATGGCGCGTCGCAAGGTCGTCGTGAAGCGGCTGAACTCGGTGCAGAACTTCGGCGCGATGGACGTGCTGTGCACCGACAAGACCGGCACGCTCACGCAGGACAAGATCATCCTCGAGCATCATCTCGACCTGTCCGGCCACAAGAACGAGGACATCCTGCGGCTCGGCTGGCTGAACAGCTTTCATCAGAGCGGCCAGAAGAACCTGATCGACATCGCGGTGGTCGCGCGCGCCGACGAGATCGGCGAGCGCGTGAAGCCGCACGGCTACAAGAAGATCGACGAGCTGCCGTTCGACTTCGTGCGGCGCCGCCTGTCGGTCGTGGTCGAGGACACGCACGGCACGCACCAGCTGATCTGCAAGGGCGCGGTCGAGGAAATGCTCGCGGTGTCGACCCACGTGCAGGACGAAGACGGCGTGCGCCCGCTCGACTTCGTCGCACGCAAGCGGCTGCTCGAACAGGCGAACGCGTACAACGAGGACGGCTTCCGCGTGCTGGTGCTCGCGACGCGCACGATCCCGCGCGGCGACGAACGCGAACAATACCGCACCGCCGACGAGCGCGATCTCGTCGTGCGCGGCTTCCTGACCTTCCTCGATCCGCCGAAGGAATCGGCCGCGCCGGCGCTCGCCGCGCTGCGCGAGAACGGCGTGTCGGTGAAGGTGCTGACGGGCGACAACCCGACCGTCACGATGAAGGTCTGCCGCCAGGTCGGCCTCGAACCGGGCAAGCCGATGCTCGGCGCCGAAATCGAGGCGCTCGACGACGCGACGCTCGCCGAGGTCGTCGAACGCACGACGGTGTTCGCGAAGCTCACGCCGCTGCAGAAGGCGCGCATCGTGAAGGCGCTGCAGGCGAACGGCCACACGGTCGGCTTCCTCGGCGACGGCATCAACGACGCACCGGCGCTGCGCGACGCCGACGTCGGCATCTCGGTCGACAGCGGCGCCGACATCGCGAAGGAAACGGCCGACATCATCCTGCTCGAAAAGAGCCTGATGGTGCTCGAGGAAGGCGTGATCAAGGGCCGCGAGACGTTCGGCAACATCCTGAAGTACCTGAACATGACCGCCAGCTCGAACTTCGGCAACGTGTTCTCGGTGCTCGTCGCCAGCGCGTTCCTGCCGTGGGAGCCGATGCTCGCGACCCAGCTGCTCGTGCTGAACCTGATCTACGACACGTCGCAGATGCTGCTGCCGTGGGACAAGATGGATCCCGAGTTCCTGAAGAAGCCGCGCAAGTGGGAAGCCGGCAACATCGGCCGCTTCATGCTGTGGGTCGGGCCGACGTCGTCGGTGTTCGACATCACGACCTACGTGCTGATGTGGACCGTGTTCGGCGCGGGCGCGATGTATCACCTGCACGGCGGTTCGGGCGGCCAGATCGTGATGAACTCGGGCTGGTTCATCGAGAGCCTCGTGTCGCAGACGCTCGTCGTGCACCTGCTGCGCACGCAGAAGATCCCGTTCCTGCAGAGCACGGCCGCGCTGCCGGTGCTGCTGTCGACGTTCACCGCGATCGCGATCGGCTGCTGGCTGCCGTTCTCGCCGTTCGCGGATTCGCTCGGCTTCATGCACCTGCCGGGCACCTACTGGCTGTGGCTCGCGGCGACGATGGTCGGCTACATCCTGCTCGCGCAGATCGTCAAGACGATCTATGTGCGTCGCTACAAGCAGTGGTTCTGATCGCCTCCGAAACGACGGCGTGCCGGCCCGCGCGGGCCGGCCGCCCACGACGCAACAACGGTGACTTCATGAAAAGAATGCTTTCGCTCGCGGCCGCGAGCACCCTCCTCGCGCCGTTGTACGCGTACGCGGCCCATCCGCTCGTCAGCGACGACACGGGTACGCAGGGCAACGCGAACTGGCAGTTCGAGTTCAACGGCGAGCAAACCTCGAAACAGGACGAAAACGGCCGCCATCAATTGTGGAACGCGACGCTCACGCGCGGGTTCGGCGAGCACGTCGATCTCTATGTGAACGCGCCTTACACGCATCTGCAAACGCGCACCGACGACCACGGTGCAGGCATCGGCGATGTCGAGATCGGCATGAAGTGGCGCTTCGTCGAACGCGGGCCGCTGTCGCTTGCGCTGAAACCGCAGGTGACGATGCCGACCGGCAACGACGATCGCGGGCTCGGCACCGGCCGCGTCGGCACCGGCGCCACGCTGCTCGCGCAAGCCGACGTCGCGCGCTTCTCGCTGCTCGCGAATGCGGGCCTCGCGTACCAGCCGAACCGCCAGGGCGACCTGCGCTCGGTCTGGGCCGTGTCGGCCGCGGCGCTCTACAAGGCGACCGACAAGGTGCAGCTCGTGGCCGACATCGGCCTGTCGCGCAACACCGAGAGCACGGCCGGCGCGAATCCGGCGTTCGTGATCGCGGGCGCGATCTACTCGCCGAAGCCCTGGCTCGATCTCGACGTCGGCTACCGGCATGGGCTGAACGACCAGACCTACCGTCATTCCGTCATGGGTGGGGTGACGGCGCGGTGGTGATGCCGCATGTCGAACCGCAATATGACGGGTCGCCTTCGGGCGACCCGTTTTTTCATCCGCGGTCGCTCGCACCGAACAGTTGCGCGCACACGGCACGACCCTCTTCGGTCAAGGCGGCGCTGCCGGTGCCGTCGTCGTTCAGCGTCGTCGCGCTCAGGCCGGCGGCGTCGAGCTGCGTCAGCACGCGGCGCAGCGTGCTCATCGGCAATTGCGTGCGCTTCGCGATCTTCGGCAGCGACCACGTTTTGCCGGACGGATCGGTCGCGGCTTCATGCAGCGTCGCGAGCGTCGCAACGAGTGCGGGATCGAGCGGGGAGTCGTCGGGTTCTGAAGTCATCGGTTCGGGTTCGTGAGCCGGCGCCGGGCCGGCATTCGGGCAGAAGGCGATCGCGGACACTATACGCCCGGTCATGCGCCCTTGATCGCGGCGCGCATGAACGACACGAAACGCGTGGTCACGGGATCGTCGCGGCCGGACAGCCACGCGAGCCCGACGCGCCATTTCGCATCCCTGCCGGCGAGCGGCAACACGGTCGCGTCGCGCAGCAGGTACTGCGCGTGCGACGGAATGAACGCGACGCCGCCCCCGGCCGCGACCGACGTGAGCACCGATTGCACGTCCTCCGCCTGCTGGGTGACCTGCGGCACGAAGCGCCGCCCGACGCACCACCGGTCGATCTGCGCGGCGAGCCCGGGGCCGCGTGCGCGCTGCAGCGCGATGAAGCCGATCTCGTTGAGCACGTCGAGATCGGCCGGCACGCGCTTGAAGCCGAGGTGCGGCGGCACCGCGAGCGCGAGCCCTTCGTCGATCACCTTGAACGACGACAAGCCTTCATCCGACGGCAAACGCAGGAACCCGGCGTCGAGCTTGCCGGCACGCAGCCGACGGGTTTGCTCGGACGACGACAGATCGCTCAGCGTGACCGCGACACCCGGATTGCGGCGCCGGAATTCCGCGACGAGTTTCGGCACGAGCGTCAGCACGGACAGGCAGATGCCGAGCCGCAGATGGCCGCGTTGCCCGCTGGTCGCCTCCCGTGCACGCGCGAGGATTTCGTCGGCATCGCGCACGAGCGCCTGTGCGTCGGGCAGGAAGCGTTCACCGAACGGCGTCAGCTCCGCGCCATGCCTGCCGCGTTCGAACAGCTTGCCGCCGAGGCTCGCCTCGAGCGCGCCGATCTGCTTGCTAAGCGCCGGCTGGCTCATGTGCAGCGTATCGGCCGCGCGGCTGAAATGGCTGAGCTCCGTGACGGTCAGGAAGGTTCGGAGCAGTTTCAATTCCATTCTTTAAAGGAATCATAGCGATCGAAACATTCATTTTACTGATTGAACGGCGTGACGTTCAATACGGGCATGCCCTTCGCGGAATTCACTGTCATGCCTGTTGATCATCTAGCCGAGTACCTGACCGATATGTCGTGCGATACGGTCGTCGCCGACACGGGCGGTGTCGAGCCCGACACGCCGATGCCCGAGCGTCGTACCGCACGCTCTGACGGACGCGGCCGCCGCTTCCGCTTCGGCGATGCGCTGGACGACACGCCGCCGCGTGTCGTCACCGGTTCGATCGCGATCAGCTTCGCGGTCGTGTCGCGGCGGAACTGGCCGCGCTGATTCGACGCAGCGGGCGCCTTTCGCCCGCCGCACGCGTTCGGCGCCTCACAAAAGCCTCGACATTCCGCCCGGATCGCACACCATTGCGCGCACATCCATCGTCATCGCCACACAATCGACCTTATAATTTCCCGCACCCGCTGACCGCCCACGCATTTCGCGCCGCCGCAACGCGCGTGAAAAGGAGACTCTCGCTTGACCGGCCTCATCGCGCGCCTGCCTCGCGCCCGGACCACCCTGCTCATCGCCCTCTCGTTCCTGACACTTGCGTTCGCAACGAACGCGTCGGCGCAGCGTGCGCAGCCGCATCGCACGGCGACGCCCCATGCGCATGCGAAAGTCGTCAAGAAACAACCCGCCCACCGCAAGCACAAGGCCGTCAAGCACCGCCGCCCGCGCGTGACGCATCATGCAGTCAAGCGTCACGCGGCGCCCGCACCGCAGCACCGGCGCGCGAAACGCACGAACGCGGTTCGCCCGCGCCCCGCCGCGCAGCCGCGCCTGCTCGCGAGCTGCGGCTACAGCCCGCGCGCGGTGAGCTCGCTACATTCGCGCGCGGCCTACGTGCTCGACGTCGACTCGGGCACGCCGCTGCTCGCCCGCAACGCACGCACGGTGCGACCGATCGCGTCGATCTCGAAGCTGATGACCGCCGTCGTCGCACGCGACGCGGACCGGCCGATGAACGGCGTGCTGCGCGTCACCTCTCGCGATCGCGACACGATCAAGTTCACCGGTTCGCGGCTGCCGATCGGCGCCGAACTGTCGCGCCGCCAGATGTTCCATATCGCGCTGATGTCGTCGGAAAATCGCGCGGCCGCCGCGCTGAGCCGCGACTATCCGGGCGGCCGTGCCGCGTTCGTGAAGGCGATGAACCGCGAGGCGCGCCGGCTCGGGATGCGCGATACGCATTTCCGCGAACCGACCGGCCTGTCGCCGCACAACGTGTCGACCGCCGAGGATCTCGCGCGGCTCGTCGGCGCGGCCGCGCAGGATCCGCTGATCCGCTATTTCTCGACGGACACGTCGACCACCGTGCAGGCCGGCGACGGCGAGCTGCTGTACGTGAACTCCGATCCGCTCGTGCGTGACGGCCGCCTGCCGATCCGGCTGCAGAAAACCGGCTTCATCAACGAATCGGGGCACGGCGTCGTGATGCGCATGCGCGTGAAGGGCCGCCGCGAAACGGTCGTGCTGCTCGGCGCGCCGACCCGCGCCGGCGTGTCGAGCGATGCGCTGAAGATCCATCGCTGGCTGACCTGCTCGATCCAGTAAACGCGGCGCGCGCGGCCGGCACATTCATCCACGAAGGAGCGATGCCATGCAGGACGAATACCGTTTCAACGCGTTCGGACGCCTGCTCGCCGTCGTGCGGACGAACGGCCGCTGGACCGTGTTCGATCTCGGCACCGAAGGCAAACGGCGGCCGGCCAACCTGCACGTTCCGTCCGCGCTCGCCGCGGACGAACTCGCGCAATATCTCGGCGACCTGCTGCACGAAAATGCGTCGCCGAAGTACAACGACGTCGTGCCGGTTCCGTTGCCGCGCCGCGCATAGCGTCCGGCCGCACACTGCCCACAGTCCGACAATCGGCGGTTGCCGAGCCGCCGCCCGCTGTTCCTCTCCCGGCCTCGCCGACGCATCGTGCGTCGGTGCGCGGTGCGTCGTACGTCATGCGCCGTGCATCGCGAACGCCCGTCAAACTAGACAGCTAAACTTGCAAGTTTAACTGTCGTGTTCTATGATCCGCCGCATGACTCCGCCACGCACACCCCGCATTTCCGGCGACGCCGTCGCCGCCGACTTGACCCTCGCGGTCGGCCAGCTGATTCGACGGCTGCGCGCCGAGATCGAGTCCGAAGGGCTCGGCATGTCGCAGACGAGTGCGCTCGCGCGGCTCGAACGACAGGGCCCCATGACGACCGCCGATCTCGCGCGCGCCGAGGCGATGAAGCCGCAGTCAATGAAGGCGATTCTCGCGAGTCTCGAGGAAGACGGGCTCGTCGAACGCGAGCCGCATCCGACCGACGGCCGCCAGATCCTGTTCCTGCTGACCGCGGCCGGCCTGGCGGCACGGCGCAAGCGCGACACCGCGAAGCACAAGTGGCTCGGCGCCGCGATCGAGAAGCTCGATGCCGAAGACCTCCGCACACTCGCCGCCGCGATTCCGCTGATCCGGCGCATCGGCGAGCAGTGACCCCGCGTGCGTGCCGTGCGGCACGTGCCCCTTATCCCTATGCACGGAGCATCCGCATCATGAGCACAACCCGTCTCGACACGCATACGGCACTCGTCGTCATCGATCTGCAAAAGGGCATCGTCGCGCTGCCCACCGCCCACCCGGTCGCACCGGTAATCGAGCGCACCCGCGAACTGCTCGATGCCTTCCGCAGCCGCGGCCTGCCGGTCGTGCTCGTCAACGTCGCCGGCGGCGCACCGGGCCGCACGCAACTGCCACCGCGCAAGGATCCGTTCCCGGCCGACTGGGCCGACCTCCTGCCCGAACTGAACCGCCAGCCTGGCGACCACGTCGTGACGAAGAAAACCTGGGGCGCGTTCACCGGCACCGATCTCGACGCGCACCTGAAGGCGGCCGGCGTCACGCAGATCGTGCTGGCCGGCATCGCGACCAGCATCGGCGTCGAATCGACGGCCCGCCAGGCGCACGAACTCGGCTACAACGTGACGCTCGCGGTCGACGCGATGACCGACCTCAACGCGGACGCGCACACGAACAGCGTCGAACGGCTGTTCCCGCGGCTCGGCGAGACGGGCCCGACGCACGAGATCGTCGCGCTGCTCGACCGCCGCGGCGCGTGAGCGACCAACGCGCGCGGCCGGCGCCGGGCCGTGCGGCCGAACGACTCGGTCCGTCGATCTGGAAAGTCAGCGCGGTCGCGACGCTCGGCTCGCTGCTGTCGCAACTCGACGCGACGATCGTCAACGTCTCGCTGTCGAGCCTCGCGTCCGACCTGCACGCGAGCCTGTCGACGATCCAGTGGGTGACGAGCGGATACCTGCTCGCGCTCACGCTGGTGTTGCCGCTGAACGGCTGGCTGGTCGATCGCATCGGCGCGAAGGCGCTGTACCTGTGGTGTTTCTCAGCGTTCACGCTGACGTCGGCGCTGTGCGGGCTCGCGTGGTCCGCGCCGTCGCTGATCGCGTTCCGCGTGCTGCAAGGCGTCAGCGGCGGGCTGCTCGCGCCGATGGCGCAGATGATGATCGCGCGCGTGGCCGGCCAGCAGATGGCGCGCGTGATCGGCTATGCGGCGGTACCCGTGCTGATCGCACCGATCCTGGGGCCGGTCGTCGCCGGTACGATCCTGCAGTACGCGTCGTGGCGCTGGCTGTTTCTCGTGAACCTGCCGGTCGGCGCGCTGGCGCTGGCACTGGCCGTGTGGTTCCTGCCCGGCGACCGCGAGGAAACGCAGCAGCGCGAACTCGACTGGGTCGGCCTCGCGCTGCTGTCGCCGGCGCTCGTGCTGTTCCTGTATGGCGCGGAGCGCATCGACGCGGTGCCCGGCATCGCCGCGATCGCGGGTTCGGTGCTGCTGCTCGTCGCGTTCCTGCGCGTCCAGCTGCGCAAAGGCGAGCGGGCGCTGATCGACCTCGCGCTGTTTCGCTCGCGCGTGTTCGGCGCGGCGGCGGCCACGCAGTTTCTGTCGAACGGCGCGATCTACGCGGGCCAGATGCTGATTCCGGTGTTCCTGATCGAGGCGTGCGGCCGCTCGCCCGGCGAGATGGGCTGGCTGCTGGCGCCGCTCGGGCTCGGCATGCTCGTCACCTATCCGTCGATGGGCGCGCTGACCAGCCGGTTCGGCGTGCGCCGGCTGGCCGCCGCCGGCGCGCTGCTCGCGCTCGCCGCGACGCTGCCGTTCGGGTATCTCGCGCTGGCCGGCTACGATCCCGCCGTGCTGGTGCCCGCGCTGTTTCTGCGCGGGATGGGCCAGAGCGCGATCGGCGCACCGTCGATTTCCGCCGCGTATGCGTCGGTCGAGCGGCACAACCTGCCGATGGCGACGACGTCGCTCAATATCGTCCAGCGCCTCGGCGGCCCGACGTTCACGACGATGTGCACGCTGTTTCTCGCGTGGCGGCTGCAGGCCGAATCCGCGTCGACGGGCGGCACGCACGGGGTCGCCTACGCGTGGACGTTCGGCCTGCTTTGCGCACTGCATGCGGCGAGCTTCGCGACGACACTGCGGCTGCCGCGATGGTCGAGCGGCGCGGGCGGACGGCCCGTCAGGGCCGCGCGGGACGGTTCTCGCTGAGTGTCGCGGCTGCGCCGTGCGCGCAGCGCCGCTGCTACAGCCACATCGGCACGATCGACGCCGCGAGCAGGATCCCCAAGCCCGCATTCACGCAACGCCACTGCCGCTCCGTGCGCAGCACGCGCGCGAACAGCAGCCCGGCACAACACCAGAGCGACAGCGACGCCATCGCCGCCACGCCGAACGCCAGCCCGAGCAACGCGCCGAGCCGCACGGGGCCGGACGCGAGCGCGGCGAACGACGCGGCCGCGCCGAGCGTCATCGCCCAGCCCTTCGGGTTGTGCCACAGCATCCATACGCCGCTGACGAATCCTTGCGGCCGCTGCACGGCCGCGTCGACACCGGGCTTGCCGCCGCGCGCGATGCGCGTGGCCAGCCACAGCAGATACAGCGAGCCGAGCACCTTCATCCCGAGCTGCAGCGCGGGCAGGGCCAGCAACACGCTGCCGAGCCCGGCCGCGGCGGCGGCGGCCATCGATGCCAGGCCGGCCGCGATGCCCGTCATCATCGGCAGCGAGCGCCGATAGCCGAAATGCGCGCCCGATGCGGTTGCGAGGGTCGTCGCGCCACCCGGTGTCACCGTGGACACGATCACGAACAACAGCAGCGGCAAATAGTCTTGAAGCGGCACACGGGCTCCCGGTTCGGGTCGTCGAAGCTCCGTTTTACCCGCGCTCCGTGCATTACGACAGCGAAAGCTTTTTATACCAGTCATTAGCATTCATAATGCGAACCATGACACGCAACCTCGACATCGCCCTGCTTCGCGCCTTCGTCACGGTCGCCGATCACGGCAGCATGACGGCGGCGAGCCGCGCGCTGCACCTGACGCAAGGCGCGGTCAGCCAGCAGGTCGCGCGGCTCGAAACGCTGTCCGGCCCGCTGTTCGTGCGCGAGCATCGCAACCTGCTGCTCACGGCGGACGGCGAGCGTCTGCTCGCGCAGGCGCGCCGGCTGCTCGCCGCGCACGACGCGCTGCTGACCGAGCTGACGGCCGGTGCGATGGAAGGCGCCGTGCGCATCGGCGCGCCGCAGGATCTCGTCGGCAGCTGTCTCGCGCCGATCCTGAAAGGCTATGCGCACGCGCATCCGCAAGTCGCGCTGTCGCTCGTGTGCGCGGCGTCGCCCGCACTGCGCAAGGCGCTCAGGCAAGGCGAGATCGATGTCGCGCTGATCGAGGCGCCGGTCGGGCCGTCGCGCGGCGAATGCATCGCCGTCGACCGTCTGGTCTGGGTCGGCGCGAAAGGCGGCAGCGCCCATCTGCAGACGCCGCTGCCCGTGTCGATGGTCGACCAGACCTGCGCGTTCCGCCCGACCGTGCTCGACGCGCTACGGGCCTGCGATCGCGCGTGGCGCACCGTGTTCGAGAACGGCAGCATCGACGCGACGGCCGCGACCGTGCGCTCCGATCTCGCGGTGACCGTCTGGCTCGCGTCCACCGTGCCGGCCGATCTCGACATCCTGCCGGCCGACAGCGGCCTGCCCGCCCTGCCGAACTTCGCGATCAACCTGCATCTGCCGCGCGGCCAGCACGCGCCGGCCGCGGCGGAACTGGCCCGCCATTTGCGCAACGGCTTCGCGCGCATGCGCGCAGCCGCTTAGCGGTGAAGCTTCCCGCGCTCCACTTCCCGCGTTCCGCCTCCCGCCTCCCGCGTTCCCCCAGCTTTCCGCTTTCCGCTTTCCGCTTTCCAATTTCCGCCTTCCAATTTCCGCTACGTGACCCCCGGCTCCTGCTGCGCCGGCGTCACACCCGCCGCTTCCAGCGCCTGGTGCAGTGTCGGGAAAATGCACGACGCGCCGACGATCTCCGTGATCCGGTGGCGCTCCATATCGGCGTGCAGGTAGCGGTTCACGCGCCCGAACAGCACACCGATCCGGCGCGCGTGCAGCGCCTTGACGAGATCGGTGATCGTCCGCGCGGCCGAGTAATCGAGATCGGTGATCGCGCCCGCGTCGACGATGAACCAGCGCAGCGGTACCGGCGACGCGTCGACGAGTTCGGTCACTTCGGCGGCGAACCGATGGTCGTTCGCGAAGAACAGGTCGGAGCCGAACCGGTAGACGATCAGCCCCGGCGCCGTCATCGCGCCCGGCCGGGCCGGCACCGGCAGCCACCGCCCGTTGCCGTCGGCGGCTTCGAGCACCATCGTGTGCGGCTGATAGCTGTGGCGCACGTGCCGCATCAGCGACAGCGCGACGGCCAGCAGGATCCCGTGCTCGACGCCGACCGTCACGACGGCCGCGGCGGTGACGAGCGCGAGCGTGAATTCGCCAGGGCTTTCCCTGCGGATCGCCGCGAGGCTGCGCACGTTGATCAGCCCGAGCGCGATCGTGAACACGATGCCGGCCAGCACCGCATGCGGCAGGTACTGCAGATACGCACTCAGGAACAGCAGCACCGCCGCGACGACCGCGGCGAACGCCAGATGCCCGATCTGGCTGCGCACGCCCGCGCCGTCGGCCATCGCGGTCTGCGTCGGGCTGCCGTTGACGACGAACGCGCCGCCCACCGCCGCCGCCGCGTTCGCGGCCGCGAGCCCGAGGATGTCGGCGTTGGTGTCGACGTCCTCACCGTACTGCTGCGCGAACACGCGGGCCGCCGCCGCGCTCTGCGCAATGATCATCACGAAGCACGACGCGGCGACCGGCACGAGATCGAGGAACTGCTGCCACGTGACGGACGGCCAGCGCAGCGGCGGCAAGCCGCCCGCGACGGGCCCGAGCACGGCGATGCCTTGCGCGGCGAAGCCGAACCAGTCGCTCGCGGCGATGCTGCCCGCCACCGCGATCATCGGCATCGGCACGCGCGGCACAAAGCGCTTGCACGCGAGAATCGCGACGACGACGAGAGCCGCGAGCGCGAGCGTCGGCCGATGCGCGTGGATCGCATGCGTGACGACGTAGTCGAGCTGGGCGACGCTGCGCGATGCCGGATACGGCACGGACAAGCCGAGCATGTCGCCGAGCATCGCGATCGACACTTGCACGCCGACGCCGGCCAGGAAGCCGACCAGCACCGTGCGCGACAGGAAATCGGCGAGAAAGCCGAGCTTGAAGATGCGCGCGAGCAGCAGCATCGCGGCGGTCAGCAGCGCGACCATGCCGGCCAGCGCGACGTACTCGGCGCTGCCCGCCGGCGCCATCGACGACAGGCGGCTCGCGAAAATGGTCGCGGTCGCGGAGTCGGCGGCGACCACCAGATGGCGCGACGCGCCGCAGCACGCGAACGCGATCAGCGGCAGGAACACGGTATAGAGGCCCGTCACGGCCGGCATGCCGGCGATGCGCGCATAGCCGAGCACCTGCGGGATATCCATCGACGCGAGCGAGATGCCCGCGAACACGTCGCGGATGGCCGACGCGCGCCGAATCGGCAGAATGCCCTTCAGCAGCCGCACGCGTGACGGCTGGCTTTCGTTGGAATCTTGCATGCGTGAAATGCGTGGTTGACCGGAACGACGTGGAAGCGGAGTTCGCGAAGCCGTTCGCGCATCGTGCCCCGAGCGGGCGATGCGTGGCAAGTGCACAGTATGTTGCGCTACGTGAACACACTGACTCAAGGACTCAAGGACTCGAGGAAAATCCGCGCAACGGCGAGAATGTTGAGGAGCCCTGCGTCACGCATTCGCGACATCCGGCCGGAACCCGATGGCACAATCACGGTCCCTTTCATGTTCCCTTCACCGGGCGCGCGCCGCGTCGCGGTACAGATTCAACGCACGAGAAGGCCCCTGTCCACCCTTATGACCCTGAACGAATCCTGGTTTGCGCCGCTCGTCGGCATCCTCATCCTGCTCGCCGCCGCCGGCGCGATCGCCGCCGCCGTCCATTTCCTGCTGTTTCGCGTGGTCGCGCGCCTCGCTCGGCTGTCGGCCACCCGCATCGACGACGCGCTGTTCGAGTTCGGCGCATTCAAGTGGCTGAACCGCATCGTGCCGTTCGTCGTGATCAAGCTCGGGCTCGGCGCGGTGCCCGGCATTCCCGCCGTGGCCGCGCAGGCTGCCGACAAGGTGCTGTTCGCGCTGATCGTGTTCCTGGTGTCGATGACGATCAGCGCAACGCTGTCCGCGCTCGAACACTCGCATCGCACGAGCCGGCGCGACCAGCCGCGCCTGTCGCTGAAAGGCGCGATGCAGCTCGTCAAGCTCGTGATGTTCATCACGGCCGCGCTCGTCGTGATCGGCGACGCGACCGGCAAGCAGATCGGCCTGCTGCTGTCGGGCATCGGCGCGATGTCGGCGGTGCTGATGCTGATCTTCAAGGACACGCTGCTCGGCCTCGTCGCCGGCGTGCAGCTGTCGTCGAACGACATGCTGCGGATCGGCGACTGGATCACGATGCCGTCGGCCGGCGCGGACGGCACCGTCATCGACATCACGCTGAACACGGTCAAGGTCGCGAACTTCGATCACACGATCATCACGGTGCCGACCTGGAAGCTGATCACCGAGAGCTACCAGAACTGGCGCGGGATGACCGAGGCCGGCGGGCGCCGCATCAAGCGCGCGCTGTTCATCGACGCGACGAGCGTGCGCTTTCTCGGCAACGACGAGATCGAACGGCTCGAACGCCTGACGCTGCTGAAGGACTACCTGGCAGACAAGGTCGACGCGATCGCGCAATGGAACGGCACGCTCGGCGCGGCCGGCGAATGCCCGGCGAACCGCCGCCAGCTGACGAATCTCGGCACCTTCCGCGCGTACGTCGCGAACTACCTGAAGGGCCATCCGCACATTCGCCGCGACATGACGTGCATGGCGCGCCAGCTGCCGCTGACGGCCGAAGGCATTCCGCTCGAACTGTACTGCTTCACCGACACGACGACCTGGGTCGATTACGAGGCGATCCAGTCCGACCTGTTCGATCACCTGATCGCGGTGCTGCCGGAG
Organism: Burkholderia sp. BCC1998; assembly: GCF_905339875.1. Taxonomy (NCBI): domain Bacteria; kingdom Pseudomonadati; phylum Pseudomonadota; class Betaproteobacteria; order Burkholderiales; family Burkholderiaceae; genus Burkholderia; species Burkholderia sp. BCC1998. The sequence goes on from NZ_CAJPHE010000016.1 coordinate 15,143, forward strand.
TTCGGGCTGCGTGTGTACCAGCATCCGTCGGGCTTCGACATGCGCCGGATGGTCGACACGGCGCAAGCCGGACTGCCCGCGCCGTCCGCGCGGTGACGCTTGCCTGCGCGGCCGCCGACGGGTCGCCGCCGGCAACGCGGTATCGCGCCGCTCACCGCCCCGCGCACTCGGATGCGAGCCGCCCCACCACCTTCAGCGCCTCCTCGATCTGCCGCGACCACGGATAGCTGTAGTTGAGCCGGATGAAGTGCCGATAATCGGCGGTTGCCGAGAACATGTGGCCGGGCCCGATCGTGATCCCTTGCGCGAGCGCGAGCGCATACAGCTTCATCGCATCGACCTGCCGCGGCAGCTCGACCCACAGCACGTACCCGCCCTGCGGCTGCGACAGCCGCGTGCCTGCCGGGAAGAAGCGCCGCACCATCGCGCTCATCAGGCTCGCCTGCTGCGCATACTGCTTGCGCATCCGCCGCAGGTGAAAATCGTAGCCGTCGTGCTTCAGGTATTCGGCGATCGCGAGCTGCTCGATCGCGGGCGTCGCGAGCGTGTTCAGGAATTTCAGCTTCTCGACCTGGTCGCGGTAGCGGCCGGGCATCGCCCAGCCGATCCGGTAGCGCGGCGACAGGCTCTTCGTGAACGATGCGCAATGCAGCACGAGCCCGTCGCGGTCGTACGACTTCAGCGCGCTCGGCGTCGTGTCGCCGAAATGCAGCTCGTGATAGACGTCGCTCTCGATCGCGGGCACGCCGTGCTTCGCGAGCAGCTCGACGAGCGCGCGCTTGCGTGCATCGGGCATCTGGAAGCCGAGCGGATTCTGGAAATTCGGCATCACCATGCACGCGGCGATGCGCTCGCGCGCGAGGATCCGTTCGAGCGCGTCGAGATCGATGCCGTCGCCCGGATGGGTCGCCACCTCGAGCGCGCGCATGCCCATCCGCTCGATCGCGTGCAGCATCGCGTAGAACGTCGGCGACTCCACCGCGATCGTGTCGCCCGGTTTCGCGACCGCCTGCAGGCACAGGTTGATCGCCTCGGTCGCGCCGATCGTCATCACGATCTCGCCCGGCTCGACGGGAATTCCGCGCTCCGCGTAGCGCCGCGCGATCTGGCGGATCAGCTCCGGGTTGCCGGGCGGCAGGTCGTCGATCACGCCCCAGCGCGTGCGGCGCCGCCCGATTGCCTGCGCGTAGCGTGCGAGACGCTGCACCGGGAACTGCGACGCGTCGGGATACGGCGAGCCGAGCGGCACCGCGTCGTCGCGCGAGATCGTGCGCAGCGTCGACAGCACGAGCCGGCTCACGTCCACCGCCGACGGCTCGGCGGCCGGCGCCGACATGTGCAGCTCTGCCTCGGCCGGCGCCGCGGCGCGCGCCCGCACGAAGTAGCCCGACTGCGGCCGGCTCTCGATCAGGCCGCGGCTCTCCAGCACGAGGTACGCGCGCAGCACGGTCGTGACGCTGAGCTGCTGCTGCCGGCTCGCCTGGCGCACCGACGGAATCCGCTCGCCGGGCCGGTACACGCCGCGCTCGATCTGCGCCTGCAGATCGTCGGCCAATTGTTCATAACGCTTCACGCGCCTCCCTTTCAACTTCCCTTCAACAACACAGTTGCGGTCCGCACTGCGCGGATGGCCGAAACTGTACTCTTTTTTGAAGACGAAAGGTGTACACACAGCGGCCGGAGCGCCGCGCGTACTCTGCGTGCATCGCCCCTGACACCCTGCATCATGAAAAAGAAATCCGCCGCCGCGCGCATCGAACCGTACACTCACCCGGCTGCCGGCTGGGGCGCGCTGAAAGCCGTCACGATCAACCTGATCAAGGAAAAGGTCACCGGCGGCAACTACCGCACGCTGCTGCGCCAGAACCAGCCCGACGGCTTCGACTGCCCGGGTTGCGCGTGGCCGGACCGCCAGCACGCATCGACGTTCGAATTCTGCGAAAACGGCGTGAAGGCCGTGGCCGCCGAAGCGACGAGCAAGCGCGTGACGCCCGAATTCTTCGCCGCGCATACGGTCACCGAGCTGCTCGAACAGTCGGATTTCGAGCTCGAACAACACGGCCGCCTGACCGACCCGATGGTGTACGACGCGCAGACCGACCGCTACGTGCCGATCGCGTGGGACGACGCGTTCGAGCTGATCGCGCGCCACCTGCGCGCGCTGCCGGACCCGAACCAGGCCGCGTTCTACACGTCCGGCCGCGCGAGCAACGAGGCGGCGTTCCTGTACCAGTTGCTGGTGCGGCTGTACGGCACGAACAACTTCCCCGACTGCTCGAACATGTGCCACGAGGCGACGAGCCGCGGGCTGCCGGCGTCGGTCGGCGTCGGCAAGGGCACCGTCACGCTGGACGATTTCGAACATGCGGACATGCTGCTGATCTTCGGCCAGAACCCGGCGACCAACCATCCGCGGATGATGGGCGAGCTGCGCGAATGCGCGAAGCGCGGCGCGACGATCGTGTCGATCAACCCGCTGAAGGAACGCGGGCTCGAGCGTTTCGCCGATCCGCAAAGCCCGCTCGAGATGCTGACGATGTCGGGCACGAAGATCGCGTCGACCTTCATCCAGCCGACGATCGGCGGCGATTTCGCGCTGATCAAGGGGATGGCGAAGCGCGTGCTGGAGCTCGACGATGCCGCGCGCGCCGCCGGCGCGCCGCGCGTGCTCGACACCGCGTTCATCGACGAGCACACGGCCGGCTTCGACGCGTTCGCCGACGATCTGCGCAATGAAAGCTGGTCCGCGCTGACGGCCGAAAGCGGCGTGCCGTACGAGCAGATCGACGGCCTTGCGCAGCGCTACGCGCGCAGCGAGCGCGTGATCGCGACGTGGGGCATGGGCATCACGCAGCACAAGCATTCGGTCGCGACCGTGCAGATGCTGACGAACCTGATGCTGATGCGCGGCAACATCGGCCGCCCCGGCGCGGGCCTGTGCCCGGTGCGCGGCCACTCGAACGTGCAGGGCAACCGCACGGTCGGGATCGAGGAAAAGCCGTCGCAGGCGTTCCTCGACCGGCTCGGCCACGTGTTCGACTTCGAACCGCCGCGTCACCACGGCTACGACGTCGTCGAAACCATCGAAGGGATGCTCGAAGGCCACGTGAAGGTGCTGATCGGCCTCGGCGGCAATTTCGCGATGGCGACGCCCGACACGCCGCGCACGTGGGCAGGCATGCGCCGCTGCGATCTCTCCGTGCACATCACGACGAAGCTGAACCGCAGCCACCTGATCCACGGCCGCGACGCGCTGATCCTGCCGACGCTCGGCCGCACCGAGATCGACCTGCAGGACAACGTCGCGCAGGGCGTGACGGTCGAGGATTCGATGAGCATGGTCCACGTGTCGTACGGGATGAACAAGCCGGCGTCCGCGAACCTGATGTCGGAACCGGCGATCGTCGCGCACATGGGCCACGCGCTGTTCGGCAGCGGCAAGATCGACTGGCTCGCGTACAAGGACGACTACGCGAAGATCCGCGACGCGATCGAGGCGACGCTCGACGGCTTCTACGACTACAACACGCGTATCGCGCGGCCGGGCGGCTTCCACCTGCGCGTCGCGTCGCGCGATCGCGAATGGCTGACGCCGACGGGCAAGGCGAACTTCATCGCGCATGCGCTGCCGACCGACACGCCGATCCAGCGCGCCCGCGCACTGCACGGCGAGCGCCTGATGACGCTGATGACGACGCGCTCGCACGACCAGTACAACACGACCGTCTACGGGCTCGACGACCGCTATCGCGGCGTGTACGGCCAGCGCCGCGTGGTGTTCGCCAACCGCGACGACCTCGCGATGCTCGGCCTGAAGGCCGGCGACCGGGTCGACATGGAAACCGTGTGGCACGACGGCATCGAGCGGCGCGCGGACGGCTTCCTGCTCGTCGAATACGACATCCCGCGCGGCTGCATCGGCGCGTATTACCCGGAAACGAACCCGCTGGTGCCGCTCGACAGCGTCGGCGACGTGTGCAACACGCCGACGTCGAAGTCGGTGCCGGTGCTGCTGCATCGCGCGGCCGCGCCGGCGTCGGCTGCCGCCTGACGGAGCGCCGCGATGATCGTCCGGCCGCGCGAGCACTGGCTGCGGATGCTGCTCGTCTGGAACGGGTCGGTGCTGCCGACCATCCTGCCGCAGTTGGTGCTGACGCTCGCGATCAGCCTCGTCGCGGTGTGGGGCGGCGGCCGCGTGCTCGGCGAGAAGGTGCCGCTGAACCCGACGCCGTTCACGCTGATCGGTCTCACGCTCGCGATCTTCGCGGGGTTTCGCAACAACGCGAGCTACGAACGCTATCGCGAGGGCCGGCAGCTGTGGGGTGGCGTGCTGACCGCCACGCGCACGCTGGTGTCGCAATCGCTCTGCTACGGCGCGGTCGACGGCGACGATGCCTCACGGCAGGCGTTCGTGCGCAAGGTCGTCGCGTTCGTCTATGCGCTGAAGCATCAACTGCGCGGCACCGCTCCTGCGCCGGACCTGCGCACGCTGCTCGACGACGCGACCTATGCGCGCATCGTCGCCGCCCGATTTGCGCCGATCGCGATCGTTCATGAACTGCGCGAAGCCTTCGCCGCGCGCGCCGATGCGGGCCATCTCGCCGACACGCGGCTGTGGATGCTCGACGCGCGCCTCGACGATCTGGTGTCGATGGTGAGCGGCTGCGAGCGCATCGCGTCGACACCGATCCCGTTCTCGTACGACGTGCTGCTGCACCGGACCATCTACGCGTACTGCGTGCTGCTGCCGTTCGGTCTCGTCGATTCGATCGGCGCGGCGACGCCGTTCGTCACCGTGTTCGTCGCCTATACGCTGATCGCGCTCGACGCGATCGCGCATGCGATCGCGGAGCCGTTCGGCGACGGGCCGAACCACCTCGCGCTCGATGCGATGACGCGCACGATCGAGCGCACGCTGCTCGAACTGAACCGCGAGCCGCTGCCGGCGGAGGTGACGCCCGGCCCGGCGTATCGGCTCACCTGACGAGCCGATACGGCCGACGCGCTGTAATAAACACTTGCAAGCGATACAGCCGGAAACGTCAACAGCCGGGGCCCACACAGCGTTTTTTCGACAAGCGCGCACGTTTCGTGACGCGCAACGACAGGAGAAAACGTCATGCGAGCCCTTACCCGCCGTCTCGCGATCGCCGCCACCCTGATGTCGGTGCTGACCGGCACCGCGTTCGCCGAAACGCCGTGGCAGCAGGCGCATCCGCGCCGCGAGGAGGTCAACCAGCGTCTCGCCAACCAGAATCGCCGGATCCGTCACGAAGTGAAGGAAGGCGAGATGTCGCACGCCCGGGCCGCGCGCCTGCACCGTGACGACCGCAGGATCCGCCGGGAAGAGCGGGACATGGCCGCGCAGGATCGCGGCCACATTACGCAGAGCGAAAAGCACGTGCTGAACCAGCAGGAAAATGCGGTCAGCCACAAGATCGGCCAATAACGCCGGCAAACGTCGATTCGCCATCGCTTGAAACGCCCGCTGCCGCCGCGCGACAGCGGGCGCTTGTTGTTGTATCGAATCGTTTCAGCCGGCCGTTCGTGTCAAGTGCCGCGGGTATACTCCGACGTCAGCCGCCGCCCGTATCGACCGTCAAAAACGGCACGATTGCGGCGGTTTCGTCGCGAAGCTTCGCGTTTCGCGTACCCCGCGCCCCAGCCTCGACACGAGACACACGACGATTCCGATCATGAAACGATTCCTGCTGCTCCTTCCCGCCGCCCTGCTCGCCGCCTGCGGTTCCGCACCTTCGTCCGATTCGGCCGCGTCCGGCCCGGCGCCGATGATCTACGTGTCGTCGGCGCGTCCGGCCCACGCGATCGCCAACTGCCTCGACAGCCGCCTGTCCGGCACCGAGCAATCGCAGCACAACGGCGTGACCGACATCACCGTCGGCTCGCGCTCGTACTTCGTCACGCTCACGCCGTCGGGCAACGGTTCGGTCGTCAAGGTCGTGCGCGGCTCGGGCAGCGAGCCGGCCGAGGAAGCGATGCGCTTCGCGATCGCGCGCTGCGTGATCTGACCGCCGCCGCTGCCGGGCACCGCGCCCGGCACGCAAGCCGCTTCCCCCGGGCGCCGTCAGGCGCGCCCGTCGAATTTTTTCATCCGGGCGGCCGTCGATGAGAGAATCGCACCACGATTCCCTTTCCACGGAGCCCGCATGAAGCACCTGCTGTCCCGGCTGTTCGTCAGCGCCGCGCTCGTCGCGCTTGTTCCGGCGCTGCCGGCGCAGGCCGCGACACCGCCCGGCATTTTCGTCGTCGCCACCCAGCTCGGCGAATTCACGACCCTCGATCCGAGCGAGATCTACGAGCTCGTGCCGTCCGAGTACGTCGCGAACACCTACGAACGGCTCGTGCGGGTCGACCTGAAGGACCCGACGCGCTTCGACGGACAGATCGCGCAATCCTGGACGGTCGGCGCCGACGGGCTCACCTATACGTTCAAGCTGCGCCCCGGCCTCGCGTTCCACTCCGGCAACCCGGTCACCGCCGACGACGTCGCATGGTCGCTGCAGCGCACCGTATTGCTCGACAAGGGTCCGGCCGGCGTGCTCGCCGATCTCGGCCTCACGAAAACGAACGTGATGCAGAAGGTGCGCGCGGTCGACCCGCAGACCTTCGTGCTCGAAACCGACCGCAAGTACGCGCCGAGCTTCGTGCTCAACGTGCTGAGCGCGTGCCCGGCGTCGGTGCTCGACAAGAAGCTGCTGATGTCGCACCAGCAGGGCAACGATTTCGGCAGCGGCTGGCTGAAGACCAACGACGCGGGCTCGGGCCCGTACCAGCTCGCCAAGTGGACGCCGAACGAAAGCATCGTGTTGCAGCGTTTCGACAAGTACCGCGCGCCGTACCCGATGAAACGCGTCGTGCTGCGCCACGTGCCCGAGGCATCCGCGCAGCGGCTGCTGCTGGAAAACGGCGACGTCGACGCCGCGCGCAACCTGAGCCCCGACAGCCTCGCCGCGCTCACCAAGGCCGGCAAGATCAAGGTCGCGTCGTGGCCGGTGTCCGCGCTGCTGTACCTGAGCCTGAACACGAAGAACCCGAATCTCGCGAAGCCCGAGGTCCAGCAGGCGATGAAGTGGCTGGTCGACTACGACGGCATCCAGCGCAACATCGTCAGCACGACCTACAAGGTCCACGAGACCTTCCTGCCCGAAGGCTTCCTCGGCACGCTGAATGCGAACCCGTACAAGCTGAACGTCGCGAAGGCGAAGGCGCTGCTCGCGAAGGCCGGCCTGGCGAACGGCTTCGACGTGACGATGGACATGCCGAACGATTATCCGTACCTCGAGATCGCGCAGGCGCTGCAGGCCAACTTCGCGCAAGGCGGCATCCGCGTGAAGCTGATCCCGGGCGATGCGAAGCAGGCGATCGGCAAGTACCGTGCGCGCCAGCACGACATCTTCATCGGCGAATGGTCGCCCGACTACATGGACCCGAACAGCAATGCGCGCGGCTTCGCCTGGAATCCGGACAATTCCGACCAGTCGAAGACGAAGATGATCGCGTGGCGCAACAGCTGGGACATCCCGCAGCTGACGAAGGACACCGAGGCCGCGCTGGTCGAGCCGTCGCCCGCGAAGCGCGCGCAGCGTTACGAGGCGCTGCAGAAGGCCGTGCTCGCGAACTCGCCGTTCATCATCATGTTCGAGAAGGTCGTGCAGGTCGCGACGCGCCCCGGCACGACCGGGCCGGAGATCGGCCCGATCAACGACCTCGTGTCGTACCGGACGCTGGCGAAATAAGCCCGGCTGCCCGCGCGACCGACGACGCCGGCGTGCGGGTGCATCCGTCATCCAATACGCTTCGCTCGGGGACTACACAATGCGCTCATTACAAGAACTGCGGCTGGAATTCCTCCAGTACAAGATCGAACCGATCGGCTGGCTCGGCGACAGCCCGTCGCGCTTCGACTTCTATACCCGCACGGCCGCCGGATGCGACAGCATCCTCGAGCTGGGCGTGTTCACCGGACTGACCACGACGGCCTTCATGCTCGCGCAGCCGAAGCGGCTCGTGTCGGTCGACATCACCGATCAGTATTTCCACATCCAGGACGAGCTGAAGCACGCGGCGCAGGAACTGGCGATCGACTTCGAATTCAGGATTGCCGATGACCTCGCAATGGACCCGCTCGCGTGCGACCTGCTGTTCATCGACACCACGCACACGTACGAGCAGACGCTCGCCGAACTGAACCGGTTCGGCCCGCTCGCGCGCAAGAAGATCGTGCTGCACGACATGAACACGTCGGGCGTCTACCAGGCCGTCTTCCAATGGCTGTGGGACAACAAGCAGTTTCACATCACATATCACGACAGCCGCGGCTGCGGCGCGGTCGTGTGCGAGCGTCACGTCGGCTATTGAGCCGCGCACGCGCAACGGGAGGCACCATGCATGCGAACGGACACGCGGTCTGCGTGGCGATCAACGACAACAACCGCGCGTGGTACGAGATGCTCGTGCCGTTCCTGCTGTCGCTGCGGCAGACAGGCTACGACGGGCAGGTGGCCGTCATCGGCTACGGACTGTCCGAACACAAGCGGCGCATCCTGGAAAGCCAGTCGGTCGACGTGGTCGAAGCGTCGAGCGCGCATGCGCTGCCGGTCGGCCGCTTCATCGAGGCCGCCGACTATTGCGCGCGCAATCCGCACATCACGAAACTCGCGCTGTACGACGCGGACATCTGGTTCTGCGCGTCCTCGTTCGACCTGTTCTCCCGGATCGCCGACGACCGCCTGTACGCGTGCCCCGACCCGCTGTTCTGCACGTTCATCGTCACGCCGCTGATCGGCGAGCGACGCGACGCGCACTGGCGTCTCGTCGTCGACGACGTGAAGGCGCGTCACGGCGGAGCGCTGCAGGCCGGGCTCGTCGCCGGCACGGCCACCGCGTGGGCGCGCTTCGCGGCGCATCTGCGCGACTGCGTCGCTCGCATCGGCACCGACTTTCAGGAATGCTTCGGGATCGACACGACGTTCCTGCACCTGTGGGGCGCGCGCGGCGAAACCGCGCTGCTCGACCCGGTCCAGAACTTCATCAGCAAGAACGGCATTCACGAATCGTTCGATCCGAGCAACGGCGCCACGACGTTGCGCTATCAGGGCGAACCGATCCGCGCGCTGCACATGACCGGCGACATCCGTTTCTTCGACCGCTGGCGCTACTACGCGAACCATGTCGACGCCGCATTGCGCGACGGCATGCCGTTCGCGCTGTCGAACGGCACGCCGGCACCGTCCGACACGGCCGCCGCCCGCATCGCCGCGACCGAATACGTGCGTTCGGCCGGGCTGACCGTCAACTCCGCCGCGATCGAGGGCAGCGCGGGCGCGTACCTGCAGGCGCTCGACGAACCGGGCGGCACGATGCTCGTCGGCAGCGGGAACCACGAGATCGTGTTGACCGCGACCCGCGACATCGCGCGGCTGAACGTGTACATCACGCACCCGTCCGGCTCGCCGTCGCCGCTGCGATGCGAGGTGCTGATCGATGGGCAGGCGCAGCACAAGGGCCCTGATCTGATGACCCATTTCTGGTATCGGATCTCGGCCGGCACCGTCATCACGCTGCGCTCGACGAGCCTCGGCGGCCAGCAGTGCAACGCGATCTGGCGGCTGCGCGAGGCGCCGGACATGCAGCAGTAGGCAGTGGACGACGCGTAGGCGGTTCGCCCCCCGACGTCAGGCGCGCGGTGTTTCGGCGAGACGTTCGGCGGCGAACCGCAATCCGCCCAGAATGCGTTCGGCGATCCGCGCCGGAAACCCGGCCGGCAGCGTCGCGCCGACCGACTCGATCACGTGCGGCGTCGCGGCGACCAGCCGTTCGATGATCGGCGTCGCGATATCGCCGAGCAGACAATGCTCGGCCATCGCACTGAAGTGACGGCGTGTGATGTCGCGCATCGCATAGTGCTTGCGCTTGCCGTGCACGGCCATCGCAAGCTTCGCCTTGTGCCACGACCACTGGTTCGCGCCATCACCCTCGACCGGCCAGATCGACATCACGTCGTAGAGCGGCGTCAACCGGAACCGACCGCCCGGCAGCAGGCGCAGGCTGAAGTTCTTCGCATGCCCGTCCGGTGCGGCGAGCATCCAGAACACGATCAGCGCGGCAAACAGCGTGTCGAGGTCGTCCTGCGCCGTTTCCGACCGGCGCAGGATGGCGGCCAGATCCGGCACGCCGGGGCCGCCCTGCGATTCGTACTTCAGATGCGGCGGCACACCGAGCGCCTGGCAGAAATCCTCCTGCGGCAAGCGCAACAACCATCCGCCTTCGCGATGCAGCGCACGATCGAAACGCGCGACCGACAGCACCTTGTGCTCGCCGAAACGCACGATTTCGGCATCGGCCGTCGGCAGGCCGTACGCGCGCAGGATCGCGAGACACAGCCACTCGTTTTCGACGGAAGCGGTGAGATCCGCACGCTTGTTGCCGACCAGCCCGAGCGGCAGCTTGAGGATATGCGTCGTCGGTGTCGCGCCATGCGGGCGCATCCATCGCCCGTCGTGAAACAGCAGCGCGGTCTTTTCCTGCGCGCCGGCGAGCGACAGGCGGAAGGCGTCGTCATCCTGCGCACCCCCCGCCACCCCGCTCGCCTGATCGAGCACGCGCGCGACCTCGTCGTCCGACAACGGCGTACCGTCGATGCGATCATGGCCGGCCGGTGCTTCGTCCTCGCCGAGCAGTTGCACCGCGCCGACGCAGTCGCGGCCGAGCGCGGCGAGCAGATCGAACGGCTCGATCGTCGCCGTACCGAACCGGGACGCCAGCCGGCGACGAATGGCGTCGCTGTCCGGCAGCAGATTGTCGAAGTAGTGGTTCACGCGCTCGCCGCGCAACGGCGCATCGCCGACGCCGAACGCCAGCGACAGCGACAACGGGCGGCCCGCAGCGGACTGCTTCCAGCCGGTGTCGTACCGCAACTCCATGTCGCCGCGCGCCGGAATCCGCCATGTCCCGACCCGCTGGCCGTTGGCCCAGATCGACAGTGCGCGGCTGTGCGAGTTGCGCCCCATCGCTTACCAGTCGATGTCGGCAACGTCGCGCCCGTCCTTCGTGCGGACGCTGAGCTCAAGACCGTACAGCGCGGTCAGTTCGAGCAATTGGCTGAGCGACAGGCTGGCGGTGCGCGTGGTCTCGAGCGACGACAGGCGCGACTGGCCGACGCCGATGCGCGCCGCTGCCTCGGCTTGCGTCAGCCCCTTGGCCTGACGCGCGGACGACAGGATTTCGCCCAGTTGCGCGGGTGTATTGACGATGAAATCCACGGCTCGGGTCCAGTAGGCAATAAATGCAGTATATCTCTGACAGACATAAACGCAAAATATCTCTGTCAGAAATAATCTGTGTGGTTACGCATCGCGACATTGCCGTCGGGGACGCGTACCCGACCCTATCATCCTCCGCTAAGCCATAGTTTTTATCCGCTGGCGCGAATGATTTTGGTTTTGTTAGATGGATGACACTGAATCAGCCGATGACAAATATCTAACATACCGATGACCTGCGCGTTCGCCCATACCGTCGAATCCCGCTTTGCCGAGCTGACGCCGACCGCGAAGCGCATCGCGAGCTACATGCTCGCGAATCTCGACCGTCTCGGGCTCGAAACCGCCGACCAGATCGCGCAGCAGGCCGGCACCAGCGGCATCTCGGTCGGGCGCTTCCTGCGCAGCATCGGCTACCGGAACCTCGACGATCTGAAACGCGAACTGCGCGGCGGCAGCGATCGCCCGTGGATGATCACCGATCGCCTCGACGAATATCGCCGCACCGCCGGCACACACGTGAGCGACGGCGACGGCACCCGCAGCGACGGCACGCTGGCATCGTCGCTCGATCGCGAACTCGACGCGATCCGCCACGTCTACCGGCTCGCGGAAGAACCCGTGTTCGCGCAGGTCGCGGACCGGATCGCGCATGCCGACGCCGTGTTCATCCTCGGCATCCAGTCGACCCGCGGCATCAGCAATGCGTTCAGCAGCTATCTCGAATACCTGCGCCCTCGCGTGTTCTATTCCGACGGCCAGTCGGGCTCGTACGTCGATTCGCTGAACTCCGAATTCGAGCGGCCGTACTGCATCGTCACCGATACGCGTGCCTATTCGCGCAGCGCGCGCCGCTATTGCCAGGCGGCCGCCGAGCGCGGCCAGCCGTTCGCGCTGGTCACCGATCTCTATTGCCCGTGGGCACGTGAATGGCCGGCCGACCTGCTGCAGGTGAAGACCGACGTCGGCCAGTTCTGGGATTCGCTCGCGCCGCTCACCTGCCTGTTCAACCTGCTGATCACCGCCGTGGTCGACCGCCTCGGCCCCGCGATCGACCGGCGCGTCGCGCGCAACCGCGAACTGCAGCGCACGTTCGACCAATTCGAATCCTGAGCGCCCCGACCGCCGATGAACCCTCCCCGCCTCGTCGAAATCACACCCGCCACGCATCGCGTCGAGATCGATCTCGTCTACGCGACCGAGCGCAACCTGACCGGCAAGGCGATCTACCGCCGCGCGCACTGCCTGCTGCTCGAGCCCGCCGAAGCCGCGCTGCGCCGCGCGGTCGACGTCGCCGCGCAGGCCGGCTTCACGCTGCGCGTCTACGATGCGTACCGGCCGCCGCAGGCGCAGCAGGTGCTGTGGGATTTCCTGCCCGACCCGAACTTCGTCGCCGATCTCGGCCGCGGCTCGAACCACAGCCGCGGCACCGCGCTCGACCTGACACTCGTCGACGCGAACGGCGAGGTGCTCGACATGGGCACCGGCTTCGACGAGATGGTGGCCGCGTCGGGCCACTTCCACGCGGGGCTGCCCGAAGCCGTGCAACGCAACCGGCTGCTGCTGCTCGGCGTGATGCACGCGGCCGGCTTCGCGCATATCGACAGCGAGTGGTGGCACTACGAGCTGCCCGGTTCGCATGCGTTGCCGCAGATCGACAACGACGCGAGCGGCCCGTGGCGCCTGATGTAACGACGCTGCACGTTCCCTTCACCGTTCACGTTCAACGACTTCAACGACACATGGAGAAACGCACATGAAGCCCCTGACCTCCCGGCTCGTCGCGGCGCTGGCCGCCGCGTCCGTGCTCGCCGCCGTTCCGCTTGCCGCCGCACGCGCGGAAACGCCGAAGGACATGTTCGTGATGGCCACGCTGCTCGACGAATTCACGACGCTCGATCCCGGCGAGATCTACGAGCTGGTGCCGGAGGAATACGTCGCGAACACGTACGACCGGCTCGTGCGCGTCGACCTGCGCGATCCGTCGAAATTCAACGGCGACGTCGCGCAGTCGTGGACGGTGAGCCCCGACGGGCTGACCTATACGTTCAAGCTGCGCCCGGGCCTCAAGTTCCACTCGGGCAACCCGCTGACGGCCGACGACGTCGCCTGGTCGATCCAGCGCGCGGTGCTGCTCGACAAGGGCCCGGCCGCCGTGCTGACCGGCATCGGCCTCACGAAGGCGAACGTCGTCGCGAACGTGAAGAAACTCGACGACCAGACGGTGTCGATCACGACCGACCACAAATACGCGCCGACCTTCGTGCTGAACGTGCTCGGCGCGTGGCCCGCGTCGGTGCTCGACAGGAAGCTGCTGCTGTCGCACCAGCAGGGCGACGACTTCGGCAACGCATGGCTGAAGACCAACGAGGCCGGCTCCGGCGCATACAAGCTGGTCAAGTGGGCGGCCGGCGACAGCATCGTGCTGCAGCGCTTCGACGGCTACCGGCTGCCGCTCGCGATGAAGCGCATCGTGCTGCGCCACGTGCCCGAAGCGGCGAGCCAGCGCCTGCTGCTGGAAAACGGCGACGTCGACGCGGCGCGCGACCTGAGCCCCGACGATCTCGCGTCGGTCGTGAAATCCGGCAAGGCGAAGGTCATGGCCTCGCCGCAGGCGACGCTGCTCTATCTCGGCCTGAACACGAAGAACCCGACGCTCGCGAAGCCCGACGTGCAGGAAGCGCTGAAGTGGCTGGTCGATTATTCCGGTATCCAGACCAACGTCGTGAAGACCACTTACAAGGTACACCAGACCTTCCTGCCCGAAGGCTTCCTCGGCACGCTGAAGGCGAACCCGTACAAGCTCGACGTCGCGAAGGCGAAGGCGCTGCTTGCGAAGGCCGGCGTACCGAACGGCTTCTCGGTGACGATGGACGTGCGCAACGACTATCCGTATACGGAGATCGCGCAGGCCGTGCAGGCGAACTTCGCGCAGGCGGGCGTCAAGGTGCAGCTGATTCCCGGCGACAACAAGCAGACGCTCGCGAAATACCGTGCGCGCCAGCACGACATCTATATCGGCGAATGGTCGGCCGACTACATCGACCCGCACAGCAATGCGCAGGGTTTCGCATGGAACCCCGACAACTCGGACAAGTCGAGCTATAAAATGCTGGCCTGGCGCAACAGCTGGGACATTCCGCAACTGACGAAGGAGACCGACGCCGCGCTCGCCGAGCCGACCGCCGCGCAACGCGCGCAACGGTATCAGGCGATGCAGAAGGACCTGCTCGCGCGCTCGCCGTTCGTGATCATGTTCGAGAAGGTCGCCCAGGTCGCGACGCGGCCCGGCGTGAGCGGGCTCGAAGTCGGACCGATCAACGATCTCGTGTCGTACCGTAACCTGAAGAAGCAATAAGATTCGCCGCATGTCGACTCCCGCCTCCTCCCTCGAAGCACTGCGCACGCTGCCCGCGCGCCGCCCGGCCGTACGCTGGGCGCTGCGCGTGCTGCGCTGGGCGCTCACGCTCGCCGTCACGTTCGCGGGGCTGCTCGCGCTGACGTTCGTGATCGGCCGCAAGGTGCCGATCGATCCCGTGCTCGCGATCCTCGGCGATCGCGCGTCGGCCGAGGCGTACGCGGCCGAACGCCTCGCGCTGGGCCTCGACAAGCCGCTCGTCACGCAGTTCCTGATCTACGCGCGCGACGTGCTGCACGGCGATCTCGGCATGTCGCTGCTGACGTCGAACCCGGTGCTCGACGACATCAGGCGCGTGTTCCCCGCGACGCTCGAACTCGCGACGATCGCGACGCTGATCGGCATCGCGATCGGCGTGCCGCTCGGCGTCGCGGCCGCGGTGAAGCACAACCGGCCGATCGACCACGTCGCGCGCTTCGTCGGCCTGATCGGCAATTCGGTGCCGGTGTTCTGGCTCGGGCTGATGGGGCTGCTGCTGTTCTATGCACGGCTGCACTGGGTCGGCGGCCCCGGCCGGCTCGACCCGGTGTACGACGGGATGGTCGACCCGCGCACGGGCAGCCTGCTGATCGACGCAGTGCTCGCGGGCGAGTGGGACGTGTTCCGCAACGCGGTGTCGCACATCGCGCTGCCGGCCGCGATCCTCGGCTACTACTCGGTCGCGTACCTGAGCCGGATGACGCGCTCGTTCATGCTCGACCAGCTGAGCCAGGAATACATCGTCACCGCGCGCGCGAAAGGCTTGTCCGAGCGCCGCGTGATCTGGCGGCACGCGTTCGGGAACATCGCGGTGCCGCTCCTGACCGTGATCGCGCTCACGTACAGCAACCTGCTCGAAGGCTCGGTGCTGACGGAGATCGTGTTCGCGTGGCCCGGGCTCGGCTCGTACCTGACGGGTGCACTGCTGAACGCCGACATGAACGCGGTGCTCGGCGCGACGCTCGTGATCGGCGCGATGTTCATCACCGTCAACCTGCTGACCGACGCGCTGTACCGCGTGTTCGATCCGCGTGCGCGCTGAGGGCTGCCGCGACATGACTGCTGCCGCCCTGCTTCCTTTCCCGTCCATGCCGAAGGTGTCCCGATCATGAATGCCGAGCGTCTCACGCTGCGCGCGTGGCTGCTTTCCGATGCGCCCGCGTCGCGCGCGCAGGCCGCGTTCGGCCTTGCGTATCGCCGCTGGCGCCGCTTCGCCGCCAATCCGCTCAACCTGTTCGGGCTCGCAATCCTGGTCGCGCTGATCGTCGTCGCGATCGTCGGCCCGCTGATCATGCCGCACGATCCGCTGCGCCAGGTGCTGCCCGACCGCCTGCTGCCGCCCGGCTCGCCGTCGCACTGGCTCGGCACCGACCAGCTCGGCCGCGACATCCTCTCGCGGCTGATCGACGGCTCGCGCCTCACGCTCGGCATCGCGCTGCTCGTGGTCGTGATCGTCGTGCCGATCGGCCTCGCGATCGGCACGACGGCCGGCTATTGCGGCGGTTTCGTCGACAGCGTGCTGATGCGCATCACCGACATCGCGCTCGCGTTCCCGAAGATCGTGCTCGCGCTCGCGTTCGCGGCCGCGCTCGGGCCCGGCGTGGTCAACGCGGTCGTCGCGATCTCGATCACCGCGTGGCCCGCCTATGCGCGGCTCGCGCGCGCGGAGACGATCCGCATCGCGCAGGCCGACTACATCCATGCGGCGCGCCTGCAAGGCGCATCGGGCCCGCGGATCCTGCTGCGCTACATCGTGCCGCTGTGCATGTCGTCGGTGATCGTGCGAGCGACGCTCGACATGGCCGGCATCATCCTGACCGTCGCGGGCCTCGGCTTCCTCGGCCTCGGCGCGCAGCCGCCGAGCCCCGAATGGGGCTTCATGGTCGCGTCCGGCCGCAACGTGCTGCTCGACGCGTGGTGGGTCGCGACGCTGCCCGGCGCGGCGATCCTGCTCGTCAGCCTCGCGTTCAACCTGCTCGGCGACGGGCTGCGCGACGTCTTCGATCCGCGTCATGGAGCGTGACATGCCACTGAATTCCGTCAACGTCGCCGCGCCGCTCTGCGAGATCGACGGCCTGAAGATCGGGTTTCGCGGACACGACGGCGTCGTGTCCGACGCGGTGCGCGACCTGTCGCTGACGCTCGCGCCCGGCGAACGGCTCGGCATCGTCGGCGAATCGGGCTCCGGCAAATCGCTGACGGGCCGCGCGCTGCTCGGCCTGCTGCCCGAAGCCGCGCGCTGGTCGGCCCGCACGATGCGCTTCGCGGGCCACGATCTGCTCGCGATGTCGGCGAGCGAACGCCGGCGCCTGTGCGGCAGCCAGATGGGGATGATCCTGCAGGATCCGAAGTATTCGCTGAACCCGGTGATGACCGTCGCGAAGCAGATGGGCGAAGCATTCCGGCTGCATGAGCCGGGGCTGCGCGGCCGCGCGCTGCGCGAACGGATCGTCGATGCGCTCGCGGCCGTGCAGATCCGCGATCCGGCGCGCGTCGCCGATGCGTATCCGCACGAGCTGTCGGGCGGCATGGGCCAGCGCGTGATGATCGCGATGATGGTGTCGACCGGCCCGCGTCTGTTGATCGCCGACGAACCGACCTCCGCGCTCGACGTCGCGGTATCGATGCAGGTGCTCGCGGTGCTCGACGCGATGATCGCGCGGCACGGCACGGGGCTGATGTTCATCAGCCACGATCTGCCGCTCGTGATGTCGTTCTGCGATCGCGTCGCGGTGATGTATGCGGGCCGCGTCGTCGAAACCTGCGCCGCGCGCGACCTGCGCAACGCCACGCATCCCTACACACGCGGGCTGCTCGCGGCGAACCCGCCGCTCGCGAACCCGCCCGATGAACTGCCGGTGCTGCGGCGCGATCCGGCGTGGCTCGATACCGTTTCGCCCGCAAGCGCCGCGACGGCACAACAGGAGTCCGCCCGATGATCGACGTCGATCACGCCTCGATCCGTTTTCCGACCCGCACGGGCCATGTCGACGCCGTGCGCGATGCGAGCTTCGCGGTGCGCGACGGCGAAGTGTTCGGCCTCGTCGGCGAATCGGGCTCCGGCAAGTCGACGCTGCTGCGTGCGCTGACCGGCCTCGTGCCGCTCGCGGGCGGCAGCCTGTCGATCGACGGCCGGCCCGTCGGCGGCACGACCGACCGCGCATTCCGCCGCCACGTGCAGATGGTGTTCCAGGATCCGTACGCGTCGCTGCATCCGCGCTTCACGGTCGACCAGACGCTGCGCGAGCCGCTGTCGATCCACGGGATCGACGACGCCGACGCGCGCATCGCCCGCGCGCTGTCCGAAGTCGGGCTCGGCCCGGCGTTCCGCTTCCGCTATCCGCACCAGCTGTCGGGCGGCCAGCGCCAGCGTGTCGCGATCGCGCGCGCGCTGATCGTCGAGCCGCGCGTGCTGCTGCTCGACGAGCCGACCTCCGCGCTCGACGTGTCGGTGCAGGCAGAGATCCTGAACCTGCTGCGCCGCCTGCATCGCGAACGCAACCTGACGATGATCCTCGTCAGCCACAACCTCGCGGTGATCGGCTTCCTGTGCCAGCGCGTCGCGGTGATGCAGCATGGCGAGATCGTCGAACAGCTGCGGATCGAGGACGTGCGCGCCGGGCAGGTCGCACGCGACTACACGCGCACGCTGCTGCGCGCGACCGAAGGGTACCGCCGGCTCGATCCGGTCGCCTGACATGTGCGCGACGCGCGGGCGTGCGATACTCGGCACCCCGTGCGTCGGTGCGCTAGTGCGCCGACGCGCCGCCGAATGGAACCCTCGCGCGCCGCGCGGGTCCATGTCCTTTCGTCAACAGCTCAACAGCTATAGGGAGGCGTTCATGCTGCAATTCATCGAAACCCTGGTGGTCGGGCTCATCGTCGGCCTCCTCGCCCGTGCGCTCAAGCCCGGCGACGACAAGATGGGTATCCTGATGACCATCGTGCTCGGCATCGTCGGCTCGCTCGTCGCGGGCTACGTCGGCCGCGCTGCCGGCTGGTATGCGCCGGGCCAGGGCGCCGGCTGGATCGCGTCGATCATCGGCGCGATCGTGCTGCTCGTGATCGTCGGCGCGGTGCGCAAGCGCGCGGGCTGACCGCCGCATCGATGCACAACGGCCGCTCGTTCGCACGAGCGGCCGTTTTCTTTTTGCATACCTCAATTCGCGCCACCCGTGAATCGTTGAATCCTCAACGATTTACCGGCAAACGCCGCATCCATTGACGCCCCTTCCGCAAGCGTACGCCACCGGCAATACCCTGACTTGCGGCCGCACAAATTTGAGATAAATTGATTGAAGGAATACGGCGTCATTTGCTTATTGCCGTTATTTCCGTCTTTTCATTCAAGAGGTCCGATGGATTTGCCGTTTACGCATACAGCACCGCGGCGTTGACGGACTGCCATTCGAGCGGCCCCGCTGCGACGCGCTTCCTCTCTGGAGCCTGTCATGAAGCATCGCCTGTTTGCCGCCTCGTTTGCCCTGGCTGCCGCGCTTCTGGCCTCGTCCTCGTCATTTGCCGCCGGCACGTCCGGCATCATCCACTTCACCGGTATGATCGTCGAGCCGCCGTGCTCGTTCGCGCTCGACACCGCCGACACCGCACATGCGCACGTGCGCGCCGACTGCCCGCGCCCGGTGACCGGACAAGTCGCGTTCGTCGACGCGGCCAGCCTGCGCACGATCAAGACCACGACCTTTACGCAGGCGTCGCGCGCAATCGTTTTACCGGACCGTCCGGGCAACGCGCATGCGCCGATGATCGCCGTCGTCACCTATCAGTAAGCAACATGCGCCGCCGGCGTCGCGTGGCGCGTCAGTCGCGATGGCTGGCGATCCAGTCGCTGAACGCGCGAATCTTCTGCTGGCTGCCGATGCTCTCGGGATAGACGAAGAAATAGCGGGCGCCGGTCTCGAGCACGATGTCGAACGGCCGTTCGAGCCGGCGCGCGCTGACGTCGTCGTCGACGAGCGTCACGTCGCCGATCGCGACGCCGAAGCCCTGCATCGCCGCATTCGTCGCGAGATCGAGCGTGTCGAAGGTCGGGCCGCGCTCCGCGTCGACGGCGCGCTCGCCTGCGTAATCGAGCCACGCGCGCCAGTCGCGATGGTCGCGCGTCGGATGCAGCAGCGTATGGCGCGCGAGATCGCCGACCTCATCGAGCGGCGTCGCGTGCCGCAGCTCGGGTGCGCACACCGGCGTCAGCCGCTCGTCGAACAGCGGCAGCGCGAACACGCCCGCGCCCGGCGACGTGCCATAAACGACCGCCGCATCGAACGGCTCGGTCGAGAAATCGACGACGTGCTGCCACGCGGTCGTGATCTGCACGTGGAGATCGGGATGCTCGCCCTGGAAGCGCATGATGCGCGGCAGCATCCAGCGCATCACGCAGGTCGGCACCTTCAGCGCGAGATCGGTGCGCTGCCGCGTGAGCTTCATCGAGATGTCCTCGATCCGCGCGAAGCTCTCGTTGACGACCGGCAGCAATTGCTCGCCCTCCGCCGTCAGCGTGAGGCCCTTCGCGTGCCGCTTGAACAACGGAAAGCCGTAGTGCGCCTCGAGTGTCAGGATCTGCCGGCTCACCGCGCCCTGCGTGAGGCACAGCTGCTCGGCCGCGCGCGTGAAGCTGCGGTGGCGAGCCACGGTCGAGAAGATCTGCAGCGCGTGCAGGGGCGGAAGTCGGCGCATGACGAAGCGGGTAAGGCGGGTGAACGGACCGCGGATCGCGGATCGACCGCGCCGAACGACGGCGCGGCAGGACCGCGCGTCGACATCGGCGCGCGCTGATCGACACGATAAGCCAAACGCGGGCTTTACGCGAGGTGCGCCGGGCGCTCAGGTCGTAGGAACTAGCGCGCCCGCCGCGATGCGTGACGCCGACGCGACGACGTCCGCTCGTGCCGCCGCGCTCAGACGGTGGAACGAGCGCACCCGCTGCGATGCGCGCCGCCGACGCGACAACGTCCGCTCGTGCCGCCGCGCTCAGACGGTGGGAACAAGCGCACCCGCTGCGATGCGCGCCGCCGACGCGACGACGTCCGCGCGTGCCGCCGCGCTCAAGCGGTGGGAACGAGCGCACCCGCCGCAATACGCGCCGCCGACGCGACAACGTCCGCGCGTGCCGCCGCGTCGGCACGCGGCTGCGTGAACGACACCGCCAGCACGATCGGCGCGCGCGACGGCGGCCACAGCACCGCGACGTCGGTCGTCGTGCCGTAGCCGCCGGTGCCGGTTTTGCCGGCACTGCGCCAGCCGGGCGGCACGCCGGCCGCGATCCCGGTCGCGCCGCCGGTCATCCATTCGGTGAGCTGCGCACGCTGCGGCTCGCGCAGCGTGTCGCCGAGCAGCAGCCGCTGCAGCATGTCGACCATCGCGACCGGCGTCGACGTATCGCGCTCGTCGCCGGGCGCGGCCTGGTTCAGTTCGGGTTCCCAGCGGTCGAGCCGGAACGCGGTGTCGCCGCTTTCATGCGCGAACGACGTGACGGCCTGCGGGCCGCCGAGCACGCCCATCAACAGGTTCCCCGCACCCTTGTCGCCCGACTGCAGCAGCGCGGTGCAGAGCTGCGCGATCGTCATCCCCGTATCCACATGGCTTTCCGTCACCGGCGACCCGGCCACGACCTCGTAGCGGCGGTACAGGATGCGGCGCGGCAGCAGCGATGCGTCGAGCGAACCGCGCGCGAGTATCGCGGCGGCAGCGACGACCGCATAGGTGCCGCACAGCGGGAAGCGCTCGCGCGCGTGATGCGCGATGCGCGTGCCGTTCGACGTATCGAGTGCGGCGACGCCGAGCCGGCCGTTCGACGCTTTTTCGAGCGCGGCGAGCTCGGCCTGGGCGACGTGGGCGCGCCCCTGGTCGGCGACGGGTGCCGACGAGCAGGCGGCGACGAACGGCGCGGCGACGGCGGCGAGCAACAGCGAGCGGCGTGTCGGAGAGTGTTCCATGGATGAAGGCTGTTCGGTCGGAAACGGTGGCACGGAGCAACGCACGCGCGCATCGGCGATGCGCGCGTGTTCACGCCGACGGCCGGCTCGCGACGGCATTCGCCGCGCATGCCCGAAGACGTCCGTCGGCCCCGCATGCGGCGGGACTCACATGAACAGACCCTAGCGTAGCAGCGCGCGCCGCTCGCGTCAGCCTTGCGACGAAGGCAGGTACGGCATCGGATTGACGGGCTTGCCGTCACGTCGCACTTCGAACAGCAGCGCGACACGCGCGTTGTCGAGGTCGCCCATTTCGGCGATCTCGTCGCCCTGGCGCACGATGTCGCCGGTCTTCACGAGCAGCTTGCGGTTGTGCGCATAGGCCGTGAGGAAATCGGCGTTGTGCTGGACGATGATCAAGGTGCCGTAATCGTTCAGGCCGGTGCCCGCGTACATCACGCGGCCGTCGGCGGCCGCGCGAACCGGGTCGCCCGGCCGGCCGGCGATCTGGATGCCGCGGTTCTGCCCCGGCTTGAACGCATCGACGATCTTGCCCTGCGCGGGCCATCTGAGCGCCACCGCGCCCGCATGGCGCCGGGTTTCCTTCACGACCTGCCGGTCGCTCGCCGTCGATGCGCTCGCCTGCGCGGCGCCCGCCGCATTGCTCGCGGCGGCCGGTGCGGCCGCTTGCGCGCTGGCCGGCGCCTGCAGCGACTGCTGCCGGACGATGCGCAGCACCTGCCCCATGCGCAGCGCGCCGCGCCCGTTGAGCTTGTTCCAGGTCCGCAGGTCGGCGACGCTGCAGTCGTTGGCGGACGCGATGCCCGACAGCGTGTCGCCGCGTTTCACCACGTACTTCTGCGCGACGAGAATGGGCGCCGCCGGCGCGGCGGCGGGCTGGCCCGACGTCGAGCCCGCCAGCGTATCGCTCGGCGGGACGGACGGCGTACTGGCGCAACCGGCCATGACGAGCACCGCGGCCAGGCCGGACAGCCACGCCGACTTGCGGCAAATCTCGCGCTGTTTCATGGACGATCGACTCCGGTTTGACAATCTTTCAAGCATCTCAAAAACGGAACGGCCGACGTGTAACCGGATGCAAACAATGATGACAAACGATCACGAACCGGGTGCCGGCAAACACTTGTTACCGGGAATACGGTCGGATTCGGAAAAACTTGACGGTATTGGACGGGCGATTCGGAAGAAATTTCGCGATGCACCGATTATTTCGAAAAGCTTTCATTGCGCGCGTGAGCGCGCCGGCGAGCCAATGCGGCCCGCACCGCCCGCCCGCTCAACGCAGCCAGTCGACCAGCTCCGCGCAGGCCCACGCGATGCCGATGCAGAGGAACAGCACGTGCAGCGCGATCTTGAACGACACGCCCCACGACGAATCGACCCGCATGACAGTCTCCCCCGGTTGATATGCGGCCATGATCCGGCATCGATCCCGCCCCCGAAAATGCGGAACCGGCGAACCGGGTCTCAGGCCCAGCCTGAGACCGGTGCGGCGGTTCCTGCTAACTTATCGGCCATACCCATCCTTACGCGCCCCCACCGATCATGCGCTTCGACCTGACCGACCTGCGGCTCTTCCTGAACATCTGCGAGGCCGGCACGATCACGGGCGGCGCCGAGCGCACCCACATCACGCTGCAGGCCGCCAGCGAGCGAATCCGCGGGATGGAGGACGAGCTCGGCGTGCCGCTGCTGCACCGGACCAAGTCGGGCGCGCAGGTAACCGACGCCGGCCGCGCGCTCGAGCACCACGCGCGCACGGTGCTGCAGCAGATCGACCACATGCGCGGCGAGCTGCAGCAATACGGCCAGGGGCTGCGCGGGCATATCCGGCTGCTGTGCAACACGGCGTCGCTGAGCGAATACCTGCCCGACGCGCTCGCCGCGTATCTGCCGCTTCACCCGAAACTGTCGATCAGCGTCGAGGAGCGCTCGAGCCAGGACATCGTGCATGCGATCCGCAACAGGACGGCCGAGGTCGGCATCGTCGCCGACTCGGTCGGGCTCGGCGGGCTCGAACAGAAGCCGTTCAGAGAGGACTGGCTGATCGCGGTCGTGCCGGCCGGTCATCCGCTCGCCGCGCGCGACAAGGTCGCGTTCGACGAGATCGCCGACGCGGACTTCATCGGGCTGACCGACGGCAGCGCGCTGCAGGTCCATCTGGCGGACCAGGCGCGTGCGCTCGGCAAGCGGATCCGCTACCGTGTGCAACTGAAGAGTTTCGATGCGATCTGCCGCGTGATCGCAAGCGGCGTGGGGATCGGCATCGTGTCGCGCCATGCGGCCGAACGCGCGATGCAGACGATGGACGTGCGGCTCGTCGAGCTGTCCGATGCGTGGAGCCACCGCAAGCTGACGCTCTGCGCGCGCTCGTTCGATGCGCTGCCGAAATACACGCAGGCGTTCGTGTCGTATCTGTCGGGCGACATGCCGCCACACTGAACGTCGCGCGCGCCGCAGCAGCGTGGCGATACCCGAGGAGACATCGCAGCCATGACCGGCCCCGAACTCGCGATGCACTATCGCGCCTACATCGACTGCCTGAACCGGCAGGACTGGCCGGCGCTCGGCCGGTACGTCGCCGACAACGTGATCCACAACGACCGGCCGCTCGGCCTGGCCGGCTATCGCGCGATGCTGGAGCAGGATTTCCGCGACATTCCGGATCTCCATTTCGAGGTCCGGCTGCTCGTGTGCGAACCGCCGCGCATCGCATGCCGGCTGCGCTTCGCCTGTGCGCCGAAAGGGATCTTCATGGGGCTCGCCGTCGACGGCACGCGCGTCACGTTCGCCGAGAACGTGTTCTACGAATTTCACGACGGAAGGATCCGGCAGGTGTGGTCGGTGATCGACAAGGCCGCGATCGAAGCGCAGCTTTAGCACGGCGCGGGACGGCCGCCAGACGGGATCGACGAGCCGATACCCGGCCTGATTCGATTTGATTCTTAAGGGTAACGTTTTCCATCAAATCTCACCGAAAAACGCACGGCACGGGTAGCTTTCCGCCACCGCTGTCACTGCCGAGATATTCACGCCGCGCCGCAGCGAAAAAAACAGAAATCGCGGAAATTTCTACGTGAATACGCCCCCTTCATCGCACCTCGCGCTTTGGCCATTCGGGTTTTCACCGGCGCATCCGGCGCGAAAGCGCGTTGACATCGAATCAATCGAAGCCTAAATTTGGAAAACGTTTTCCTTCCATATCGGCGCGACGGCGGCCACGGCTCGCGCAGGGAGAACGCTTGCCTGCTCGAGTAGTGATTCAAGCCGTCCGTCCACAGGGATCAGGGTTGCGAGACGGAGGCCGGGTCGGGCGTCGAGCGCGGCAACGGTTGAACCCGCCCGCCCTTCATTACCATTCGAACCTGGAGACACAATGCATACGCGCAGCAGATTCGCGCTCGGCGCCGCGCTCAGCGCCTTTTCCGTCCTGTTCGTCAGCGCATGCGGCGGCAACGACGTGACCGCCCCGCCGCCGTCGTCGCCCCCGTCGTCGACACCCGCGCTCGCACCGAACTCGCTGCAGGCGCTCGTCTACGGCGCACCCGACACCAGCGTGCCGGCCGGCACGACCATACCGGCCACGATGATGGGCCAGATGCGCGCGCTGTTCGACCTGATCCGGAAGTCGCCCGACTTCACGCAGGTCGTCATGGATCTCGGCGACGGTTCGCCGGTTCACGTGCTCGACACGAACACCGGCGACAAATTCCTGCCCGGCAAGCTCGCGCTCGGCCTGTCGTACATCCTGATCGACATGAAGTCGAAGGGCGATCCGCAATACGCGAGCTACCTCGCGACGTACCAAACGATCACGACCGCGATGATGGCGCAGTCGGGCAGCAACTACACGTATGCGAACACGTCATGGGGCGAGTACTACTACCTCGTCGCGCTGAACAACCTGAAGGCGCACGGCATGCTCAACGAAGTCTTCAGCGACGCGATGCTCGCGACGCTGCAGCAACGGCTCACCTTCTGCGACATGTTCGGCCCCGATGCGAGCGGCAAGACCAGCACCTGCCCGGCCGCCGGCACGCCGATCGACATCGCGTCGCTCAACACCGCGCAGAACTACTATGCGGTGTCCTACGGAATCGCCGGCCTGCGGCAAAAACTCGGCTGGAGCAATCCGTCGTTCTCGTCGGCGACCGATCCGGCCGTCGCGACGATGGGTGCGCGCGATGCGCTGCTGTACACACTGACGAACCACATCCGCAGGGATTCGTCGGGCGGGTTCTCCGACGAAGCGTCGAACACGCACACGACCTACTACGACCAGGCGCGCTTCGACCGCTACAGCACGCTGCTGATCGGTGAAGTGGTCGAGCGCACGTTCGAGATGGACAACGTGGCGAATCTCACACCCGAACTGAAGGGCTATCTGCGCAAGTCGGTCGACCTGATCCTGCCGCAGCTGAACGCCAACGGCCAGGGCTTCAACTACGGCCGCTCGATCGGCCCGTACGGCGATTCCGCGTTCATGGAAGTGCTGACGGCCGCCGCCAACGCCGGCGTGCTGACCGACCAGGAGAAGCAGGTCGCGTATGCGTTCATCTACCAGGCCGCGCATCGTTTCGACACGTACTGGTACGACCCGTCGCTGCCGACGCCGTCGGTGAACATGTGGGTCAAGGGTCGCGGCACCGACGCCTATCGCGGCAAGCCGCGCGTGATGGGCGAGAACTTCAGCCTGCTGCATCAGTACCTGTATGTGAACGCATGGTGGAACAAGCTCGGCTTCGGCGGGAAGGCGCCGATGGCCGATGCGGACTACGGCGCATGGCTCGACGCGCTGCCGCGCTACACGCTGACCTGGTACAACCAGCCGACCGATGCCGCCCATCCGTACAGCGCCGCGCTGCTCACCGTGCGCGACGGCCGGCGCGTGATCAACCTGAACCTGAGCCAGGCGCCCGACTACAACTCGTACACGCCGTACTACCCGGTGCCGTTCTCGGACAAGCTGATCTACGGCACGACCGATCTCGGCTATGCGCTGTTGGTGCCGCAGGTGACGTACAACGCAAAGACGTACATTCCCGTCACGTACTACAAGAACCTGAACGTGCAGCAAAGCAACGGCCAGGTGATCGTGTCGTTCGATACGACGAAGTTCCGTCTCGCATCGAAGAACGCGGCATACACGACGGATCTCGACCTGCAGGTGCATACGGTGCTGACGTTCGCGCACGGCAC
The DNA here is from genome assembly GCF_905339875.1 of Burkholderia sp. BCC1998. Taxonomy (NCBI): domain Bacteria; kingdom Pseudomonadati; phylum Pseudomonadota; class Betaproteobacteria; order Burkholderiales; family Burkholderiaceae; genus Burkholderia; species Burkholderia sp. BCC1998. The sequence continues at coordinate 41,971 of NZ_CAJPHE010000016.1, forward strand.
CGTCTCGCGCAGCGATACGCTGAGTTCAGGCACGCTCACGGGCAACCTCGCGGTCGAGACGGACTTCACGTCGTTCGCGGATTTCGCGTCGACGCAGGCCAACGGCGACGGCGTGTCGGTGACTTACGCGAACAGCGCCGCGACCGGCTATGCGGCGTCCGGGTTCGACACCTGCGCGCTGTCCGCCTTCGACACGGCCAACGGCGCGACGAACCCGCTGTCGACGACGCCGGTCGGCCAGCTGCATTCGAACTTCGCATGCAAGACCAGTCCGTTCGCGCTCGGTGCGGGCGCTACCCGCACGTTTGGGTGGACGCTGAAATACGCCGACCCGGCCTGAGCGGCATGGCCGCCGTTCCGTGAGCGTCCTCGAAGCCGGCTTTCGAAACCGGCTTCGGGGCATTAACGCCGGGCGCGCATCGCGCGTGTCGGCAATGCCCGCTCACCGCCACGCCGAAACCGCCATATAGGCGCCGAGCGCGATCATCCCGACGAAGAAGCAGCGCTTGAACGCCTTCTCGCTCATCACGCGCCGCGCGTACTGCCCGCCGATCATCCCCGCGAGCGCCGGCACGAGCGCGAGCGCCGATACGCCGAGATCGACCGTCTGCAGCGCGCCCGTCACGCGCAACTGCACGCCGAGCGTGATCGTCGACGCGGTAAACGACAACCCGAGCGCCTGGATCAGGTCGTCCTTCGACAGGCGCAGCGCCTGCAGGTACGGCACGGCCGGCACGACGAACACGCCGGTCGCGGCCGTCACGACGCCCGTCAGGTAGCCGACCGCGGCCGACAGCCACTTTTCGTGACGGCCCGGCGCGGGCAGCCGCGCGGCGGCGAGCCCCCAGCCGCCGTACGCGACCAGCACGATGCCGAGTGCCGCACGGGTCCACGCGCTGCCGGCCGCGAGCGCGGGCAGCCCGCCCGTCAGCGTGCCGAGCGTCAGCCCGGCGAGCAGCGGCCACAAACGCCGCAGCAATGGCCCGAACGACGGGCCGAGCCACAACTGCCACACGTTGGTGATGAACGACGGCACGAGCAGCAGGCTCGCGGCGGCCGACGGCGGCATCGCGAGCGTCAGCAGCCCCATCGCGATCGTCGGCAGGCCGAGGCCGATCATGCCCTTGACCGCGCCGGCGAGCAGAAAGACCAGCACGATGATCGTCAGCGTATGCGTTTGCATGGCGGGGGTTCGGTCCGGTTGAATACGGCGCCGATGGTGAACCACCGTCACGCCGTCGGCCATCTGGCTTTGCCTGAGGCTGGCTCGGGCCCGCCCGGCGGGGCCTGTCACCCCGCTACCCCGCCACCCATCGCCTCATCGCCTCATCGCCTCATCGCCCCGTTGCCCCGTTGCCCCGTCGCCCCACCATGCGCGCCGTTCAGGCACCGTGCGCCGGCCCCCGTCCCTGCTCGCTGTCGAGGTGAGCCATCTGCGCGGCCGGATAACGCTCGCCGGCAGCCGCCCCGGCGGGCACCGCCGTTTCGATGCGGGCGAGATCATCGACCGTTAGTTGCAATTTAGATGCCTGAAGCGCGTCCTGGAGTTGCGTGCGCTTGCGTGCGCCGATCAGCGGCACGATGTCGTCGCCGCGCGACAGCGCCCACGCGATCGCGATCTGCGCCGGGTTGCTGCCCTTCTCGTCGGCGATCGCGCGCAGCGCGTCGACCAGCGCGAGGTTGTGCGCGAGGTTCTCGCCCTGGAACCGCGGGCTGGCCGCGCGGAAATCGCGCTCGCCCTGCCGCGCCGCACTCCAGCCGCCGCCGAGCAGCCCGCGCGACAGCACGCCGTAGGCCGTCACGCCGATCCCGAGTTCGCGGCACACCGGCAGGATGTCCGTCTCGATCCCGCGCGACAGCAGCGAGTATTCGATCTGCAGGTCGGCGATCGGCGCGACGGTCGCCGCGCGGCGGATCGTGTCGGCACCGACCTCCGACAGGCCGATGTGGCGCACGTAGCCGGCCTTCACGAGATCGGCGATCGCTCCGACCGTCTCTTCGATCGGCACCGCCGGATCGACGCGCGCCGGCCGGTAGATGTCGATGTGGTCGGTGCCGAGCCGCTTCAGCGAATACGCGACGAAATTACGGATCGCCTGCGGCCGCGCGTCGTAGCCGACGAACGCGCCGGCCGGATCGCGCAGCGCGCCGAACTTCACGCTGATCAGCACCTGGCCGCGCAGCGCGTCGCGGATCAGCATCTCGTTGTCGCCCATCCCGTAGAAGTCGCCGGTATCGAGCAGCGTGATCCCGTTGTCGAGCGCCGCGTGCAGCGTCGCGATGCTTTCGTCGCGATCCGCCGGCCCGTAGAGATCCGACATCCCCATGCAGCCGAGCCCGATCGCCGATACCTGCGGGCCCGTGCGGCCCAGTTGACGCTTGTCCATGTCCGTTTCCTCGCGGTGGTGAGTGAATGAACCGGATTCTGGGCGTAACGCGGCGCGCGATAAACGCGAAACGCCCAACCAAATCATTCGACGCTGATTAACAATGGAGCCTGTCCCGATCCGCCACGTTTCCGCCCCGCATGGACCATCTGCATGCAATGCGCATCTTTGCGCGCGTCGCCCACCTTGGCAGCTTCACGAAAGCCGCCGAGCAGTTGCAATTGCCGCGCCCGACCGTCAGCAATGCCGTCCAGTACCTGGAGAAGCACCTGAAGGTGCGCCTGTTGCAGCGGACGACGCGGCGCGTCGCGCTGACCGCGGAAGGCGCGACCTACTACGAGCGCTGCACGCGGCTGCTGGCCGACCTGGACGACGCCGAGACGCTGTTCGACGAAGCCGGTGCGTCGCCGCGCGGCCTGATCCGCGTCGACCTCCCCGAGCGCTTTGCACTGGACAAGGTGATTCCGGCGCTGCCGGATTTCCACGCACGCTATCCCGACCTGCGCGTCGTGCTGAGCACGACCGACCGCTTCGTCGATCTCGTCGCCGACGGGATCGACTGCGCGGTGCGGGTCGGCGTGCTGTCCGACACGTCGCTGGTCGCGCGGCGCGTCGGCGAGATGGCGCAGATCAACTGCGCGTCGCCCGCGTATCTTGCGCGATACGGCACGCCGCGCTCGCCGGACGATCTGCCCGACCACGTCGCGGTCGGCTATTTCTCGAGCCGCACGGGCCGCGAGCTGGACTGGGAATATGCGGACATGGATTCCGGCGCGCTGCAGACCGTGAAGATGCGCAGCGTGGTCGCGGTGAACAGCTCGCACGCGTATCTCGCGTGCTGCCTCGCGGGCCTCGGGCTGATCCAGGCGCCGCGCGACGGGCTTGCGCCGCTGCTGGAAGACGGCTCGCTGGTCGAGGTGCTGCCGGAATGGCATGCGGCGCCGCTGCCGGTGTCGGTCGTGTTTCCGAACGGCCGGCATCTGGCGCCGCGCGTGCGGATCTTCGTCGACTGGCTCGCGCACACGCTCGACGACGCGCACCGGGCGCAATGACGACGGCCGGCACCAGGGCAGCCCACCCCGGGTGCCGGCCGGTCAAGCGCATCAGAACTTGTGGCGGATCGCGGCGCGCACCGCGAACTGGTTCGCCGACGACGACGGACCGTCCGTCCCGACCACGTAGCCGCCGTCGGCCGCGGTGCCCGTCTTGTCGCCGGCGACCTTCTGCCATGCGCCCTGCAGGTAGACGTCGGTGCGCTTGGACAGGCTGTAGTCGGCCATCAGCCCGACCGTGTGATATTTCGGCTTGAACGAGCCGGCCGCGGCGTCGAACTTGCCGTCGGTATACACGTACTGCGCGCCGAGATAGAAATCGGGCGTGAGCTGGTACTTGCCGTTGATCTCGAAGTTCTGGAACCTGGTCGCCGTGAGCCCGAGGCCGTCGAACGTCGACGCCGGCAGGTAGACGGTCGACACCGGGTTCTTCACGTCGGTCTTCGTATAGACGAAGCCGACCGTCGCCGGACCGAACGTATAGTTGATGCCGCCGCCGAAGATCCGCAGGCGGTCGGCGACGAAGTTCGCGTCGTCGGCCGCGATCGCGCCCGCATTGCCGACGCCCGGGCTGTTCGCCTGCAGATACGCGGCCGCGACCTGCAGCCCGGCCAGCGAATACTGCGCGCCGATGCTGTACTGGCGGTTGGTCGAGAAGCCCGTGCTGTTGCTGAAGCTGTAGGTGCCGCCGAACGACAGCCCGTTCCAGTCGGGGCTCGCGTACTTGACCGTGTTGTTGACGCGGAACGAGTTGTCCGTGTTGTCGTTGTCGAACGGGTGCGAGAACAGCGTGCCGCCCCAGTTGCCGTTCGCGGTGAGCGGCGCGAGATAGTCGACGACCGCATCGTACTGGCGGCCGAAGGTCAGCGTGCCGAAGCGCGACGCGCTCAGCCCGACGAACGCCTGGCGGCCGAACATCCGGCCGCCCTGGTTGAACCGGCCGTTGTTCACGTCGAAGCCGTTTTCCAGCGTGAAGATCGCCTTCAGCCCGCCGCCGAGATCCTCGCTGCCCTTCAGGCCCCAGCGGCTGCCCTGCGCATAGCCGCTCGCGAGCTGGTAATTCGTTTTTCCGACCCCGTTCACGCTCACGTTGTTCGTGTAGTTGAAGCCCTCGTCGATCAGGCCGTACAGCGTCACGCTGTCCTGCGCGAAGGCCGGCGCGGCGAAAGCGGCCAGCGCGGCGGCAAAAATGACGTGCTTCTTCATGACGGATCTCCGGAGCCGGGTGCCGGACAGGCCATTCGCCCGGCGATTGTTTGGTCTGTTTTATAGAAGTGGCCCGCAGGGCGGACTGCGCGGTGTGCGGCCGCGAGGACAAAATGGTGTCACGTCGCAAACCGCCCGTCCATCGGGGCGTGGGCGCGGCCAGCAAAGCGTTGCGCTCGTCCAACTGCCCTGTTCTTCCGATGCCATGAGCACGCTTATCGGCAGCGGCCGGCCGGCCCGCTATCCGCGTAAACCCGGACGGCACCGCATCGGTGGCACAATGCGCATCCGTTCGTCATTTCTTCACGAATTCATGCTTCACCCCGATTCATGCGCGGCAGGTGCCGGCCGCGCACGCGGCGCGCGCCGGGAGGCGGCCCGATGACCGCCGCCGCCCGGGCCGGCCGCTACGCCGAACTCGATTTCTTCCGCGGCCTCGTGCTGCTGGTGATCGTCGTCGATCACATCGGCGGCAGCATCCTGTCGCGCGTGACGCTGCATGCGTACGCGCTGTGCGATGCGGCCGAGGTGTTCGTGTTCCTTGGCGGTTTCGCGACCGCCATCGCGTACAACTCGCTCGCCGAGCGCCACGACGAGGCCGCCGCGCGCCAGCGTTTCATCCGCCGTGCGTTCGAGATCTACCGCGCATTCCTCGTGACGGCCGGCCTGATGCTGCTGATCACCGCCGTGCTGAACGCGTTCTCGATCGACGGCCCGAACATGCCGACCAACGATCTCGACGGCCTGCTCCACAAGCCGCTCGCCGCGCTGCGCGACATCCTGCTGTTCCGCCGCCAGCCGTATCTCGCGTCGGTGCTGCCGATGTATGCGTTCTTCGCGCTGCTCGTCCCGCTCGCGCTGCCGCTCGCGCGCACCCAGCCGTGGCTGATGCTCGCGTTCAGCGGCTCGCTCTGGTACGCGGCGCCGCACGTCGCGCGCTTCTTGCCGACCGTCGAAGGCGCGCCGTGGGACTTCAACCCGTTCGCGTGGCAGTTCCTGTTCGTGCTCGGCGTGATCGCGCGCTGCCAGCCCGTCTACCAGACGCTCGCGCCGAAACCCCAGGGCTGGCTGCTGACGGCCGTATCGCTCGCGATCGTCGCGGCCGGCGCGTACTACCGGCTGCGCGTCGAGCCGTTCCCGACCGATCCGTCGATCAAGCAGAACCTCGGCGCGCTGCGGCTCGCGAACTTCCTCGCGATCGCGTGGCTCGCGGCCAAGCTCGTGCACCTCGGGTGGATGAAGAAGGTCGCGCACGCGATGCCGTGGATCGGCACGATCGGCCGCCAGGGGCTGCTGTGCTTCGTCGCCGGCACCGGCATCTCGCTCGCGGTCGACTCGCTGCTCTACCAGGCGACCGAAGGCTATCTCGACGTGCCGCTCGGCCTGGCTGCCGACGTCGTCGCGATGGGCCTGCTGTATCTCGTCGCGAAGCTCTATGCGCCGCTGGTGTCGCGGCTGTCGTTCCCGTTCCGTACGCGGCGATGACGTGCCGCGCCGTCACGCGCCGCTGCTACGATAGCGGGCGCCTCTCCTGAAACGCTTCGCCATGCGCCGACTCGCCCTTCCGTTCGCCGTCGCCCTGATCGCCGGCTCCATCGCCACCGCCCACGCCACGCCGGGCGCGCCTGCGGCTGCGCCGGCGACGTCCGCGCCCGCGATCGTCCCGCCCGCAACGGTCGCGCCGGCCGCCCAGGAACCGCCGGTGAATCCGGGCAGCAGCGTCGTGCTGCGCGCGTTCCGGTCGGCGTCGCTCAAGCGCGACTGGTCGTACACGGTCTACCTGCCGCCCGGCTACAACCCGGAAGGCACGCGCTACCCCGTGATGTACCTGTTGCACGGCAATGCCGGCAATGCGAACGACTGGATCACGCAGGGCCGGCTGCAGGCCACGGCCGACACGCTGATCGAGCGCCGCGAGATCCCGCCCGTCGTGATCGTGATGCCGCAAGGCGGCACCGACTGGTACGTCGACCGCAAGGAGAAGATGCAGAGCGCGTTCCTGAACGACCTGCTGCCGGAAGTCGAAGCGCACTTCGCGGTGTCGAACCAGCGTGCGGGCCGCGCGATCGGCGGCGTGTCGATGGGCGGCTTCGGCGCGCTGCGTTTCTCGCTGCTCGAACCGGGCCTGTTCTGCGGCGCGATGCTGCTGAGCCCCGCGATCTACGCGAACGAGCCGCCGCTCAATTCCGCCGCGCGCTATGTCGGCGTGTTCGGCGACCGGCAGTTCGACCCGCGCGTGTGGCACGAGCTGAACTACCCGGCCCTGATGCGCGGCTATTTCGCGCGCAACTGGCGCGTGCCGATGTTCATCGCGGCCGGCGACGACGACCTGACGATCCAGGCCGAATCGAGCGTGCTGTACACGCAGCTGCGCCGCGCGCAGAACCCGGCCGAACTGCGCATCGTCGACGGCGGGCACACGTGGGACGTGTGGCGCGGAGTGCTCGGGTCGGGGTTGAAGTACGCGCTGGAATGCGTGAAGTAATGCGTGAAGTAATGGAGCCGGCCGACGCGTCAGGCAACCGCACGACGATCACCTGACGCCGCTTCGTTCGCTGCGCCGGCGCCGGCGTCGCCGGCGCAAGGCGCGCGCTGCGCTGTCGCGCTGCCTCGCGCCCGATTCAATTCCACGCGTGACGCGCCGGCCGCACGCCGTTCAGGTAGTAGTTGCCGACGAGGTGATACTTCCACCGCACCGGATCATGCAGCGTGTGCGTGCGCGCATTGCGCCAGTGCCGGTCGAGATTGTGTTCGGCGAGCGTCGACTGCGTGCCCGCCAGCTCGAACAGCTTCTCGCCCGCGAGCAGCGCGATCTCGGTCGTCAGCACCTTCGCCTCGCCGACCGCGACCGATGCACGCGCGACATCGTCGTCGGTCACCGTGCCGCGCGCGCCGATCTCGTCGAGCGTGCGCGCCGCGCGTTCGAGCAGCGCTTCCGCCGCATGCAGCTGGATGTGCAGACGGCCGATCTCGCGGACGATCAACGGATCGTCGGCCGCCCGCTCGACGCCGCTGTCGACCCACGGCCGCGTGCGCGTGCGCACGAACGTCTCCGTATCGGCGATCGCGGCCTTTGCGATGCCGGCATCGATCGCCGCCTGGATGATCTGCGACAGCGGGCCGTTGAGCGTCGGCTCGTCCGACACGCGCTGCGCGTGCAACACATGCGAAGCCGGCACGCGCACGCTGTCCAGCACCACCGTGCCGCTCGCGGTCGTGCGCTGCCCGAAGCCCGACCAGTCGTCGATCACGGTCAGCCCCGGCGTCGGCTGCGGAATGTAGGCGAGCCATGCCTGCTGCGCATCGTCGAGGCCGAGCACCGGCACGTAATGCGCGAACAGTGCGCCGGTCGAATAGAACTTCGTGCCGTCGACGACATAGTCGTCGCCGTCGCGCCGCACGCGCGTCTTCAGGTCGAGCACGTGCTTCGTGCCCTTCTCCGAGAAGCCGTTGCCGAAGCGCTTGCCGCTCAGGATCTCCGCGAAGAAATGGCGCTTCTGCGCGTCGGTGCCGGCCAGCGCGATCACGTCGACCAGCCCGAAGTGGTTCTGCGGCAACTGCCCGAGCGACGCATCGGCCGCCGCGACGATCTTGATCACTTCGGTGAGCGTCACGTTCGATACGCCCGCGCCGCCGTAGGCCTTCGGCACCGTGATCGCCCACAGCCCCGACTGCGAGAACCATTCGATCTCGTCGCGCGGCAGCCGGCGCTCGCGGTCCCGCTCGGCCGCCCCTTCGGCCAGCCGTTGCGCGAGTGCCTGCGCAACCGCGATCGCCTGCGCGTCGTCGGCGATCACGCGGGCCACCTGCGGTCTTGCGTCGGCCGGCCGGTCCTGAATCGTCGCGCTCGTATCTGACATCGGGCTCTCCTGTCGAATCACGAAAGCACTCAATCTAGCAGCGCGCCGCAGGCCGGCAAACCGAGCGATTCTCGTAACGATATTCCTTCGGATGACAAACGACATCGCACGGCACCGCATCCGCTTCCGCGCTTCGGCGTCGCAATCGATGCCCTGGCGTCGACGTTTCACGGCGCCGTTCGCGTAATGCGCAGCGACGATAACGATCTGCGAATCCGTTATTGGAACGTGCGCGTCGTGCTTCCTATACTAGGCTCCCGGTGCAAACGGCCCCGCCCTACGAGGAACCCCGCATGACTTCGTCGCACGCAGATACCGAATTGTCCACCGGCACCGACTACGACGCACTCGCGAGCCGGTTCCGGCCGATCTTCGACCGGATTGCCGCCGGCACCGCCGAGCGCGAACACCGCCGCGAACTGCCGCACGAAGCGATCGGCTGGCTCAAGGCCGCCGGCTTCGGCGCGATACGACTGCCGGTGCGTGACGGCGGCGCCGGCGCGTCGCTGCCGCAGCTGTTCCGGCTGCTGACCGAACTCGCCGCCGCCGACTCCAATCTGCCGCAGGCGTTGCGCGGCCACTTCGCGTTCGTCGAAGACTGGCTGAACGCGCCGCCCGGGCCGCAGCGCACGACGTGGTTCGATCGTTTCGCGAGCGGCCAGCTCGTCGGCAACGCGTGGTCGGAGGCCGGCGACGTTCCGCTCGGCCAGACGATCACGAAGGTATCGGAGCAGAACGGCCGGCTCGTGTTGAACGGCCGCAAGTTCTACAGCACCGGCAGCCTGTTCGCGGACTGGATCGACGTGTTCGCGCAGCGCCAGCAGGATGGCAGCGACGTGATCGTCGCAATCGCCACCGGGCAGCCCGGCGTGATACTCGAAGATGACTGGGACGGCTTCGGCCAGCGAACGACCGGCAGCGGCACGACGCGCTTCGAGAATGCGGCGGTCGACGCCGACCACGTGATCGATTTCGCACGCCGCTTCAAATACCAGACCGCGTTCTACCAGCTGTTCCACGTCGCCACGCTGGCCGGCATCGGCCATGCGATCGTGCGCGACGCGGGCGAGCTCGTGCGCGGCCGCACGCGCGTGTACAGCCACGGCAACGCCGCGCGCGCCGGCGACGATGCGCAGCTCCAGCAGGTGATCGGCGAAATCGCGTCGTGGGCCTATGCGGCCGATGCGCTCACGCTGCGCGCCGCGCAGCCGCTGCAGCAGGCATACGCCGCACGCTTCGGCGGCGATGACGAAGCCGAACATGCCGCCAACGTCGCCGCCGAAATCGAATCCGCGCAGAGCCAGCTCGTCGTGTCGGAACTCGTGCTGCGTGCGGCGACGCGCCTGTTCGACGCGCTCGGCGCATCCGCGACGCGCAGCACGACCGCGCTCGACCGTCACTGGCGCAACGCGCGCACGGTGTCGTCGCACAATCCGCTCGTCTACAAGGCGCGGATCGTCGGCGACTGGGTCATCAACGGACGCACGCCGCCGTTCGTCTGGCGCGTCGGCAACGGTTCAGGTGCGCAAGCCGGCACGGAAACGGGAGCCGCGCGATGAGCAAGACCATCCGCTTCAACGCGTTCGAGATGAATTGCGTCGGCCATCAGTCGCCCGGCCTGTGGGCGCATCCGCGCGATCGTTCGTGGCAGTACAAGGATCTCGACTACTGGACCGATCTCGCCCGCGTGCTCGAACGCGGGATCTTCGACGCGATCTTCATCGCGGACGTGATCGGCTATTACGACGTATACCAGGGCAGCAACTACCACGCGCTGCACCAGGCCGCGCAGATCCCCGTCAACGATCCGCTGCAGCTCGCCGCGCCGATCGCAATGGCGACCGAGCATCTCGGTATCGGCATCACCGCGTCGACGACGTTCGAGCATCCGTACACGTTCGCGCGCCGGCTGTCGACCGCCGACCATCACACGAAGGGCCGGCTCGCGTGGAATATCGTCACGTCGTACCTGGAAAGCGGCGCGAAGAACGTCGGCGACAACGGACTGCGCACCCATGACGACCGCTATGCGGTCGCGGCCGAATACGTCGAGGTGCTGTACAAGCTGTTCGAAGGCAGCTGGGAAGATGGCGCGGTCGTGCGCGATCGCGACGGCCGCGTGTTCACGCATCCGGAGAAGGTGCACGAGATCGGCCACAAGGGGCGCTTCTTCGACGTGCCCGGCTATCACCTGTGCGAGCCGTCGCCGCAGCGCACGCCGGTGCTGTTCCAGGCCGGCGCGTCCGGCCCCGGCAAGGCGTTCGCCGCGCAGCACGCCGAATGCGTGTTCGTCGCCGCGCCGACCCGCCCGCAACTCGCGCGCTATGTCGCCGACGTGCGCGCGCAGGCCGCCGCCGCGGGCCGCGACCCGCACGACGTGCTGATCTACAACCTCGTCACGGTGATCGTCGACGAGACCGACGAGAAGGCGCAGGCCAAGTTCGACGAGTACCGTCGTTATGTGTCGTACGACGGCTCGCTCGTGTTCATGTCCGGCTGGACCGGCATCGATTTCGGCCAGTACGCGCCGACCGATCCCGTCCGGCGCGTCGAGACGAACGCGATCGTGTCGGCCGTCGAGCATCTGGCCGGCGGCGATACCGCGTGGACGATCGAGGAACTGGCCGCGTGGGGCGGCATCGGCGGGATGGGGCCCGTGTTCGTCGGCTCAGCGCAGACCGTCGCGGACATCCTGCAGGAATGGGTCGCCGCGACCGACGTCGACGGCTTCAATCTCGCGTATGCCGTTGCGCACGAAACCTTCGAGGACATCGTGCGCTACCTCGTGCCGGAGTTGCAGCGGCGCGGCGTCTATCCGACCGAATATGCGCCGGGCACGCTGCGCGAGAAGCTGTTCGGTGCATCGGCGTGGCTGCCGGATGCCCATCCGGCTGCGCGGTTTCGCGACATCGAACAGGTCAAGCGCGACGCGCAACAGGTGGCCGACTACGCGTGACGGCCAGCCGGGCTGGCCAGCCTGCACGAGAAAGGCCGGCCTTCCCGACGAACGACCCCACGCAACTGCCGCACCGGTTGCCTGATGCACTGCCACTGATCGCGCCTGTCAGGTCAAAGCCACGTCCCGCCCTGCCGCTCGTTCGGTTCATCGGCGAGCGCGTCGAAATCGTGAATCCAGTCCAGGTGATGCAGCACGCTGTCGCGCTCGCCGAGACGCGCATTGCGCGCCTGCGCGGCCGGCCCGTCGGGCAGATGCAGCACGTCGGCCGCGGAGATCGACGCGTACTGCACCTTGCGCGTGCGGCCGCGCCGCAGCCGCTCGTACGCTTCCTGCGCCTCGCGCCAGTTGCCGCGCCCGGCCTTCGCCAGCTGCGCGGCCAGCACCATCGCGTCCTCGATCGACTGGTTCGCGCCCTGCCCGTGATGCGGCACCAGCGCATGCGCGGCGTCGCCGATCAGCGTCACGCGCCCGCGGCTCCAGCGGCCGAGCGGCGGCCGGTGGAACAGCCCCCAGCGCTGGCTGATCGGCACCGCGGTGATCATCTGCACCACCGCCGGATGCCAGTCCTTGAACAGGCGCAACTGCTCGCCCTCTTGTGCCGGCACGACCCAATCGCGCGACGGCCACGGCGACGGATGACGCTCGACCAGCAGGAAGTTCTGGTCGCCGTTGTCGCCGATCGGATAGTGCAGCAGATGGCCGTGCGGCCCGACCCAGAACTGAATGGTCTCGGGATCGGGCAACAGGTCGATCCGCTCGGCCGGCACCACGCCGCGAAAGCCCGAGCACCCTGAATACAGCACGTCGTCGTAGCCGAGCATCCAGCGCCGCGTGATCGAACGCGCGCCGTCCGCGCCGATCACGAGATCGGCGTCGACGCGTGCGCCGTTGGCGAAGCTCAGCGTGACGCGATCCGGATGCTGCGCGAGATCGACGAGCCGATGACCGAGATGAATCTGCCCGACACCGACCGCCTTCGACAGGATCGCCTGCAGGTCCGCGCGATGCACGCCCCAGTACGCGCCGCCGAACTGCCGGCGATAGTCGGGTTCGCCGCGATGATGGCCGATCACCGCGCCGCTGCGCCCGTCGCGATAGACGAGGCCGGGAATCTCCGCGCACACCGCGTCGAAAGCCGGCCGTAATCCCATCCGTTCGTAGAAGCGCGTCGCGTTGGCCGACAGCGCGACGGCCGCCCCCACCTCGCGCAGCACGTCGGTCTGCTCGTACAGTCGCGCGTCGATGCCCTGCTCGCGCAATGCAAGCGCCAGCGTCAGGCCGCCGATGCCGGCCCCGACGATCGCGATCCTCAGATTCGTCTGCATGATGAACGTGTCTCCGATATTCAGATGGTGAGTGGTCGAGGCCGCAGTGCGCGTGCCCCGGCCGGCGCGCCTGTCGAATGCGAGCGCCGTATCGGTATTTTCAGCAGCGCCCCTTCATCCCACAATAAAATGCAGGGAATCTGCCTCATCACCAAACGGAATGATTGGAGACAACCCGGAACCATGGAACTGAGCGAGATCGACCTCAATCTGTTGCTGCTGTTTCAGCGACTGATGCAGGAGCGGCGCGTGTCGACCGTCGCCGAGCAGATGAACATGAGCCAGCCGGGCGTCAGCAACGCGCTCGCGAAGCTGCGCCGCCGGCTCGGCGATCCGCTGTTCGTGCGCGGCCCGGGCGGCGTGGTGCCGACGCCGTTCGCGCTGCGCCTGGCCGAACCGGTTGCGCACGCGCTGTCGACGCTGCATGCCGCGCTCAACCCCGAGACCGGTTTCGATCCGCTGCGCGCATCGCGCACGATGACGATCGGGATGACCGATATCGGCGAAGTCGTGTTCCTGCCCGCGCTGCTCGAACACCTGTCGCGCACGGCACCGGGCATCGCGCTCAATACGGTGCGCAACACGAGCGTCAATCTCGCCGACGAGATGGCCGACGGCCGCGTCGATCTCGCGATCGGCCTGCTGCCGCAGTTGCAGGGCGGGTTCTATCAGCGCCGGCTGTTCGATCAGCGCTACGTGTGCCTGTTCCGGCTCGGGCATCCGCTCGAGGACGCGCCGCTGACCGTCGACGCATGGCGAGCGGCCGAGCATCTCGTCGTGGTGTCGGCCGGCACCGGTCACGGCCAGGTGGACGAATGGCTGAAGCGCCGCCGCGTGAAGCGCCGCGTGCGGCTGACGGTGCCGCATTTCATGAGCGTCGGCTACATCCTGCAGCGCACCGACCTGATCGCGACCGTGCCGGAACACCTGGCGCTGCAGCTCGCCGCGCCGTTTTCGCTCGGCTGGCGCGCGTTGCCGGTCACGCTGCCGGGCGCGCCGATCCACATGCTGTGGCATGCGCGCGTGAATCAGGATGAAGGCAACCGGTGGCTCCGCGATGTCGTGGTCAGCCTGTTCGCGCAAGCCGGAACGCGCGAACGCAAGGCCGCGCCGACGCGCAAGGCGTAGCCGCTCGCGTCGCGAAATCCGGTGTGCGCGGTAGGATGTCGCTTCGACCGGCGCGGCGGGTCCATCGCGCGCCCGCCGCCGCTTTCCTCACCCAACCCGCAGGAAATCAAGCCATGTCTGTCTCGAAGAAGTTCGCCGCCGTCACGGGCGCCGGATCCGGCATCGGTCGTGCCGCGGCAATCGCGCTCGCGAACGCCGGATTTGCCGTCGCGCTGCTCGGACGCAAGGAAGCCTCGCTGCGTGAAACGAAAGAGGCGATCGTCGCCGCCCATGGCGACGCACACGCGTTTCCGGCCGACGTCACCGACGAAGCGTCGGTCGAACACGCATTCGCGCAGATCGCGCAGCGGTTCGGGCGGCTGGACGTCCTCTTCAACAATGCCGGGCGCAATGCGCCGGCCGTGCCGCTCGACGAACACGAGTTCGACGTATGGAACGACGTCGTCGCGACGAACCTGACGGGCGTCTTTCTGTGCGCGCGGGCCGCGTGGCGCGTGATGAAGGCGCAAACGCCGCAGGGCGGCCGCATCATCAACAACGGCTCGATCTCCGCCTATACGCCGCGCCCGAACACGATCGCGTACACGGCCACCAAGCATGCGGTGGCCGGCATCACCAAGTCGCTCGCGCTCGACGGCCGTGCATACAACATCGCGTGCAGCCAGATCGACATCGGCAACGCGGCGACATCGCTGACGGATCGCATGACGGAAGGCGTGCTGCAGGCCGACGGCCGCATGGCGCCCGAGGCGCGGATGGACGTCACGCATGTCGCGAATGCGGTCGTTCAGATCGCGAATCTTCCGCTGGATACGAACATCCTGAACATGACGATCATGGCGACCACGATGCCGTTCGTGGGACGGGGATAAACACGTGCAGCTGACGGTGCCGGGCGCCCCATGTTCCGTCAACCCCTCCTCGTCTTCTTGCCAATCGGCGGGGGCTTGCCTATGACGAACTGACGGCGGTCCTTGCCCCGGATCCAGAGCGGCGCGTTACCGCGCCCGCTCCACTCCTTGCCGCTCGCCGGATCACGATAGCGCGCCGGCAGGGCTTTCACGACGTACGCCCCCCGACGGCCGTTGCGGCCGACCAGGTCGCGATGCTTGATCGCATAGGTGTCCATCAGCGCGTGAACCTCCGCGATCGCATCGATGCGTTCGCGTGCGCGGGCGCGCTCGATTTGCTCGTCCAGTTCCGCCAGCTCCACCACGAGCTGCGCATAGGTCTTCCTCACGCTCATCTTCTGCTTCCTGCCTCGCATCCGCATGCGAAGCGATATGATTCGCATGACTAATGGACTGTTTCACCACGTCCCGGGAGGGCCGCATTCACTCGATCGTCACGCGGCCGACCCGGTGTACGGAAAACGGCCATCCGCTGCACATCGACGCCGCGACGACGCATGCGTGCGGATACGATCGTTCGCCCACGACCCGCCCATGGCGGACATTCAGGTGCACGATCGCGCGCCACGTTTCACATATCAAGTGATATTTGAAATGCCATCGTAATGGTATCCATCTCAAATATCAACTGATATCCTTCCGCCCATGAACATGGCGCCCCTTCCCCCGCGGCTGACCCGCGAAGAAAGTCGACTGCAGACCCGCGCGCATTTGCTAGCCGCGGCGAAGCGGCTGTTTGTCGAGCGCGGCTTCGGCGCCACGTCGCTCAGGGATATCGCGGCCGAGGCCGGCTACACGCAGGGCGCGTTCTATTCGAATTTCGCGAGCAAGGAAGCGTTGTTTGTCGAACTGATGCTGGAGCGCTCGAAGACGCAAGTGGCCGACATCGCCCGGGCGCTGAGCGACCCGTCCGCGTCCGGGGACGACATACTGGATGCACTGGAAGTGTGGTCGCAGACGGTCGATGCCGAGCCCGAGTGGTCGGTGCTGGGCGTCGAGTTCAAGCTTCAGGGGCGTCGCAATCCCGCTTTTGCGACGGCATCGCAGGCGTTGCTGGACACCCACCGCGACGGCCTCGCCTATTGCATCGAACAGATTTTCGCCAGATTCAAGAAAGTGCCGCCCGAGTCGCCGGCCGTCCTGGCCGTGTCGTTCATGGGGCTCTCGCAAGGGCTGTCGCTGCAACAGTCGATTCTGTCCGAAGTGCCGATCGGGCACATGATCATGGTGTTCCTGCGCAGCTTGCTGGCCTCCGCGGAGCCCGTGCGTTGACCTGTGAGGTCGCGGGCGCGAAAGGACTGACCGGCTCCGCGATCGGGCCGGATTGCGCGTGATGCGGCGGCATTGCATCGCATGCGAACGGGTGACGCCACACCCGCGCGACTCATCGATCGTGATAGATCGCGAGCCAGACCGACTGTTCTTCAGGATGCGTCCATGCGACGCGATGCCGGCAATGCGGTTCGATCAGCACGTAGTCGCCGGGGCGCATGTCGTGCAGCGTCGCGTCCGCTTCGAACTCGAGCACCGCGGCACCTGACAGCAGCACGACCCATTCGGCACGCGAATCGTCGTACCAGAATCCGTCGGGACTCGTGTGCCCCATCGACACGATCCGCTCGACGTTCAGGCGCGATCCCGCGACGAGCACGTCGACGCGCTCGTCGACGCCGCGCGCACCTTCGAGGCTGAACAGGTTGCCGGTCTGGCGTTGCATGGTTCGACTCCGGGTCGGCCTTCGGCTGAAGGCGAATGACGCCAATGTAGCGCGAAGGCCGGCATCGCGGCAAACTTGTTTGCGGGTTCCGGCAAGCGCTGCATTCACGCGGCCACCTCGGCGTCGATATCGCGCGCCGTCGGTTCATGACGCACGATCAGCAGGAACACGATCGGCGTGGCCGCGCTGACCGCGACGACCCAGAACATGTCCGTGCCGAGACGGGCCTGCAGGATCGGCAGCACGAACAGCGCGAGCGCCTGGCCGATCCCGCACAGCGAGCGCCCGAAGCCGACACCGGTGCCGCGGATCGCTGCCGGATACGACAGCGTCGGATAGATCATCATCTGCGCACCCGGCCCGAAACCTTCGGCGAACAGCCAGGTGCCGAGCATCAGCAACACGAGGCCGATTGCGAATGCGCCGTGCGGATGCCCCGCCAGCGCGAGCGCGACGAGTGCGACGAACTGCAGCGCGAAGCCCGCGATCGCGACGTGACGCGACGGATATCGATACGCGAGACGCATGCCCAGCAAACCGCCCGTCAACGCGAACAGCACGTTCAGCGCAAGCGACGCCGCGATCGTCTCGAACACGCCCGCGCCGAGAAACTGCGACAGGATCGACGGCAGGAAGAACGCGATCGCCGTGTATTCGAACGGAATGCACAGGTTCATCACGCTGGCGACGATCGTTCGGCCGAGATACGGACGCTGGAACAGCACGCGAATCCGCACGGGCGGCGGGCTCGGCTCGCGCGGCGCGTCGTCCGCTTCATGCGCGTGAATGCCGTACGACTCGCGCAGGATGCGCGCGGCATTGGCCAGGTCGCCCTGATTCGCGGCCCACAACGGCGATTCGTTCATGAAGCGATTCCGGACCAGGATGATGACGAGCGCCGGCACCGCGCCGAAGATCAGCGACGCGCGCCACAGCCAGCCCGCATGCTCGGCCGGCAGCAGGAAATACATGCCGAAGATCAGCAGGAAGCACACCGACGACGCCACGTACCACATCGGGCACCATGCAGCGAGCCGCGACGCCTTGTTGCCGCGGCCGTTGAACTTCGAGAATTCCGCGAGAAACGCCATCGCGACGGGCAGGTCGATGCCGACCCCGAGCCCCATCACGAAGCGCGCGGCGATCAGCACCCAGACGTTCGGCGCGAGCCCGGCCGCGATCGCCGCGACGACGAAGAACAGCATGTCGGCCATGAACACCTGATAACGGCCGATCCTGTCGGTCAGCCATCCGCCGATCAGGCTGCCGAAGATCGTGCCGATCATGATCGCCGAGCCGACCAGCCCCGTCAGCGCGGGCGTCAGGCCGAATTCGCGCGCGACGTCGTCGATGCCGTACGACAGTGTCGTCAGGTCGTACGCGTCGAGAAACACACCGCCGAGCGCGAGCAGCACGATCATCCGCGCGTGGCTGACGGAACTGTCCGTCGTATTGATCAGGCGCGCCACATCGCTCGCGGAGCGGATGGGCGCGGAAACCGGCGTGACTGCGTTCAGATCGATCGAACTCATCGCATTCCCTTGTTCGCCGCATGGCCGGCGATGTCCACATGGAGACAGGAACCCGACACGTGCATGCACGCTCGCCATCACCTGAAAAGTGGCTGCTGGAGCGTCGACACACAGGCATTCGGGTTCCGGAAGCGACGATTCTGTTCCCGCGATCCGGCATTCCCAACCGATATAAACCGATAAATTATTCGGTGTACGTCATAAAGTTTCGCGGCCGCGTACGCCTGGCAGGCACGCGCAGGTGCAATCGCGACCGCGGCGGGTTCGAGGCAAATCGAGCGCGGCCACGCGCCTGCGTGTCGCGCCACGCGTCATGCCGGCGGCTGAAACGCGACGACCTTGTTCCGGCCGGTCGCCTTCGCGTAGTACAACGCTTCGTCGGCAGCCTTGATCACGGCCTCGGCCTCGGCATCGTGCTCGGGCGTCCAGCTCGCCAGGCCGATACTGGCCGTGACATGCCCGTGTTCGCTGCCGGCGTGTTCGAGCGGCAGTTCGTCGATCGCCGCGCGGATCCGCTCGGCAATCTGGGCGGCACCCGTCTCGGCGGTATCGGGGAGCAACACGACGAATTCCTCTCCGCCATAACGGGCTGCGGTGTCGGCCGGCCGGCGAATGTTGTCGCCGATGCAGCGCGCAACCGCAGCCAGCGCATCGTCTCCCGCCTGGTGGCCGTAGGTGTCGTTGTAGGCCTTGAAGCGATCGACATCGACGAACAGCAACGAGAACACCGATCGCGCGCGCCGCGCGCGGCGCCATTCGCGGTCCAGCACTTCCGCGAAGCTGCGGCGATTGTTCAGGCCGGTGAGACCGTCGGTGCGGGCGAGCAGCACGAGTTCCGACTCGGCGCGCATCCGGCGCCGGAGTTGCGTGCCGAGCATGAAGGACACCCCGATGAACGCGGCGCCGAACGTCGCCACCAGCGCGCCGATCGTCACGGCGCGGTGCCGCCAGGCCGCATAGATATCCTGCTCCGCTTCCGCGACCATGATGATCAGCGGGAGCTTGGGTAGATGTTTGAAGTAATAGAGACGGCGCACCCCGTCGATCGACGACGTTTCAGAAAACGAGCCCTCCGGCGCGGTCTGGAATCGCCGGAAGGTCGCGGCTTTGCTGATGTTGCGCCCGATGGTATGCACGTCGTACGGCTGGCGCATCACCATGATGCCGTCGTTGCCGATCAGCGAGATCGAGCCGTGCTGTCCGAGCGACAGGCCGGCGAACAGTTGGTGGAAATACTCGAGGTTGACCGCGATGAGCACAATGCCGGCAAACGAGCCGTCCGGGTTCGAGATCCGCCGCGAGAGCCCGATGCTGGGCGAGCCTCCTCGCAGGCGCGATATGAACGGATCGCTGACGTAGAGCCCTGCGTCCGGATTGTCGCGGTGGATGGTGAAATACTTGCGATCGGCGAAATTGCCGTGACGCGGCTCGTCGCCGGCGGAATCGAGGACGATGTTGCCGCCGGCGTCGAGCACCAGCATCGAGCCGAGAAACTCTGCCGTCATGGCGTGATCGAACAGCACGGCGCGCCGCAAGCTCGCGGGCGCGGTCATCACGTCGTGACGTTGAAGCCCCGCGATGACAGCCTGCAGCGACAGGTCGTAGAGTTCGAAATTGCGTTCGATGTCGCGCTCGGCGATCAGCCCGAGATTGCGGGAGGTTTCGCTCGCCCGCGCGAGCGCGTCGTTACGGCTCTGGAACAGCTGCAGCACGCACAGACCCATGAGCGCGCACGCAATCACGATACCGATCACGACGATGGTATAGGGCGCCGTCGACCTGAATTGCATGTGTCTCCTCGATGATCACGCTCGTGCGCGGCGCACGACGCGATTACCTCATACTAAATAACGTGCGGGGACATATCAAGCGGGGTTGCCCCGGTCACCGCGCGGCATGGCGCACGATGCCGGGATGCTGCACAACCGGCCCTCACACATCCGGATCCGGAATTCGCGCCGACTGAATCACGACCAGCGTATCCCCCGCCTCGATCCGGCACGGCGGATCCTCGTAGAACGAATGGATCTTCCCGCAGCGATCGAGCCCGACGACGATCGCGCCCGGCACGACGTTCGTCATGCAGCCGATCTCGTGCGGCAATGCCTCGCGCTCCAGCAGCGTCGCGCGCCCGCGCGTCGACAGCATGTCGTTCACGAACGGCACGATGTAGCGGCTATGCACCGCATCCGCGAGCAGCAGCGCGCCGATCTTCGTCGACGACACGATCACGTCCGCGCCCGCCTGCCGCAGTTGCCGCTGATACAGGTTCTCCTGGATCCGCACGACGATCTTCGTCTCGGGCGCGATGCTGCGCACCGACAGCGTCAGCAGGATCGCGGTCGGGTCGTCGGTCACCGAGATGATCACGGCCTTCGCCGAGCGCACTTGCGCCTGCTGCAGCAGATCCTCGTGCGCGGGATCGCCGAGCAGCCCCGTCACGCCGAGCGACGTCGCGGCCTCGAGCGCCTGCTGCTGCGCGTCGATCACGATGACCGTCGACGGATCGACACCGCTTTCGAGCAGCTCGCGCACGGCGATCGACCCCGACAGGCCGTAGCCGCACACGACGATGTGATCGGACAGTTGCTTCTGCAGGCGTTTCATGCGGAATTCCTCGATGACGCGCTGGATCACGAACTGATACGCCGTGCCCAGGAAGATGAACCAGATGCCGATGCGGATCGGCACGATGAAGAACGCATCGATCAGACGCGCGCGCGCGGTGACCGGCACGATGTCGCCGTAGCCGACCGTCGCGACCGTGACCATCGTGAAGTACACGAGATCGGCGACATTCATCGGCGTGCTCTTGGTCGAATCGCGCAGGCCGTCGCGATCGAGATACAGCACGAGAAACGCGAGCATGCACAGCACCACGACCGCGCCGAGACGGAACAGCAGCGTGCGCCGCGGCGACGTCGCGGGACGCGTGAACAGCGTGCGCGCACGCGGCGCCTGCCACGGATCGCGGGCACGACGCAGGCGTGAGCGCAACGAGCGGCGCTTGTCGGAGGGCGTTGCCAACGGGGAATCTCCTGAAGATTGCGGGCTCGATTCTACGACGGGAACACGCGGGCCCGTCCGCTACAGCATGCTGCGCGGCCGCACCATCGTCCCGTCGGCGAAACGCCCGGCGCGGAACGCCGCCAGGTCGAGCGACGGCGCGCCCGTATCGACCCATTCGGCCAGCAGCCGCCCGACGATCGGCCCCATCGCGAAGCCGTGCCCGCAGAAACCGGTCGCGATCGCGAGCCCGGACGGCGTGCCGGGCGCGTCGATCACCGGAATCCCGTCGGGCAGCACGTCGATCAGGCCGGCCCAGGCCTCGACGATCTGCGCGTCCTTCAGCGCGGGGAAGATCGCCTTCAGCTTCGCGAGCGCGCGCGGCGCGTGCGCGCGATTCGGCTGCGGCTGCGGATCGCGCGGCTCGATCGGCCCGCCTCCGCCGCCGATGCGCGCGCAGGCATCGCGCCACGCGGCGCCATTCAGATGCAGCCGGAACTTCTCGCGCTGCGACCAGAATTCCGGCCAGAACAGGCTCAGGCCGCGCAGATGGCCGAGCGTCAGGTCGACGTCGACCTGCATGTCGTCGGCGAGATTGATCGCGCCGTTGCTGCGTTGCCGGATGCCGAGGCCGTGCCCCCAGATCGTCGACGCGGACACGTCGGGCAACACGTTGGTGCGCATGCAGGTGCCGCGCACGGCCTGCTGCGGCAGCCGGATGCCGACGCCGTCGAGCAGCCGGAAGCTGGTCGCGCCGGCCGCGCAGATCACGCGCCGCGTGCGGATCGTGCCGCGCTCGGTCACGACGCCGACGACCGCGCCGCGGGCCGTCTCGATCGCCGTCACGCCGCAGCCTTCGAAGAAACGCGCGCCGGCTTCCGTCGCGCGCGCCGCGAACGCGGCGGCCACGCGGCGCGGTTCGGCCTGCCCGTCGGTCGCCGTATACAACCCGCCGAGCGTGCGCGCCTGCGTCGACAGCCCGGTCACGCGTTCGTCGATTTCCGCGCGCGTCAGCGTGCGCGTGTCGAGCCCGTGTTCGCGCGCAACGGCGAGCCACGCCTGGAACGACGCCCAGTCGTCGTCGTTGTCGGCGATATAGAGGCAACCGCCCTGCCGCCATTCGAGGTCGAAGCCGAGCGCCTGCTCGAGCCCTTCCCAGATCCGCATGCCGGCCATCATCAGCGGCACTTCGGCGGACTCGCGGCCCTGCTGCCGCACGAAGCCCCATGCGCGCGTCGATTGCTGGCCGGCAATGCGCGACTTGTCGAGCACGACGGCCTTCAGGCCGCGCAGGCCGAGGTAGTAGGCGGCCGCGCAGCCCATGATGCCGGCGCCGGCGATCACGATGTCGGCTTCGGCCGGAAACGCCGTGTCGGCGTGCGTCAATGCGTCGTGCAGCGGATAGGTGGTCGTCATTGTTCTCTGTTGGCGTCGATACGCCGGCACACGCATCGGCGTTCGCGATGGCATGCGCCGGACCGGCGCCCGGATTGAGGATCGGGATGGCGAACGTGGGGGAAAGCCGATGAACGATCCGGTGCGTGGCCGCGGCCCCGCCGCCGGTGACGGTTGCCCGTCGACCGTCCCTGTTTTTTCGCCTTGACGGCGCTATGTTACCGCGCGATAAACTGTATATCCATACAGTATCCCTTCAGCAGTAACATGATCCTCCCCCCATTCGATCCCCCGAAGCTGAACGACCTCACCGAATGGTGGACGAAGTGCACCTATGCCGACGTCCAGCGCCTGATCCTCGAGGTGCAGCACCTTCGTCTGACGCTGTGGGAACTGAAAGCACACGTCGCGGATGCATCGCGCGGGATCCGCGTGCTCGATCCGGCCATGCTCGCGCACGGCTCCGCACTGAGACGGCTGACCTACCTGCTCGAAAAGGAAATCGAGCGCGCGAATCCGATCGGCCGCTCGCGCGACGTATATGCACCGTTTTCCGACGAATGGCGCGCCCGTGAAGCGCTGCGATGCGCATTGCGCGCGCCGCCCGAACCCGCGGAAGCCGGCACGCTCCCCTGCACGATTCCGGAATTCCGGCGCGTCACCTGGGCCGAGCTTCGCGATCGCTGGCGTCATCTGAGCGACAGGCAATCGAGCCGGCAGAACATCGAGCAACGCATGGTGCTCGAGATCGCGCGTCAGCGATCCGTGATCCTCGCGCGCGCGCGAAAACTCGTCGATGCCGCGATCGCCGAAGCGGCGGCGGAAGGCAAGCAGTTGTTCGCGCTCGATCAGCTCAAGCGGCTGCTGTCCGTCGAGCGGGAAGACGGAGAGCCGTTCACGTATATGCCGGCGTAAGGCAATTCGAATTCGGCGGTCGTTTTTCGAGGGTTCTTCGATGTCGTTCGTTTTCCTGATCATGACGACATGACGATACTTTCCCGTGCAATGCGTCGGGCAGGCCATGCTTCATCGATCAATGCCGAAGGCGCGATGACCGCGAGGTCATCGCAACACATGGACGTTATCGAAGATCGAAAGGCGCGGTTCGCGCCGGGACGATCCCGGTGCAACCGGTATCGGGGTGATCAGTGTGGATAGCTCAACCGACGCGTTTGCGCGCGCGCCGTGCGGTTGTACGGCTGAAGCCGCGCGAGCTGTTCGATCGACATCGTGACGACTTCGAGCACATGCCGTGCGATCTCGTCGTCCGTCATGCCGGCGTCGACGTACTGTTCGATGCTCATCGTTCGAGGCGGATGGCTGCCCGCGTCGGCGTCGACGATGTAAATCCTGGCGGTACGGTGCTCCGACGACAACACGAGCTGGACAGTTTTACCGAGAACGACGATCTGCATGCACAAAGTGGCCATTCGCTGCCTCCAATTGCGTTGCCTTCAATCGAGCATCGAACGATACCTCACAACCCGGGCGATGAATCTACTCGCTTCCCCGGATATTCGAAACCATCAGGAATCAATTGCAGGCCGGCTGCCCATCGCTTTCCGCAAACCTTTCTGCCGGGCGCGACCATCCGGGCGCGTCGCCATGCGGCAACGGCGGGAAGGTGCGCGCGACCCCGCCGCGCATCCGGGCGTCACTCGTGATTTTCGCTTTGAATGGGGGGCGCCCGTTCGGCGCCCTAATGGCTCACAGTGCATGCACCGGCCGGTCGAGCCGGCGCCCGTCGTGCCCGGGCAAACGACGCGCTACGCGTAGCGGCTCAACCAGGCTTCGGAAAATGCTTTCGCGTAGGCGACGGCGTCTGCTTCGGTATCGAATTCGCCCAACTTGCGGAAAGCGGCCTCGCGGCTGAAACCCAGCTTCGTGACCTCGACCTGGGCGGCATATTTGCCGTCCTCCGTCACGCGCGGTTCGCAGTTCATCTCGTACCCGCGCATCACAAATTTCTTCTGCATCGCTTCAACACTATTTTGAGACGGGCGAATCGTAGCATGGGGTTCCGCCGCGTTCATGCGCGTGCCCGACCAGAGCATCCCCATCGGTTCCATTAGAGTAAGCCGTCGAATCATTCGCGTACAAGATGTCGGGCCATCCGGCCCGACGCGCGACGCCATGTAAAAATTTGTCGCCGACGCAGCGGCACGAATGCCGCGGTTCGGCTCGCCGACACGCCCTGCTCTGGTGCATTTCGTCGGCAGTGCGGTGCGATTACGTGCCGCTCGGCGAGGAATCGTGTCCCGGCGCCTCGCGATCCGCGTCCGAAGGTTGCGAACGGGCCAGCGACGCGTGACGCACGCCTGCGGATCTAGCGTAACGTCATGACACACCTTTCACAGAAAGGCACCGATTGCGACATGGAATGACACTCGTTTTGCGGTAAAGTTATCTTTTCCGCGCGTGGCCGGTCGGCTCGCCCCTGGACGTCATAAAGACTGTCCGCCGAGACTGCCGCAAGGCGTCGTTCTGAACGTCACGATCCGTTCCCGTAGCATGACCACTGAAGCAATCACCACGGATTCCCTCGCGGTTGCCGAGCGCGTGCGCGAGCTGATGACCCGCAACGGCATCGGCAAGCGCCAGCAAACCACCGAGCTGTGCCGCATCCTCGACCTGAGCTTTTCGCAGGGTCACCGCAAGCTGCGCGGCAGCAGCCCCTGGACGCTCGCGCAGATCAAGAAAGTCGCCGAAGCCTACGGCGAGCCCGCCGCTCAACTGTTCGGCGCGCAGACGCTCGACCCCGGCATGGTCGGCGCCTATTCGCAGGAGGCCGTCCTGTACGCCGGCGTCGCCGAAATTCCGTGCACTGCCTGGATCGGCGCGCCGCTCGAAGCCGGCGCGCGCCCCGAGTTCGTCGCGTACGAACAGAACGGCCGCTGGCGCGTGCTGCGCCATACGGGCGTGCTGTATCAGAACGCGTACGACGTGCACAAGATCGAGATCTATCCGCGCCGCGCGGAGAGCGACAAGCTCGTCGTCGCGGTGATCGATCCCGATCGCGTCAGCGCGACCGAGTTGTGCCGCTATCTCGAGCGGCAGGGATTCTCGACGGCCGCGTTCGACGGCCTCGCGCCGTTCGTCGACGCGCTGCAGGGCCAGGCGTTCGACGCGGTCGTCACCGAATGGCTGTTCGACGACAGCACGGCCGCCACCGCGATCAAGGCGGTGCGCACGTCCGACAATCCGGGCGCGCCGATCTTCGTGCTGACGGGCGACCTGCTCACCGGCCGCGCGAGCGAAGCGGACATCAGCGAAGTGATCCGCGCATTCGACGTCGTCTGCTACGAAAAACCCGCGCGCATGGCGATCCTCAGCGCCGACCTCGCGAAGCGGCTCGCACGCGGGTAATTCCCGCACGCCGTCTACCTCTTTCGCATGGCCGGCGCCCCTGCGGCGCGGCGGTCGTGAACAGGTTCCTCAGTACAATAGCCGGACCCCGTTCACGACCGGCATCCGCCGCCCGACTTCATGGCCCGCCTCATTCCCGACGACTGGAAAAGCCTCGCCGCCACCGGCGCGGCCGAACGCGAGCGCGAGACGCTTGCCGCCCTCGAACACGCGCTGCCGGACAACTACACCGTCTATCACGGCGTGCACTGGACGCGTGCCGACCAGGGTTTCTCGGTGTTCGGCGAAGCGGCGTTCGTCGTCGTGAGCCCGGCCGGCCGCGTGCTGCTGATCGAGCAGAAGGCCGGCTTCCTGCGCGAAACGCCGAAGGGGCTCGTGAAGGTCTACCTGCAGAAGGAGCGCAACGTCCCGATCCAGCTCGCGCGCACGCAGGAGACGCTGCACCGGCGGCTGACCGCCGCGCTCGGCGCGGGCGTCTATGGCGTCGAGGCGCTGCTGTACTGCCCCGACTACGCGATCCGCGAGACGGCGATCGCCGGCGTCGCGGCCGACCGCATCGTCGATGCGTCGCGCAAGGCGCAGCTCGCGCAGGTGATCCTGCAGATCCTGCCCGAGCACGACGAGCCTCTGCCGAACGCAGCGAAGCTGCATCACTTCCTTGCGGACGAACTGGCGCTCACGCCCGACACGAGCGCGCTCGTCGGGCAGGCCGGCACGCTCGTCACGCGGCTGTCGGGCGGGCTTGCCGAGTGGGCGCGCCAGCTCGAATTCACGCCGTTCCGCTTGCGCGTGACGGGCACCGCGGGTTCGGGCAAGACGCAGCTCGCGGTGCAGGCGATGCGCGACGCGGTCGCGGCCGGCAAGCGCGTGCTCTACGTGTGTTTCAACCGGCCGCTCGCCGACTACATCGCGCGCATCGCGCCGCCCGGCGCGAAGATCGCGAACTACCATCAGCTGTGCGACTGGGTCGCCCGCGACGGCGGCTATACGCCCGACTTCGACACGCCCGGCGCGTTCGAGCGGCTCGAGGCGCGCTTCGCGCAAGCGCCGATTCCGGAACGCTGGCGCTTCGATGTGCTGATCGTCGACGAAGGACAGGACTTCCACGCGCCGTGGGCGGCGGCGCTCGAGCGCCTGCTGGCGCCGGACGCCGCGTGGTGGTGGCTGGAAGACCCGCTTCAGAACCTCTATCTGCGCGAGCCCGTCGCGCTGCCCGGCTGGGTCACGCTGAAGGCGCTGACGAACTACCGCAGCCCGCGCGACCTGCTCGAATTCGTGCGCGACGTCGTCGGCCGCGTCGAGCCGCTCGCGGCCGAACTGCGCTCGGGCAGCCCGTTCGACGGTTCCGATCCGTCGGTGTCGTCATACGGGGAAGACGGCGCGTCGGGCGACGCACTCGCCGAAGCGTGCATCGACGCGACCAAGCGCGCGATCACGCACGCGCTGTCGCTCGGCTTCCGCAAGCAGGACATCGCGGTGCTGTCGTATCGCGGCCGCGAAAGCTCGGTGCTCGCGCGGCTCGACCAGCTCGGCCCGCACCGGGTCAAGCGCTTCACCGGCAAGTACGACCTGTTCGGCAACCCTGAATATCGCGAAGGCGACGTGCTGCTCGATTCGATCTACCGCTTCAAGGGGCAGTCCGCGCCGTGCGTGATCCTCACCGAGATCGACTTCGACACGCTCGATGCGCGTGCGGCCCGCAAGCTGTTCGTCGGCGCGACGCGCGCGACGATGAAGCTGCTGCTCGTCGCGTCGGCACGCTCGGCGGCGCAGCTTGCGGGTGGATGACGCGGCGGAACGCGGGTGGCGGGCGCGCGCCGGATGACTACCCCGCCCACTGCTCCCGCTGCGCGCGCCGCACCGTGCGTCACGCCACCCGAAACGCCCCCACCGCCCGCCGCAGCCCATCGGCCTGCTCCTCGAGCGACGCCGCAGCCGCCGCCGCCTGCTCGACCAGCGCCGCGTTCTGCTGCGACACCTGATCCATCTGCGACACCGCGCGGTTCACCTGCTCGATCCCGTCGCGCTGCTCGTTCGACGCGGCCGCGATCTCGGTCATGATGCCCGTCACGCGGCCGATCGCCTGCTGGATGTCCTGCATCGTCGCGCCGGCCACGCCGACCAGCCGCGACCCCGTCGCGACACGCTCGACCGACTCGCCGATCAGCGTGCGGATCTCCTTCGCGGCCGACGCCGAGCGCTGCGCGAGCGTGCGCACCTCGCCCGCGACCACCGCGAAGCCGCGGCCCTGCTCGCCCGCGCGCGCGGCTTCGACCGCCGCATTCAGCGCGAGGATGTTGGTCTGGAACGCGATGCCCTCGATCGTGCCGATGATGTCGGCCACCTTCTGCGAACTCTGGTCGATCTCGTTCATCGTGCCGATCACCTCGCCGACGACCGTCGCGCCGCGCGTCGCGATCTCGCTCGCGTTGTCCGCGCACGCCTGCGCCTCGACCGCGTGATCGGCGTTCTGCTTCACGGTCGCCGTCAGCTGTTCCATGCTCGCGGCCGTCTCCTGCAGCGCGGACGCCTGCTCCTCGGTACGCTGCGACAGGTCGGTGTTGCCGGCCGCGATCTGGTGCGTCGCGGTCGAGATCGCTTCGGAACCCTGGCTGACCTGGCGCACCGTATCGGCAAGGCTGCGCTGCATGCCCGTCACGCCCTTGACCAGCTCGGCCATCTCGTCACGCGACGACCAGCGCACTTCCGACGTCAAGTCGCCGTCCGACAGGCGGCGGAAATGCGACAGCAGCCGGTTCACCGGTTGCGTGATCGCGAAATGCAGGCCGACCGCGCAGCCGAGACACGCGGCGAGACCGAACGCGATGCCGGCGATCGCGCCCGCGCGCATCCAGCCGTAATAGGTCTGCGCGGTGTCGTAGACGTCCTTGCCGCGCGCGGCCTGGTACGCGTCGAGCGCGTCGGTCGCCTGCGTGAGCGCGACCGACAGCGGCGGCGCGACCGTCATCAGCAGGCGGTCGGCGTCGTCGCGGCGTCCCGCGCGGATCGCGTCGATCATCGGCTTCAACGCCTGTCCGATCAGCGCCTGACGCGCGGCGTCGAGCCGGGTCGCGAGCGGGCCTTCGTCGCCGTCGTGCGGCATCGTCGCGTAGGTGCGCCACGCGGCGTCGGCCTTCGCGAGATAGCCCTCGGCCTTGTTGACGAGCTCGGGCACTTCCGGCGCCTCCGGATGCAGCATCGCGCGGTCGAGCGTGGTGCGCACGATCGTCAGGTCCAGGCTCGCGGCGGACAGCGCCGTCTTCGCGGCCAGCTCGCGCGTATAGGCTTCGTCGAGCGCGCGGTTCGAGCGCTGCATGCCGGTCAGGCCGATCAGGCCCGACACGACGAGCAGCACGGCGACGAGCCCGAGCGTGGAAAAAATCCGCGTACGGATCGAGAAACGGGAAAACAGGGCGTTCAGGTTCATGACGGGACGGGAGCGATAAAGGGTGCCGCGGCAATCGGTCCGCGGCACTCTGGATTACGGTTTGCCTGCAAAAAACTTGAGTCCGGTCCTCCGTCGGGCTGATCGCGATCAATTTTCCCGGTCGGCAATCTCCTGTTACCAATGCAACAAATCGAGGCCCGGCAGAAATTGACCAGGCAACAAATTATCTCTATATTTCGCTCCATTCCCTGCCATGGCAGATATCTCGATGAGAACCGATACCCTCCTTGCCCCGCCGGCCGCCGACGCGGCCCGCCGCGATGCGCCGACCGGGCTGATCGTCGCCGCGCTGCTGCTCGTCATGCTGCTGTCCGCGCTCGACCAGACGATCGTGTCGACCGCGCTGCCGACCATCGTCGGCGAGCTCGGCGGCCTCGACCAGTTGTCATGGGTCGTCACCGCGTACCTGCTGTCGTCGACGGTCGTGCTGCCGCTGTACGGCAAGCTCGGCGACCTGTACGGCCGCAAGATCGTGTTGCAGGCCGCGATCGTGCTGTTTCTCGCCGGCTCCGCGCTGTGCGGCATCGCGCAGGACATGACGCAACTGATCGTGCTGCGCGCGCTGCAGGGGCTCGGCGGCGGCGGGCTGATGGTCGTCACGATGGCCGCGATCGGCGACCTCGTGCCGCCCGACCGCCGCGCGCGCTATCAGGGGATGTTCGGCGGCGTGTACGGCCTCGCGACGATCGTCGGGCCGCTGCTCGGCGGCTTCCTGGTCGAACACCTGTCGTGGCGCTGGATCTTCACGATCAACCTGCCGCTCGGCCTGCTCGCGCTCGCGGTGATCGGCATAGCGTTCCGGCCGCATACCGCGCACGTGAAGCACCGGATCGACTACATGGGCGCGGCGTTCCTCGCGACGGCCCTCACCTGCGTGATCCTGTTCACGAGCGAAGGCGGTTCGCTGCTGCCGTGGTCGTCGCCGCAACTATGGATGACGCTGGTGCTCGGCGTGGTCGCGGTCGGCGGCTTCATCTACGAGGAGCGGCTCGCGGCCGAGCCGATCATGCCGCTCGAACTGTTCCGCCAGCGCACCTTCGTGCTGATGAGCCTGATCGGCTTCGTCGTCGGCATCGCGCTGTTCGGGTCGGTCACGTTCATTCCGCTCTATCTGCAGGTCGTGAAAGGCTCGACGCCGTCGCAGGCCGGAATGCAGCTGCTGCCGATGATGGGCGGGATGCTCGCGATGTCGGTTGTCAGCGGCCGGCTGATCTCGCGGCTCGGCACGTATCGGCCGTTTCCGATCGCGGGCACGCTGATCGGCGGTGTCGCGATGGCGCTGCTGTCGACGCTGTCGCTCGACACGCCGCTCCACACGATGTACGCGTACATGGCGCTGCTCGGGATCGGGCTCGGCATGGTGATGCCGGTGCTGACGCTCGCGGTGCAGAACACGGTCGAATTCCGGCACATGGGGGTCGCGACGTCGGGCGCGACGCTGTTCCGCTCGATCGGCGGTTCGCTCGGCGTCGCCGCGTTCGGCGCACTGTTCTCGCACGGGCTGCAGTCGCGGATCGTGCAGGCGCTGCCGGCCGGCACCGAGCTGCCGCCCGCGCTCGGCCCGGCGGCCGTGCACCAGTTGCCGGATGCGGTGCGCGATGCGTACCTGCATGCGTTCGCCGGGTCGCTGCATGTGGTGTATCTCGCGGCGGCCGGCGTGATCGCGATCGCGTTCGTGCTCGCCTGGTTCGTCGAGAGCGCGCCGCTGCGCAAGCACAACTGATTCGCAGGCCGGCGGCAGCGATCGCCGGCCGATCGAAGCCACGAGGCGACCGTTCTCCCGATTTGCGATCGCCGTGCCGCCCCGCCCGCCGTCACGGCACCAGCACCACCCCGCCCGTCGTCTGCCGCGACTCCAGCAAGCGATGCGCGTCGGCCGCGTGTTCGAGCGGCAGCCGCGCGCCGATCTCCACGTGCATCCCGCCCGCGAGCCGCTCGAGCGTCGCGCGCGCCGCTTCCCGATACCCCGCCACGTCACGCGCGATGAAACCCAGCACGCTCGGCCGCGCCAGCGCGATCGAGCGGGCTGGCCCGAGTTCGTCGAGATCGATCGTCTGCCGCGCGCCGATCGCGGCGACCTGCCCGATGCTCGCGACCATCCCGAACGGCCGGACCGCGCCGAGCGTACGCGTCAGCACGTCGCCGCCGATTCCGTCGATCGCGTAGTCGACGCCCGCGCCGCCGCCGAACGCGCGGGCCGCCGCGACGAAATCCGCCTCGCGATAATCGACCACCGCTTCCGCCCCGTGCGCGCGCACCAGCGCCGCCTTCGCGGCCGAGCCGACCGTGCCGATCACCCGTGCGCCGAGCGCGCGCGCCCACTGCGTCGCCAGCAAGCCGACGCCGCCGGCCGCTGCATGCACGAGCACGGTCTCGCCGGCGCCGACCTGCCGCACGCGGTACAGCAGCATGTAGACGGTAATGCCTTTCAGCAGCCCGGCCGCGGCCGCGTCGTCGCTCACGCCGTCGGGCACGGGCACCACGCGCTCGGCGGGCAGCGTGCGCAGGCTCGCGTAGCTGCCGGTCGGCAGTCCCGCATAGGCAACGCGCTGGCCCGGGACGAGCGCCGTCACGCCGGGCCCGACCGCCTCGACCACGCCGGCCGCCTCCACGCCGAGCGCGTCCGGCAGTGCCGGCAACGGGTGCGCGCCGGTCCTGAAATAAATGTCGACGAAATTCACGCCGACGGCGGTCTGGCGAATCCGCACCTCGCCGGCACCGGGCGGCACGACGGGCGCATCGACACGGCGCAGCACGCCGGCGTCGCCGTAGCGGTCGATCCCGATCCGGGTGGCGGTGGCAGTTTGGGTCATGACGTTCCTCGCAATCGAATGAAGTGACACGATCATCCCATCGTGCATAATCGAACGGAATTCCCGTTACGCGCCCATCTACTGTGCAAAATTCGACCGAACCAACGGCAGTGTCCGCGCCGCCGATGAGCTGGGACGACCTCCGCTATTTCCTCGCGGTGATGCGCGGCGGCAGCCTGTCGGCCGCGGCGCGGACGCTGCAGGTCCAGCATTCGACGGTTGCCCGGCGCATCGACGCGCTGGAGTCCGCGCTCGGCATCCGGCTGTTCGACCGGCTGCCGCGCGGCTGGCCGCCGACCGACGAAGGGCTGCATCTCGCCGAACATGCGGCGCGCGTCGAAACCGACGTGCATGCGTTCGCGCGCGCCGCGCAGGGGGCGGCGGCGCTCGACGGAGTGGTGCGCGTGTCCGCGTCGCCGGTATTCGCGAGCCACTTCCTCGCGCCGCGGCTCGCCCGCGCGCAGCGCGCGTGGCCCGCGCTGCGGATCGACCTGATGGGCGAAATGCACGCGGCGAACCTGTACGCGCGCGAAGCCGACCTCGCCGTGCGCTTGTCACGACCGAACGAGCCGGGGCTGGCCGCGCGCCGGCTCGGCACGATGCGCTTCGCGCTGTGCGCATCGCGCGACTGGGCCACCGCGCCGCCCGACACCTGGGCATTCCTCGGTTACGACGACGCGCTCGCGCAAATGCCGCAGCAGCAATGGCTCGAGCGCTTCGCGGCCGGGCGCCGCTTCGCGTTCGTCGCCAACGACCTGGCCGCGCTGCATCGTGCGTGCGTGGCCGGTGCGGGAATCGCGTTGCTGCCGCGCTTTCTCGTCGACGTGCCGGCCACGAGCTCGGGCCCGGCCGCGGCCGATCCGTCGTTGTCGGCCCCCGCAGCGCTCGTCGAACTGACGTCCGTGCCTCGTTGCGACGTCGAGCGCGAGATCTGGCTCGTCGTCCACCCGGACGTGCGCCGCTCGCCGCGCGTGCAGCGCGTCGCGGAGGCGATCGCCGACGCCGTTCGCGACGCGGAGGGCCATCTGTAGGCCGGTCGGGCAGGCCCTGCACGCAGGCGACGCGGCCAACGCCTTTACCGCACCGCCCGACGGCCGGCATAGTAGCGGTTTCATCCGCCTACTCCGCCACCATGCCCGCCGCTCCCGCCTGCGTCGTCCGCGACGCGACCGATGCCGATCTCGACGCCATTCACGCGATCTACGCGCACCACGTGCGCCACAGCGTCGCGTCGTTCGAGGAGACGCCGCCCGACGTCGACGAACTGCGCACGCGCCGCGACGCGGTGCTGCGCCACGGGCTGCCCTATCTCGTCGCGGAATGCGACGGCCGCATCGCCGGCTACGCGTACGCGACGCCCTATCGCACGCGCAGCGCGTACCGCCACACGATCGAGGATTCGATCTACATCGACGACGCGCAGCGCGGCCGCGGCATCGGCCGCGCGCTGCTCGCGGCACTGATCGCGCGTTGCGAAGCCGGCCCGTGGCGGCAGATGATCGCGGTAATCGCCGACGGCGGCACCGGCGGGTCGACGTCGCTGCACCGCGCGTTCGGTTTCGAGCCGGCCGGCGTGCTGAAGGCAGTCGGTTTCAAGCACGGCCGCTGGATCGACACCGCGCTGATGCAGCGCGCGCTCGGCGACGGCGCACGCACGCTCCCCGCCGCGCCCGAGCCTGTCGCGCCGCGCTAGAATGGCCGCATGTCAAAACAGACTCCAACCATGCCAGACGAGGCCGCGCCGGATTCCCGCAACGAGTACACGGTCGACGAACTCGCTCGCGTGTCCGACACGACCGTGCGCAACGTGCGCGCGTACCAGGATCGCGGGCTGCTCGCGCCGCCCGAGAAGCGCGGGCGCGTGGGCATCTACGACGACACGCACGTCGCGCGCCTGAAGCTGATCAACCACCTGCTCGCGCGCGGCTACACGCTGTCGAACATCCAGGACCTGATCATGGCGATCGACGAGGGTCACGACCTGCGCTCGATCCTCGGCCTGGAAAACGCGATCGGCGGCCGCTGGTCGCACGAACTGCCGAAAACCTATTCGCTCGCGCAACTCGCGCAGATGTTCGGCCCGCAGACGGCGTCGCAACTGTCGCGCGTGACCGAACTCGGCCTGCTCGAACGGCGCGGCCTGTCGTTCGTCGCGAAAAGCCCCGCGCTGCTCGAGGCGGCAGCCGCGATGACGAAGGAAGGCATCCCGCCGCGCGAGCTGCTTGACGTGATCAGCCTCGCGCGGCCGCACTTCGACGCGATCGCGCGGCTGCTCGTCGATCTCGTCGTGAAGCGGCTCGACCGCTATGACGAAGGCACGCTGCCACCCGTCACCGACGTGCCCGCGCTCGTCGATGCGATCTGGCGCCTGCGCCCGCTCGCGGCCGTGTTCGTCGAGGGCGAGACGAACCGCGCGCTCGAGAACGCCGCCAGTGCGTATCTGGGCGGCCGTGTCGCGACGATCCTCGACCGGAAACTCAGCGACGAAGCAGCACGCCAGGCCGGCACGTCGGATACGTCCGATGCGTCCGGCCCGCAAGGCGACGGCGACAAAGCATAGGACCGCCGCCGTCATATTCATATCGGCATTGCTTGGTTTGCGGGCCCGATCGCCCGTGCGACGATTCTTCCAACCGAGCGGCGCGCGCCGCTCCCCGAAGACGTTTCGCATGGAGTCCGTTCGATGATTCGTTTCACCCGCTGGATCACCCGCACCGCCGCGACGGCGCTCGTCGCCGTCGCCGCCACATCGGCCTTCGCGCAAGGCAGCGCCGACAAGGTCGTGCGCATCGGCTACCAGAAGGCCGGCCTGCTGTCGGTCGTCAAGACGCAGGGCTCGCTCGAGACGCGGCTCAAGCCGCTCGGCTACACCGTCCAGTGGTTCGAATTCCCGGCCGGCCCGCAACTGCTCGAGGCGCTGAACGCGAACAGCATTGACTTCGGCTACACGGGCGCGCCGCCGCCGGTGTTCGCGCAGGCGGCCGGCGTGCGCTTCGTGTACGTCGCCGCGGAACCGCCGTCGCCGCACAACGAAGCCGTGTTCGTGAAGGCCGATTCGCCGGTCCGTTCACTCGCCGACCTGCGCGGCAAGAAGGTCGCGCTGCAGAAGGGTTCGAGCGCGAACTACCTGTTGCTCGAAGCGCTGAAAAAGGCCGGCGTACGCTACGACGAAATTCGCCCGGTGTACCTGCCGCCCGCCGACGCGCGTGCCGCGTTCGAGAGCGGCAACGTCGACGCGTGGGCCGTGTGGGATCCGTACTACGCGGCCGCGCAAAATTCGCTGAAGATCCGTACGCTGTCCGACTACACGGGCCTCACGCCCGCGAACAACTTCTACGAGGCAACGCGTGGCTTCGCGGAGCAACATGCCGACGTGGTCGGCACGATCCTGAAGCAATTGCGCGAGACGGGCCTGTGGGTCAACGGGCATCCGGCCGAGACGGCCGCGCTGATCGCGCCGAAGGTCGGCCTGCCGCAGCCGCTCGTGGAAACGTGGATCAAGCGTGTGCCGTTCGGCGCGGTGCCGGTCGATGAGAAGATCGTCGCGGTTCAGCAGGGGGTGGCCGATGCGTTCTATGCGGCGAAGCTGATTCCGCAGAAGCTGAACGTGGCCGATAACGCGTGGACCGACAAGGGCGTGGCAAGCGCGCTCGCGGCGAAGTAACGCACGGTTCGCACTCGCATGGAACAGGCCGACGGGTGCCCTGCCCGTCGGCCTTTTTTGGTTCTGCTCGAATTTTCGGGGGACGTCGGGCGCGCTGGCGGCGTTCGGCCCGTTTGAGTCGCTCAACGAAGATCTACGACTGCCCGCTCCCGGACCAGGAAAAGACGGTCATCGATGATGCTGTACCCTTCGGAGCATCTACCGTTGCGGCGGTCGCGAACAGAAGCCCTGTCTCGCGGAAGAGGCTTGGTCGTGACTGCCAGCCCGTTGGCAAACAGGTTCGGCACCGCGACGGCCGGGCAAGTGGCTCAGATCACACAGTCGGAACAGTTCCTCCGTCGATGACGTATTCAGTGCCGGTGATTGCGCTGGCCCGCGCGGAGACGAGGAAGCCAATGAGTTCCGCAACCTCCCGAGGCGAGCATGGTCGGCCGAGAGGAATGCCACCGAGCGAATCCATGATGATCTTGCGGGCGCCTTCCGTGTCGATACCGCTTTGTCGGGCGATCTCGGCAACGAGACCTGCGGCGGCATCGGTCTCGACCCAGCCCGGGGAGACACGCACGACGCGAATGCCCTTCGGACTGACCTCCTTGGACAAGGCCTTGCTGTAGGTTGACAGCGCGGCCTTGGCGGCGGCATAGGCAATTGTCGCCTCCGGCAACGGCAATTGCCGCTGGATCGACGTGACATGGATGATGACGCCCGAACGCTGCGCGATCATCGAGGGCAACAGCGCGCGATCGATGCGCACTGCCGAGAATAGGTTCAGGCTCAATGCCTTGTTCCATTCAGCGTCATCCAGCACGCTGAAGCCACCGGCCGGTGCAGATGAACCGCCCACTACGTGCACGACTATATCAACGCCACCCAATCGCTCGAGCACGGCGTCGACGATGGCTTTACAGCCCTCGGCCGTCGCGATGTCCGCCCCGATGAACCGTTCTTCGGCAAGCTCATCGGGACGGGAACGCGCGGTCGTCAGAACGTTCGCACCTGCCTCGCAAAGGCGTCCGACAACGGCCTTGCCGACGCCCTTGGTTCCGCCCGTAACGAGCGCCCGAAGCCCCAGCAGTTCGGATGCGGAGCTCATTAGCGGATTTCCAGCGACGCAATCCTGCCGCCGGCCAGGACGAACGTATAGGTCAGCTCAACCGGGCTACCCGGGAAGGTGCCCGTGAGCCGTGCGCGCATCGTCACGGTGGCGCCGTCCTGCGATACGTCCAGCGGCTCAACGCTGTACTGGTACCTGGTTTTGCTGTCTTTCTTCCAGGCCTGGATGGCCTCCAGCCCCTTGATCGTGCGGCCTTCGTCCCGCACGACGGCATCGGCGGCAAAGCAGTTCGATAGAGGGGCGGTGTCGGTGACGGTTTCCGCGAGCAGATAGGCATCCAGCGGCGGAGGCAGCATCATGTTCATCGGGGCTCACCTCAACGTGAAGGTTTGCATGCCCCGATCATGGCGCTACAGTTACCGCATCGCAAGAACGCACAAAAAAGTAAGTAACCCGTGGCTAACCGAAAAAACTACACCCCCGCGACTGCCGCAAGCGATGTCGAAGCCGCATTCAAGCTGCTGGAAGGCCGCTGGAAACTGGTGATCCTGTTCCACCTATTCGGCGGGCAAGTGAGGCGCTTTTCGGACCTCGAGAGGCTGATCCCCGGCATCACGCAGAAGATGCTTGCCCAGCAGCTACGCAGCCTCGAAGCGGACGGCATCGTAACGCGTACGGTCTATCACCAGGTGCCGCCGAAGGTGGACTACCGCCTGACTGATTGGGGCCAGGCGTTATGCCCCGCACTGGATGCGATCCTGACATGGGCGGAGCGCCGTGAAGACTTTCCGTAGGCCGCGCCGAGCTTGCGTGCTTGAGGCCAGCAGCCTTTCATCCAGAGCTCGAATTTCGCAAGTCGTCGACGTGGTCTCATCCGCGATCGTCTCATGTCGGGCGGGAACCTGACGGTCGTCGATCTCATTTGAGGGGCCGTACCGGGTCGGAAAGCACCATCGACGGAAACGCGCGACAAGCCCTTTTCCTCAGCCCACGGCAAACAATCCACCCACGGCCATCGATCCGTCGAAGTTGCGCGCAGCGCATCAAAGAAGACCGGTGGGCGCTCAGCCCGCCGGTCTTCTGCATGACAAAGCCGTGCCCGCCGGGCTACCCCCACTTCAACGCCCCGCCACCTTCTTCTGCCGCCACAGGCACAGCAAATCGCACGCGACATGCGCAGCGGCGATCGCGGTAATGTCCGCGTGATCGTAAGCAGGCGCAACCTCGATCACATCCGCGCCGACCAGATTCACCGCCCCGAGCGCACGCACGATCGCGAGCGCCTGCGCGGACGACAACCCACCCGCGACCGGCGTCCCCGTGCCGGGCGCGAACGCCGGATCGAGACAGTCGATATCGAACGTCAGGTACGCGGGCCGCGCGCCGACGACGTCGACGATCCGCTCCACAGCCGCGCGCGGACCATGCTCATGCACCCACGCGGCATCGAGCCGCTCGATCCCGAGGAAATCGTCGTTCCACGTGCGGATGCCGACCTGCACCGACGTCGCGGGATCGATCAGCCCTTCCTTCACCGCCTTGTAGAACATCGTGCCGTGATTGAGGCTGTCGGGCTCGTCGTCGGCCCACGTATCGCAGTGCGCATCGAAGTGGATCAGCGACAACGGCTTGCCGTAGCGCTCCGCGTGCGCGACCAGCAGCGGATACGTGATGTAGTGATCGCCGCCGAGCGTCAGCATCTTCGCGCCCGAGCGCAGGATCGTGCGCGCATGCTCGACGATCGCCGGCTTGATCGATACCGGGTTGTGCGCATCGAACCAGCAATCGCCGTAATCGACGGCCGCGAGATCCTCGAACGGATCGAAGCCCCACGGATACGGCTTGAGCTCCGCGAGTTGCACGCTCGCCGCGCGGATCGCGGCCGGCCCGAGCCGCGCGCCCGAGCGAAAGGTCGTCGCGAGGTCGAGCGGCACGCCGGAAATCGCGACGTCGACGCCGTCGAGCGCGCGCGAATAGTTGCGGCGCATGAACGACAGTACGCCCGCATAGGTGTTTTCGATCGAGGAGCCATATGGCGTCGTGCGACGGATCGCGCCGTCGCCGTGGAGCAGTTCGGTCATGTCGAACCTGTTGGTCGGGAGGACCGGCCCCGGCCACTGCATCGGCTGCGCTGGCGGGACTCGGCACGGATTCAATGAAAACGCGGCGGCATGCCCTCATCGGGCGCGGCCGTCGCGCCGGCCTGCGAACCCTGTAGCGCGGCCGGGCGGGACAACGTCGATACGCGGCGATGATAGCAAGCCGAAACCGCCGTGTTGCCCCGGTTCGACCGGGGCAAACGCATCGAAACGATCGGCGCGGCGGCAGGCGCACCGGCGCCGCATGGCCCGATCCCGTGCCGCCGGACCGCCGCACCACCGCCCCCGTCGCCATGCCGCGCCTAGAAGGATTCGCCGGTTTTCGCCCGCGCTTTCTTCCGGATAATGGCCGCAACCGCGCCCCCGACGGCGCGCCGTCCACCGCAGACGACAACAACCCCGGAGACACCCGCCTTGATCGCCACGCTTCCCGCCGCCTATCGCCGGCTCTGGCGGCTCGCCATCGCCGCCGCGCTGCTGTACGGGCTGTCGCTCGCCGCCGCGCCCTATCCCGGCCAGGCCGCCGCGAAAGCCGCGATGGGCATCCTGCTGCTCGCGGCCGGCAGCACCTGCGCGGCACCGCGCGAACGCGCGTGGCTGTGCGCGGCGCTCGCCACGGCCGTGCTCGGCGACGTGCTGCTCGCGCTGCCCGAGTGGCCGCTGTCGTTCGTCCTCGGCCTCGGCGCGTTCCTGCTCACGCACCTGTGCTACTGCGCGATCTTCGTGCGCTGGCGCGCGCGGCCGCACGGCTGGCGCTTCCTCGCACTGATCGGGCTGTGGATCACCGCGCCGGCGTTTTATGCGGCGTTCCTGCCGCACCTGGGCGACCTGCTCGTACCCGTCGCCGTCTACATGCTCGTGCTGTGCGCGATGGCGAGCTTCGCGCTCGCGGCCCGCACGCGCGGCCCGCTGGTCGCCGTCGGCAGCCTGATCTTCGTCGGCTCCGACACGCTGATCGGCGTCGGACGCTTCCTCGGCGGCTTCCCCGGCATCGACTACCTGATCTGGGGCCTCTACGCGCTCGCGCAGATCACGATCGTCGCCGGGGTTTTCCATGAGACGGCCGGCCGCCCGATCCGTCCCTGATAGCGTTTCAAACAGGTCGCCGCGTCCCGGCGGCCTTCGTCTCCCGCCTCTCCAGCCCTGCCGACGGCCGTTTCCGCACATTCCGCAATGCGGAAATCAGACCGTTCCAAACCCCGCTCAGCCTTTTCCCGCGCGGCTTCCGGCCCTTAGAGCGCTGCTTCTAGCCTCTTGCGGTTTCCGGGTTCACCCACTATCTTTACATCAACCAATGTAACATTCAAAAATGAGCCAAATCGGAGACACCCGGATGAATGCTCGCACGTTGCCTTTCGGCCCGCCCGGCCACGACGGCCCGGACGAAACCACCGACATCGCCATCATCGGCACCGGCTTCGCCGGTCTCGGGATGGCCATTCGCCTGCGGCAGACCGGCGTGACCGACTTCGTCGTGCTCGAGAAGGCCGCGTCGGTTGGCGGCACGTGGCGCGACAATCATTACCCCGGGTGTGCGTGCGACGTGCAATCGCACGTCTATTCGTTCTCGTTCGCGCCGAACCCGCGCTGGACGCGCATGTTCGCGCCGCAGCCGGAGATCCGCGCGTACCTGGAAGACTGCGTGCAGCGCTTCGGCGTCGGCCCGCACCTGCGCCTGAACCACGAGCTGCAG
This sequence comes from Burkholderia sp. BCC1998, assembly GCF_905339875.1. NCBI lineage: Bacteria > Pseudomonadati > Pseudomonadota > Betaproteobacteria > Burkholderiales > Burkholderiaceae > Burkholderia > Burkholderia sp. BCC1998. The sequence goes on from NZ_CAJPHE010000016.1 coordinate 82,586, forward strand.
CGCGCCGAATACGACGAGGCCGCGCGACGCTGGCGCCTCACGTTCGCGAACGGCAAGCGGCTGTCGGCGCGCGTGCTGGTGTCGGGGATGGGCGGACTGTCGCGCGCCGCGCTGCCGGCGATTCCCGGCGTCGAGACCTTCAAGGGCCATGCGTTCCATTCGCAGCAGTGGGATCACGACTACGCACTCGAAGGCAAGCGTGTTGCGGTGATCGGCACCGGCGCGAGCGCGATCCAGTTCGTGCCGCAAATCGCGCCGCGCGTGAAGGCACTCGCGCTGTTCCAGCGCACGCCGCCGTGGATCATGCCGAAGCCCGACCGCAACCTGAGCGGCTTCGAGAAGTGGCTGTTCCGCACGCTGCCGTTCACGCAGAAGGCGGTGCGCAGCGGCATCTACTGGATGCTCGAATCGCGCGTGCTCGGCTTCGCGATCCATCCGTCGCTGATGAAGAACGTGCAGAAGCTCGCGCTGCGCCATATCCGCAAGCAGGTTCCCGATCCGGAACTGCGCCGTGCGGTCACGCCGGACTACACGCTCGGCTGCAAGCGCGTGCTGATCTCGAACGACTACTACCCGGCGCTGTCGCGCAAGAACGTCGACGTGATCACGACCGGCATCGAGCGCATCGAAGCCGACGCGGTCGTGACGACCGACGGCAAGCGTCATGAAGTCGACTGCCTGATCTACGGCACGGGCTTCCAGGTCGCCGATCCGTATCCGCGCGGCGCGATCATCGGCCGCGGCCGCCTCGACATCGTCGATGCGTGGCGCGACGGCGCGCACGCGTATCTCGGCACGACGCTGCCGGGCTACCCGAACTTCTTCATGATCGTCGGCCCGAACACCGGCCTCGGCCACAACTCGATGGTGTTCATGATCGAGTCGCAGATCGAATACATCCTCGGCGCGCTGAACGCGATGCAGCGCGAACGCGCGGATGCGATCGAGGTGCGCCCGCTCGTCGAGGCGCAGTTCAACAGCGACCTGCAGGGCCGCCTCAAAAAGGCGATCTGGTCGACGGGCGGCTGCAAGAGCTGGTACCTCGACCCGCGCACCGGCAAGAACACGACGCTGTGGCCGGGCTTCACCTGGCGCTTCCGCCAGGCGACCGCGCACTTCTCGATCGCCGATTACCACGCGTATCGCGCGCCGCACCACGACACGAGCGGGCGGCCCGTCGCCGCGCCCGCCGCGTCCGCCGCTTCCGCTTCCACGTCCGCCGAAGCGGCCTGAGCCAGACAAGGAGCCAACGACATGAGAGATTTCGCCAACAAGGTCGCCGCGATCACGGGCGCCGGCTCGGGCATGGGCCGCTCGCTCGCGATCCAGCTCGCGCAGGCCGGCTGCCACGTGTCGCTCGCCGACAAGAATGGCGTCGGCCTCGCCGAAACCGAGCGGATCGTCCGCGCGATCGCGCCGAACGTGCGCGTGTCGACGCGCGTGCTCGACGTCGGCGACCGCGACGCGATGTTCGCGTGGGCCGACGACACCGCGCAGGAACACGGCAAGGTCAACCTGATCTTCAACAACGCGGGCGTCGCGCTGTCGAGCACGATCGAAGGGATGGAATACGGCGATCTCGAGTGGATCGTGAACATCAACTTCTGGGGCGTCGTGCATGGCACGAAGGCGTTCCTGCCGCACCTGAAGGCGAGCGGCGACGGTCACGTGATCAACACGTCGAGCATCTTCGGGATCTTCGCGCAGCCGGGCATGAGCGGCTACAACGCGACCAAGTTCGCGGTGCGCGGCTTCACCGAATCGCTGCGCCAGGAACTCGACATGATGAAGTGCGGCGTGTCGGCCACCTGCGTGCATCCGGGCGGCATCCGCACCAACATCGCGCAGTCGAGCCGCGTCGCGAAGAACATGGTCGGCTTCATCGTCGAGAGCGAGCAGCAAGGCAAGGACAGCTTCGAGAAGTTCTTCATCACGACCGCCGACGACGCCGCGCGCACGATCCTCGCCGGCGTGCGCCGCAACAAGCGGCGTGTGCTGATCGGCCGCGACGCGAAGGCCGCGGACTGGATGGCGCGCATCCTGCCGGCCGCGTACCAGGCGCTCGTCGTGCTCACGACGCGCCGCGAGGCCGCGAAGGCCCGCCGCGCGGCGGCCCGCTACGGCACGCCGGCCGCCGCGCCGCTTCGCGCCACCTACAACAACGCAGGCAATCAGGGAGGAGAACAATCATGACGACCCCGAACATGATGCCGGTGCGGCGCGACATCCGTTTCGCGCTGCCGCCCGAACGCGCGAAGGACTGGCACGTCCAGGGCGTACCGGTCACGCACTTCATGAACGCGCTGTCGCTGCTGTTCCCGGCCGGCGAGCGCTTCTTCATGGATTCGGTGCGCCACTACCGCGACCGCATCGAGGATCCGGAGCTGAAGAAGCAGGTGCTCGGCTTCATCGGCCAGGAAGCGATGCACACGCGCGAGCACATCGAGTACAACGACCTGCTGCAGTCGTCCGGCCTGCCCGCGCACAAGCTCGACAAGCGGCTGTGGACGATCCTCGGCTTCTTCAAGAAGACGCTGCCGCATTCGATGCAGCTCGCGATCACGATCGCGCTCGAACATTACACGGCGATCCTTGCGAACCAGCTGCTGGCGGGCCACGAGCACCGGATCGACGGGTCGGTCGAAGGCTATCAGCAGATGTGGATGTGGCACGCGATGGAGGAAACCGAGCACAAGGCGGTGTCGTACGACGTATGGAACGCCGTGATGAAGCCCGGCCTCGGCAGCTACCTGCTGCGCACGGGCACGATGCTGACGACGACGGTATTGTTCTGGACGATCGTGTTCGACTTCCACGTGCGCCTGATGCGCGCGCACCGTCGCGAACACGGCAGGTTCGGCGGCATGTGGCGGCTCGTGAAGTATCTGTACAGCCCGCGGACCGGCGTGTTCCCGAGCATCGCGCGCGAATGGCTCGACTACTTCCGTCCGGGCTTCCATCCGTGGGACCACGACAACCATCAGTACCTGCAGGGGCTCGACACGCTGCTCGCGAACATCGACGCGACCAATGCGCGCCACGCGGCGCAGGCCGCCCCGCGCCGCGTGCCGCTGCATCCGGTTCCGCAGGCATGACGTCATGGCACGCACGCACGAGATGCTGACCGTCCGCTCCGGCGACGTGAAACTCGCCGTCCATGTCAGCGGCCCGCGCCGCGCGCCGCCGCTGATCCTCGTGCACGGCTATCCCGATTCGTCGGCCGTGTGGGCGCCGGTCCGTGCGCGGCTCGCGAAGCGCTACCGCGTGATCGCGTACGACGTGCGCGGCGCCGGCGCATCCGATGCGCCGCGCCGCCGCGCGGACTACACGCTGGCGCGGCTCGCCGACGACCTGAAGGCCGTCGCCGACGCGACCTGCGGCGCGCGGCCGTTCCATCTGGCCGGTCACGACTGGGGGTCGATCCAGTGCTGGGAGGCCGTGACCGACCCTGCGTTGCGCGGCCGGATCGCGTCGTACACGTCGATCTCCGGCCCGTGCCTCGACCACGTGTTCCGCGCGAAGATGCGGCTCAGGCAGAGCCTGAAATCGTGGTACATCGCGTTCTTCCACCTGCCGGTCGTGCCGTCGCTGGTGTGGCGCCTCGGCGGCGCCGCACTGTGGCCGCGCTGGCTGCAGTTGACCGAACGCGTGCGGCCCGAGCGCGATCCCGCGCAGTTGAAGAACGCGCTGAACGGGTTGCAGCTCTACCGCGCGAATTTCCTCGCGCGGGCGACCAAGCCGCGCGAGCGGTATGCGCAGGCGCCGGTGCAGATCCTCGTGCCGGTGCGCGACCGCTACGTGACGCCCGAAATGTCGGTCGATCTCGAGCGCTGGCTCGGCGAGCACGTGCGCGAGGAAATCGACGGCGGGCACTGGGTCGTGGTACGCAATCCCGACCTGATCGCGGCGCGGATCGACCGGTTTGCCTCGACGCATGAACGACCGGCGGTCGCGGCAGCACCCGCGGCACCGCGGGCGGCGGTTCAGCGCAACGGCGGCAGGCGCTTGAACAGCGTTTCGTAGTCGATCACGAGCCCGTCGGCGTCGACGTCCATCTCGGCCGTGAAATTCCGGAAGATGCCTTCGTAGCGGTAGCGCCGGCCCGGCTCGATGCACGCGTATGCCTGCTTGACCGGCGTCACCTTCAGGTCCGGCGTCGAGATGTATGCGACGTCGATCGGTCGCCGCTCGCCGCGAGCGAGGCCGAGGCGGCCGATCGGTAGCGCGTTCGTGAACGGCGTCGCCGCGATGTCGATGTCGACGCAGCCATCCAGCTCCGGCAGCGCGCTGCCTGAACCGTCGCGCCAGTGCCCGGCGCCGTCGCCGTCGCCGTGCAGTTCCAGCGTGCCGCCGCCCATCACTTTGAGCACCGCATACCTGACCCGCCATTGCGGATCGCACTCGACCCGGTATGCAAGCCCGTACGCGCGGCCGTACCGCTGGCCGACCACGGCACTTTCGACGACGATGCCCGCGTCCCCCCGGTCGAACGTCAGGTGTTCGATTCCGTCGCCCTCGAGCGACGCCCAGCGCAGTTCACGCATCGTTCCTCCTCGAAAACGCCGACGCGTCAGCATACGCACGAAAAATCCGGCTGCGGCCAAAATTTCGTTTCCCGGCCCGGCAATCCCGCGACAGCGCCATTGTCCCGGGCAAACAAGACGCCGAAACACGCGCCCCGCCCCAACTCAGGGCATGCGCCACAAATCCTGACTATCCAGAATTCCCTATTCCGGTGCACGGCATTGTGTCCTATGCTCGCGGCTCGTCCTGCTCCACCGCCGCCATGCCTACCGCCCGCCCCGCCTCGCCGTCGATCGACCTGCGCATCCTGCTGCGCGGCATCGGGCAGATCGTGCTGCAGGCGCATGCCGTCACCGGCGCGCTGCTGCTTGCCGCGCTGGCGCTGACCGACCTGCGGCTCGCGTCCGCGGCGCTGGTCGGCTCGGCCGCCGCCAGCATGACGGCGGTGCTGACGGGTGCCGAGCGCCGCGACGTCGAACAGGGACTGCACGGCTTCAACGGCGCGCTCGCCGCGCTGATCGCCGTGCTGTTCGCGCCCGCTTCGCCCGCCGCCGTCGCGCTGGTACCGCTGGTCGCGATCGGCGCGGCGCTCGTGCAACGCGCGATGCGTGTGCCGCTCGCCCGCTGGCGCCAGTGCCCGTATTCGAGCCCGTGCCTCGCCGTCACCGCGCTGTGGCTGCCGTTTGTCGCGCCGCAGCATGCGGGCGACGCGACAGCCGGTGCGCCGCTGACGCTTCATTCCATCGCCGACGCGCTGCTGTCGGGCGTCGCGCAAACCACCTTTGCGCAAGGCCCGTGGGCCGGCGCGCTGATCGTCGCCGGCCTCGCCGTCGCGTCGCGCCGCGCGGCCGCGTTCGCACTCGGCGGCACGATCGTGTCGACCGTGCTGCTGATCGCGGCCGGCGCGAACGGCGCGTCGTTCGCCGACGGCCTGCTCGGCTTCAACGGCGCGCTCGCCGCACTCGCGCTGATGCCGCGCGGGCCGCGCGCGGCGTTCGCGGCCGCCGCGCTCGCCGCGCTGATCCAGTGGCTCGCGACGCGCGCGGGCCTCCCCGCGTTCACGGCCCCGTTCGCGATCGCTGCGTGGATCACGGTGATCGTCGCGCGCCGCTTCACCCTCGGAGAACCCGATGTCGTCATTCGCACACCGTCCTGACACCGTGAAGCCCGGCGGCCCGAACTCGGACGCCGAGCGCCGGTTGCGCGTCGATCTCGCCGCCGCCTATCGTCTCGTCGCGCTGAACGGCTGGGACGACCTGATCTACACGCATCTTTCCGCGACCGTGCCCGGCGAACCCGGGCATTTCCTGATCAACCCGTTCGGCCTCGCGTTCGACGAGGTTCGCGCATCGAATCTCGTGAAGATCGACCTGGCCGGCAACCGGATCGGCGAGAGCGAATACGCAGTCAACGTGACCGGTTTTGCGCTGCACGCGGCCGTGCACGCCGCGCGGCCGGACGCCGTCTGCGTGATGCACCTGCACAATACGGCCGGCATCGCCGTGTCGATCCAGCGCGACGGGCTGCTGCCCGCGTCGCAGCACGCGCTGCGGTTTCACGGCGACCTCGCGTACCACGACTACGAGGCGCTCGCGTTCTCGCCGGCCGAAGGCACGCGGCTGACCGCCAGCCTCGGCGCGAAATCCGCGATGCTGCTGCGCAACCATGGCACGCTGACGGTCGGCCGGACCGTCGCCGAGGCATATGTGCTGATGGATACGCTGATCAAGGCCTGCGACATCCAGGTGCGCGCGCAGGCAGGCGGCGGGACGCTCGTGCTGCCCGAGCCGGCCGTCGCCGAGCGCACCGCCGCGCAGTTGCGCGACGGCGGCGCGATCGAGGGCGAACTGGAATGGCCGGCGCTGCTGCGCCGCCTCGACCGGATCGATCCGTCGTATCGCGACTGACGCCGCTCGCGTCCCGACTTCCCTACCCCCAACCATCGGAGCATCCAGTCATGCCGACTTTCAATATCCAGTTGTTCGAAGGCCGCACGGTCGAGCAGAAGCGCGCATTCGTCGAAGCGATCACGCGCGTCACGTGCGAGACGCTCGGCTGCGACCCGGGCTCGGTCGACATCATCCTCGCCGACGTGAAGAAGGAGAACTGGGCGACGGGCGGCAAGCTGTGGAGCGACGAACGCTGAAAAGCTCCCCGAGATCGGTGTGCGTCCAGCCATTGGACGCATGCTACTTGGAGCCAGTTTGTCATCTCAAAATTGGGACCGGCAATTCGAATATGCCGAAGCCAGCAGCTATCTTGATATATTACCGTTGACAATCGGCCTCGCGGCAATTAGCTTTCGTAAGCGCACACACGCTCGGTCATTTTCTCAATATAGATCAGCATAACGAATCAAATTTATCGCATCAGAATCCGAAACAATCTAGCCAGCTGATCGCCACCAGTGGCGCCACCGCCAGCAATGAAACCCGGCAATAAATATCCTGCCGATCTTCAACTATCTTTGCAGGTGGACACCATGAAAATCATGACGCTAAAAGGCTATTTTGTCGCGCTGCTGCTTTCACTGATTTCCTTCTCAAATGCCGGTTTCGGCAAATCGTTGCCAATAGCATCCGGTGGAGCGCCCGCCCCTGCCAACCAGGTATGGGAAGCCGTCGAAAATGGTACAAACTACAAAATCATCAAGGTTTCCAACGAACGTTTTCTAATCGTCTACGGAAACAAGAACGATATTTCTGGGTACGTTGTCTACGATCGGCGAAACGGCTCAACCGGTACCGAGTATGTACCGTGGACGTCGATTTCGTCCAACATCACGATCGGGATTCAGGAGACGAGCAGTCAATCGATCGGTGTCATGTTAAGCATCGACGGCGAAACCACGAGCTTTGTCGCGAAACCCTATCGGCCTCGTCATAAGGTACAAAACGTAACCCACCCCGGAAAATGGTCCGCGGTAGTTTCCGGCACCTCGATGCGGCTCCAGATCGCCCCAAACCTCGTGGACATGTCCATCGATATTGGCAAATGCAGGCTGACCGGAAAGATAAAATCACTCAATCAGGAAAATGCATATCGCGTGGCAGTATCACAGGCAACGACGGTCTGCCCAACGACTGTTGGACAAGCATTTGATGCCGCATTAATATTTTCGGAGGATCTGGCTGTCGTCTATACGACGAAACGAGAGTCGGCAAACTTCATTTTTATCGGTCCCGAGGCCAACGCGAGCGCACTCAACACGACGCCGGAGCCTCGACACTCCTCCGCCTGTGCACAATGGCGAGCAATGTGCCGGGCAAAATGCTCTGCAATGACTTTGCCCACCGGTGACTTCGGATTCAAGTTCTGGAACTGCGTCAACAGTTGTAACGCGTTGGCGGGATGCTAAAAAGGCAAAAAAGTGATCTCTGACAAGCAAATCGCAAGTGCCCTTAACGACATGATCTTGCAAATGGGAGCCGATCTGGATCGCTCCCTGCTGACCGTCAAGGCGTCGTGTCCGGATTCGGAATTCGTCGCCTACCGCGAATTCGTGTCGCAACTGCTGACCACGATGCTGCTCGATTTCATGAATCCGCTCTACGCGCGGCACCCCGACCTGAAGCCGCCGGACCTCGCCTGACCCGCCCGTGCGACGCCGGCCACCGGCGTCGCACGCGGCCTTCGTTCCCTGCGCCGCGTTGTGCGCCCGCACCTCGCGTTGTCACGCAATCGGCGCATATAATGCGGCACAGACGCAGCAGCCAATGGCCACCCGACCAGGAGACCGCCATGGAAGCGAAGAACGAAGAAGTCGTCGCACACCTGCTCTCCGATGTCGTCGAATTCGCGCGCGGACGCCTGCCCGAAGCCACGTTCCGGATCGTCGAACCGTTCCTGCGTCATTACTACGATTTCGTCGACGCCGATGATCTGCAGAATCGCGGCATCGCCGACCTCTACGGCGCCGCGATGGCGCACTGGCAGACCGCCCAGAAATTCGTGCCCGGCAGCGAGCGGCTGCGCGTGTACAACCCGATCCTCGAACAGCACGGCTGGCACTCCGACCACACGGTGATCGAGATCGTCAACGACGACATGCCGTTCCTCGTCGATTCGGTGACGATGGCCGTCAACCGCCTCGGGCTCGCGCTGCACTCGGCGCTGCACCCGGTGTTCCGCATCTGGCGCGGCGGCGACGGCGCGATCGAGCGCGTCGACGCCGGCGGCGCGACGGCCGGCGACGGCCAGTCGCAGCTCGCGTCGTTCATCCACTTCGAAGTCGACCGCTGCGGCGACGCCGCGCTGCTCAACACCCTGCGCAACGACATCGCGCGCGTGCTCGGCGACGTGCGCGCATCGGTCGAGGACTGGCCGAAGATCGTCGACATCGCGCGCGCGACGATCAAGGACATGAAGGCCCGCGAATCCACCGCGGAAGACATCGAGGCGCGCGCGTTCCTCGAATGGATGGTCGCCGACCACTTCACCTTCCTCGGCCAGCGCGACTACGCGCTCGTGTCGGACGGCACGGGTTTCGGCCTGCGCGGCGTCGAAGGCTCCGGCTGCGGCCTGCTGCGCGAATCGCTGCGCGCGCCCGGCGCGCCGGACGTGACGCCGCTGCCGCCGGCCGCCGCCGAGATCATCACCGGCCCCTGGCCGATCTTCCTGACGAAAGCGAACTCGCGCGCGACCGTGCACCGGCCCGGCTATCTCGACTATGTCGGCGTGAAACTGGTCGGCGCCGACGGCAAGGTGACCGGCGAACGGCGCTTCATCGGACTCTACACGTCGACGTCCTATTTCGGTTCGTACACCGAGATACCGATCGTGCGCCGCAAATGCGCGAACATCGTGCGGCGCGCGGGCTTCCTGCCGAAGGGGCATCTCGGCAAGTCGCTGGTGACGGTGCTCGAAACCTATCCGCGCGACGAACTGTTCCAGGCCGACGAAGACCAGCTCTACGACATCGCGCTCGGCATCCTGCGCCTGCAGGAACACCAGCGCACGCGCCTGTTCGTACGGCGCGACCGCTTCGACCGCTTCGTGTCGTGCCTCGCGTTCGTGCCGCGCGACAAGTACAACACCGACCTGCGCCGCCGCATCGCGAAGCTGCTCGTCGATGCGTACAACGGCGTGAACGTCGAGTTCACGCCGCTGCTGTCGGAATCGGCGATCGCGCGGATTCATTTCGTCGTCCATGCGGAACCGGGCACGATGCCCGACGTCGACACGCGCGAGCTCGAAACGCGGCTCGTGCAGGTGGCACGCCGCTGGCAGGACGATCTCGCCGACGCGCTGCTCGACGCGTTCGGCGAAGAACAAGGCAACCGCCTGCTGCAGCACTATGCGGACTCGTTCCCGGCAGGCTATCGCGACGACTATCCGGCGCGCACGGCCGTGCGCGACATCGAGCTGATCGAGCGCGTGAAGGCGTCGGGCCAGCTGGCGATGAACCTGTACCGCCCGATCGAGGCCGACGCGCGCGCGTTCCGCTTCAAGGTGTATCGCGCGGGCGACCCGATCGCGCTGTCGCGCAGCCTGCCGATGCTCGAGCATCTCGGCGTGCGCGTCGACGAGGAACGGCCGTACCGGATCCAGACGCAGGATGCCGCGCCCGCCTGGGTGCACGACTTCGGCCTCGAACTCGCCGACGATACCGAGTTCGACATCGAGCGCGTGAAGGGCCTGTTCGAGGATGCGTTCGACCGGATCTGGAGCGGCCGGATCGAGAACGACGACTTCAACCGCCTCGTGCTGCGCGCGCACCTGAGCGCGCGCGAAGTCACGATCCTGCGCGCATATGCGAAATACCTGCGACAGGTCGGCTCGACGTTCAGCGACGCCTATATCGAGCGCGCGCTGACCGGCAACCCGGCGATCGCACGGCAGCTCGTCGAGCTGTTCCTGGTGCGCTTCGACCCGGCCACGGGCGGCACGCGCGACGTGCAGGCCGAACGCCTGCTGAAGGCGATCGAGACGGCGCTCGACCAGGTGCCGAACCTCGACGAGGACCGGATCCTGCGCCAGTTTCTCGGCGTGATCAACGCGACCGAGCGCACCAACTATTTCCTGCACGACACGAACGGCGAATCGAAGCCGTACCTGTCGTTCAAGTTCAATCCGGCGAAGGTGCCCGGCCTGCCCGAGCCGAAGCCGATGTTCGAGATCTGGGTGTACTCGCCGCGCGTCGAGGGCGTGCACCTGCGCGGCGGGCGCGTCGCGCGCGGCGGGCTGCGCTGGTCCGACCGTCGCGAGGATTTCCGCACCGAGGTGCTCGGGCTGATGAAGGCGCAGATGGTGAAGAACGTCGTGATCGTGCCGGTCGGCTCGAAAGGCGGCTTCGTCGTGAAGAACCCGCCGCCGCCGAGCGATCGCGAAGCGTGGATACGCGAAGGCATCGCGTGCTACCAGACCTTTCTGCGTGGCCTGCTCGACCTGACCGACAATCTCGCCGGCAACGCGATCGTGCCGCCGCCCGACGTGGTGCGCCACGACGCCGACGATCCGTATCTCGTCGTCGCGGCCGACAAGGGCACGGCCACCTTCTCCGACTACGCGAACGCGATCTCGCACGAATACGGTTTCTGGCTCGACGACGCGTTCGCGTCCGGCGGCTCGGTCGGCTACGACCACAAGAAGATGGCGATCACCGCGCGCGGCGCGTGGGAATCGGTGAAGCGGCACTTCCGCGAGATGGGCATCGATACGCAGACGACCGACTTCACGGTGGTCGGCGTCGGCGACATGTCCGGCGACGTGTTCGGCAACGGGATGCTGCTGTCGCCGCATATCCGGCTAGTCGCGGCGTTCGATCATCGCCACGTGTTTCTCGACCCGAACCCCGACCCGGCGACGAGCTTCGCGGAGCGCCAGCGGATGTTCGCGCTCGAACGCTCGAGCTGGGCCGACTACGACACGTCGGTGATCTCGGCGGGCGGCGGCGTCTACCCACGCACCGCGAAGACGATCCCGCTGTCGCCGGCCGTGCAAGCCGCGCTCGGCATCGACGCGCAGGCGCTGCCGCCGACCGAGCTGATCCGCGCGATCCTGCAGGCACCGGTCGACCTGCTGTACAACGGCGGCATCGGCACCTACGTGAAGGCCGCGCGCGAAACCCACCAGCAGGTCGGCGATCGCGCGAACGACGCGGTACGCGTGAACGGCGCGGACCTGCGCTGCAAGGTCGTCGGCGAAGGCGGCAACCTCGGCTGCACGCAGTTCGGCCGCATCGAGTTCGCGCAGCGCGGCGGGCGCATCAACACCGACGCGATCGACAACTCGGCCGGCGTCGATTGTTCGGATCACGAAGTCAACATCAAGATCCTGCTCGGGCTCGTCGTCGGTGACGGCGAGATGACCGAGAAGCAGCGCAATGCCCTGCTCGCGGAAATGACCGACGAAGTCGGGCTGCTCGTGCTGCGCGACAACTACTACCAGACGCAGGCGCTGTCGATCGCGGGCCGCTACGGCGTCGAGCTGCTCGACGCCGAGGCGCGCCTGATGCGCTGGCTCGAACGCGCGGGCCGCCTGAACCGCGTGATCGAATTCCTGCCGACCGACGACGAGATCGCCGAACGGCAGGCCGCGAAACAGGGCCTCACGTCGCCGGAGCGCGCGGTGCTGCTCGCGTACAGCAAGATGTGGCTGTACGACGCGCTGCTCGAATCCGACGTGCCCGAGGATCCGCTCGTCGCCGCGATGCTCGTCGACTATTTCCCGAAGCCGCTGCAACAGCGCTTCAGCGAACCGATGCAGCGCCACCCGCTGCGCCGCGAGATTCTCGCGACGCACCTGACCAACGCGCTCGTCAACCGGGTCGGCTGCGCGTTCGTGCACCGGCTGATGGAGGAAACCGACGCGAAGCCGGGCGACATCGTGCGCGCCTGCATCATGGCGCGCGACGTGTTCGATCTCGATGCGGTGTGGCGCGACATCGACGCACTCGACAACCGCGTCGCCGACGACGTGCAGGCGCGCATGTTCGTCGACGTCGCGCGGCTGCTGGAGCGCGCGGCGCTGTGGTTCCTGCGGCAGTTGCAGTCGGGCACGGTGGCCGACGGCGGCGTCGCCGGCCTGATCGCGCGGTGCCGCGACGCGGTGCAGCGCATCGCGCCGCAATTGCCGTCGTTGCTGCCAACCGCCGATCTGGAGGCGCTGTCCGAGCGGCAGCGCGCGCTGGTCGAAGCCGGCGTCGAGAGCGCGCTCGCGGTACGCGTCGCGAGCGGCGACATCTCGGCCGCGCTGCTCGACATCGCCGAAGTGGCCGCGACCTGCGATCGCAGCCTCGAGCTGGTCGCGGGCGTCTACTTCTCGCTCGGCACGCTGTTGAACTACGGGTGGATCGGCGAACGCGCGGCCTCGCTGCCGACCCCGACGCACTGGGACATGCTGGCGCGCGCGGCCGCGCTCGCGGAAGTCGCGCGGCTCAGGCGCACGCTCGCCACCAGCGCGCTCGCGGAGTCGGCCGACTCGACGGCGCCCGAGACGATCGTCCACGCGTGGCGCGAACGCCGCGAAGCGGCGCTGCAGCGCTACGAGCACCTGCTCGCCGACCTGCGCGCGTCGGGCGGCGCGAGCCTCGCGGTGCTGCTCGTGATCGTGCGCGAGATGGCCGTGCTCGAACGCGCGTGATGGAAGGTCGCGACGTCACACCGTCGCGACCAGCAGCTCTTCCGCGTTGTCCGGCGGGCGCAGGCCGTCGGTCCGATCGGCGAAGTAGCGGCGCGTGAGTTCCGCGGCCGACACATGCTCGGCCCGCGCGAAGCCGGCCCCGGTCGCGAGCGCGCGGATCTCCGCCGGCATGAAGAAGCTGATGAATGGCGTGCCGCTCGCGCGCGCGCCCTTCGCGGCCATTTCGAGCGCCGGGCGCACGTCCGGATCGGCATGCTCGAGCGGCAGCAGGAACGTCATCGCGAACGTCGAGCCCGGCGCGAGCGACGCGACTTCGCGCAGCGCCGCCGCGTTCGCGTCGCGCGTCAGGTACATGCTGACGCCGGTGGACACGACGACCGCCGGCTTGCAGGCATCGAAGCCCGCGCGCACGAGCGCGTCGCGCCACGACTGCTTCGCTTCGAATTCGATCGGCACGAACCGCAGCCAGTCCGGCACGCCGAAGCCGAGCTCGGTCAGCCTGCGGCGCTTCCACGCCTGCGGCGCGGGCGGATCGACCTCGAAGACGGTCAGGCGCGACGCCATCTCGGGCCGGCGCTGCACGAAGCTGTCGAGGCCCGCGCCGAGGATCACGTACTGGCTCACGCCCCGCGCGGCCTGCTCGACGACGAGATCCTCGATGAAGCGCGCCCGCGCGACGATGGACGCGCGAAACGGCCGCGTGAATTGCGGATCCATGTCGCCGCGCTGCTGCCAGCCGGGCGCCGGCGCGAGCAGGCGCAGTCCGATTTCGTCCACGAGCACGTGCGGCGGCGCATCGAGCTCGACGTGCAGCGCGCGCCACAGCGCGACGCGCGCGGCGGTGCTGTCAGGGGCGTCCGGATGAAGGTCGGTCATCGTCTCGTCCTCATGCGCGCGGCTGGTGCGGCGCCTGCAGGCGCCACGCACGGCCGGCGGGATTGCGTACGGTCGCGTCGCGGCCCGCGACGCATTACATCGGGTTCGCCCGCGCCGCCACCCGCGCGAACAACGCGTCGAGGTCGAAGCCGGTCGTATCGATGCCGATCGTGTCGCGCAGGCACGCGCCCCACGCGGCCGCGTCGTCGAACGTGACGGTGCGCCCCGCGCCCGCCGCGTCGCGCAGCGTCAGCACGGTGTTGAACAGCGCCGCGCGGCCGTCCGGCAGCACGCGGCAGGCGATCAGGTCGTTGACGAAGATCGACTCGGGATAGGTCGACGTGAACCAGTTCGCGGCGTCGTAATCGATCCACTCGGCCGGCTTCAGCGAAAAGCGGTAGGTCGTCTGCCAGCCGTCGGGGATCTGGAACTGCATGTCGAATTCGCCGTCGACCGGCGCGTCGACGACGCGAAACGCCCCATGCGGCGTCAGCTGCCGCTCGCCCGGCACGAAGCGCAGCGGCGCGGTGAGCGTCGCGCTGCCGAAGCCGATGTCGGCGAGCCACGCCGCGCCGTCGAGATCGATGCGCAGCAGCATGTGGGTCTGCGCGGTGACGAGCTCGGGCGGCCGCATCCAGCGCACGCGCGCGATCAGCGGCGTCACGCGAAAGCCGATCGTCGTGAGCGCCGTGTAGAAGAGCTTGTTGAGTTCGAAGCAGTAGCCGCCGCGGCGGCGCCCGACCACCTTGTCGACGATCGCGGGCAGGTCGAGCGCGACGCGCGCGCCGGTCAGCGGATTGAGATTTTCGAACGGAATGGCCTGCGGCTGCAGCAGGTGCAGCCGTCGCAGCACGTCGAGCGTCGGCTCGGCCGGGCCGTCGTAGCCGATGCGGGCGAAGTAGCGCGAGAGGTCGAACGAGTCAGTCATGAACCGGCACCGGTAACGGGGAACACGCCACGATAGCATCGAGCGATATCCCCATGTTGCGCGGGGCCATCCCGGATCGCCGCGCGCGCGGCCGGCTCCGCACCGGGTGCGACCGCGTTACGGCAGCAGCTTCAGCGCGGACGACGCGACCGACGGCACCGCAATGCCCTGGCTCGTCGCGAACTGCACGGCCTGGCTGAGCGTCGACGCGAGCGACTGCAACTGGCCCGGCGCGCTTTGCGCGATATACGACGCGGCCTGCATGTTCTGCGGATTCAGGCCCGACTGCAGCAGCGATGCCGCGCTGGTCGAACCGAGATTACCGAGCCCCGACTGCAGCTGAGAGTACTGCGTCAGGCCCTGGCCGAGCGATGCCAGGCCGTTGCTGAACGCCTGCTTGTCGATCGGGCCGTGCGACGCCCCGCCGCTCGCGAACGCCTGGCCGAGCGCCTGCGACACCGACTGCTGCGCGCCGCCCATCTGCGACAGCGCGGCCGGCGTCAGCGCATTGCCGCCGCCGAGCAGGCCGGCGGCCTGCTGCGCCTGACCGGCCGCGCCGGTGAGCCCCATCGCCGACGCGAGCGACGACTGGCCGACCAGCACCTGCTGGTTCGCGCCGACGTACGCCTGCATCAACTGCGCGACGCCGCCCTGCGCGGGTGCGGCCTGCTGTTGCCCGCCGCCGAGCAGCGCCGAGCCGATCGACTGGAGGTCGAGTTGTGCATGGGCGGTGCCGTTCACGCCGAGCATGATGCCGAAGGCGATGCCCGCCGATGCCAGGTGCTTGCCCGTCGCGCGATTGTGCTTCATGTGTTTCCCTCGTGCCCGAATATGTTTGAGGCCGATATTGTCGAAGCGCGCCGCGCGCCGCCGCAACGACTGAAACACATCGATACGAAATCGCCCGGCACGACCGTCGCCCGGCGCGCGGATTCATCCGAATTTGCCGCGCGATATCGGGCTGGCGCCGCGATTCGTTCCTGCACCGCGGCAATCCCGGCGACGCCCGGTATGCGCCGGCGCTGCGCCGGTGTCGGCCGGCGCTGTTGTGCGACAGCGTGATGCCCGGCGCACCAATGGCAGGATTAGCCAGCGCGTTTCGAGGTGTGGAAACGAACCGGGCGGCACGCGGCCGCCCGGTTCGTCACTTGCGTTCGGCGTGTGTCACCGGCCCGCCGGCCGTCGCATTACGCAGCCATCCAGCCCGGCAGCCGCCGGCCGACCCAGTCGGCCGCCTGCTCGTAGCCGCGCGCGAGCTGCAGCACGGCGAGATCCGCGCGCGGCCGGCCGATCAGCTGCATCCCCATCGGCAACCCCGCATCGTTGAAGCCCACCGGCACGCTGATCACCGGGCAGCCGGCCAGCGTCCACGGCACGACCGTTTCCATCCAGCGGTGGTAGGTATCCATCGCGCGGCCCGCGATTTCCTTCGGCCAGCGCTGCTCGACGTCGAACGGAAACACCTGCGCGGTCGGCGCGGCGATGAAGTCGTAGCGATCGAAGAAGCCCAGCACGGCCTGGTGCCACGCGGTGCGCTCGACGCTCGCGTCGAATACCTCGGCCCCCTGCATCGCGAGCAGCCCTTCGACCTCGTAGATCGCCTCGGGCTTCAGCAGCGCACGCCGTGCCGGGTCGCGATAGTGCGCGAGCAGCCCGCCGCCGGACAGCAGGTGCCGATGCGCGAGCCACAGCCGCCAGATGCGCTCCGGTGCGAACGCCGGCAGCGCGGCATCGACGTCGCAGCCGATCTCGCGCAGCGTCGCGAGGCCCTGTTCGCACTGCGCGAGCACGCCCGGCTCGGTCGCGAGATAGCCGTTCCAGTCGCCGACCCACGCGATGCGCTTGCCGCGCAGGTCCGTATCGAGCGGCTTCGCGAACACGGCCGGATCTTCCGCGAGCGACAGCGGATCGTTCGGGTCGTAGCCGGCCTGGATCGCGAGCAGCCGCGCGACGTCGCCGACCGTGCGGCCCATCGGCCCTTCGATGCCGAGCTGCTGCATGAACACGTCGACGCCCGGCCAGCGCGGTACGCGGCCCTGCGACGGACGGAACCCGTAGATGTTGCAGAACGCGGCCGGATTGCGCAGCGAGCCGCCGAAGTCGCTGCCGTCCGCGACCGGCAGCATGCGCGCGGCCAGCGCCGCCGCCGTGCCGCCGCTGCTGCCGCCCGCGCTCTTCGTCAGGTCGTACGGATTGCGCGTCGCGCCGTGGATTTCGTTGAACGTATGCGAGCCGAGGCCGAACTCCGGCGTGTTGGTCTTGCCGATGAAGATCGCGCCCGCCGCGCGCATCCGGCCGACGCCGACCGAATCGGCCTGCGGCACGTGATCGCGGAAGATCGGCGAGCCGTAGGTCGTGCGCAGCCCTTTCGTCATCGCGAGATCCTTCGGCGCCTGCGGCATTCCGTGCAGCCAGCCGTGGTACTCGCCGCGGGCGAGTGCCGCGTCCTTTTCCGCCGCTTCGGCGAGCAGCGTGGCGCGATCGCGCAGCGAAATCAACGCGTTCACCGCGCCGTTCACGCGCTCGATGTGATCGAGATACGCACGCATCGTCTCGACGCACGAGACCGCCTTGCCGCGGATCGCCGACGCGAGTTCGCCGGCCGACAGGCGCACGATCGGGTCGACGGTGATGGAAGCGGGTGCGAGAAGCTGCGGGGCGCCATGCGGCATGCGAGGTCTCCTGGAATCGGAATGGAATGGCGGGCCGCAGCGTGGCGGCGGTCCGTCCCGAACGGCCTGGACCGCCCGGGAGAAGGCCGCGCCGCGGCCGATGCACTACTCTACGCGACGCCGGATCGCCGACCTCCGATATTTTCCGCCGCGATTCATTGAGGATCCGACTAAATCGGCGTGGTGCGCCACTCGACGGCCCGCCTGGGGCCGCCGCCCGGCCGGTCGGTGAAAACGTTTATGCGCATAAACTTAAATTTCTTATATTTCTAATAGGCGCGGCGGACGTTGACGACATTTTTACGCGGCCGCCCGATCTCTTTAGGTCGGGCGATCCGGCGCCGCGCTACGCTGCAAACATCTCAATTCCGGAGCATCTTCCATGCTCAAGCTGCTGGTTCCGGTCGGTCATTCGCCGCGTTCGCTGCAGGCGGTCCGCCATGCGACCTTCCTGTATCGCGAACGCTGCGCGTCGGAAATCGTGCTGATCAACGTCCAGCCGCCGCTCGAAGCGACGCGGCTCGAGGCATTTCACTCGCTGTCGCGACTGCGTTCGATCGAGGACCAGTTCGCGTGCGACGATCTGGCGACGGCCGAACGGGTGCTGCGGGAAGCCGGCGTCCGATACAGCGTCGTGAAGAAGGTCGGGCCGGTGGCCGACACGATCGCGGCCGTTGCGGCCGAGACGGGCTGCGACGAAATCGTCGTGGTCGCGCCGCGGCACGATCCGTTTCATCAGATGCTGTCGATGTTCGGTCGCAGCATGATGGGCCGCCTCGTGCGGATTTCGAACGTGCCGGTGACGGCGGTCAGATAAGCGGCACGCGATGCGGCGCTCGCCGCTTACTTGATGACCTTGCGCCAGAACACGAGATAGGTCGCGGCTGACGATGCAACCAGCAGAATCGCCCACATCGGCGCGAGACTGATCAGGACGGACGATACGTTAAGCATTTGGATTCCTCACTAATTCGATAGCGATGTTCAATTCGTACTCGCTGCATTCGGAGCCGCGGCGCCCATCGCCTGCCGCGCATCGCGTTCCGTTGAAACATGCATTCATGCTATCGCTCTGATCGCCGGCACGACCGTCTCGACCTGCCCGCCGTCTGACATTCGTCAAACTCGCGTCAGTCGCGCGGCGATGCGGGGGGCCAACGTGCCTTTTCGTCGTCCGCACGGTAAAAACGGGACACGATCAGCCGGGCTCGCCGTCATTTCTGCAGACGTTTACCGGGGGAAGCCCCAAGTGCTTCGAGAAACGTCTCCGCGTTACGCTTGAGCGACGAGGAGACGAACCATGAGACGAGTCGTACACATCGCTTTTTTCGCGCTGCTGGTCTATCTGATCGGCGATCGCGCACTGCTGCACGCGCAAGGCCGCGACGCCAGCCCGACCGCCTGCTCGCAGGGCGCCGAGCAGGTGAAATACGCCGCGCTCGGCAAGGGCTTCGGCAGCGCGGCGGCCGACAGCCAAAGCGAAGCGTTCATGTCGAGCTGCCTCGTGTCCGGGCGCGGTAATCGGGGCGTCGCGGTGGCGGCCCGTTGAGGCCGACCGGGCGCCGCGCCGGTTGCGTGCGTGTCGCGGCGCCTGGGCGCCAACTGTGATCCGCGGCGCCTTCCGAGATTCTTTCGCTTGCCATCGGCGGCATTGGCTCGCCGGTAGCGGCAGTACGAATACGCCAACCATCCGACAATCGCCGCGACCGATGAGCGTTCGCCGCGACACGTCAAGCACGTCGCAGCGATAGCGACTTGCGCGAATCGCTCGGCACCGTCCGTCGCTTCTCCAACTGGGTTCGGGTTCCCCCCGTCACGAGCACGCGAGCACGTCGTGCGCTCCCTGCCGTACCGCCGCTCCCCGCCCGTCGGCCGAGCCGGTTTTCCATCGCGTCAAATTGCGTTCGGTTGCACCGCGTCTGGCGGTCGCATCCCATAACCCGCCCGCGCCGCCGCGCGTTCCGTCGGGCATGCCAATTGCGACTCGATTGCCCCCTTCCCCACGAGTCGCGATCATGAACGACAACGAGTCCCTCGATTCCGCGGAGCAGCGTCCGCGTGCCGCAACGTGGCTCCGCCGCCTCGGGCCGGGCCTCGTCACCGGTGCCGCGGACGACGATCCGTCCGGCATCGGCACGTACTCGCAGGCGGGTGCGCAGTTCGGCTTCGAATTGCTGTGGACGCTCTTGCTGACGTATCCGCTGATGACGGCGATCCAGCTGGTCAGCGCGCGCATCGGCCGCGTGACGGGCAAGGGCCTCGCGTCGAACATACGCACGCACTATCCCCCGTGGCTGCTCTACGTCACCGTCGTGCTGCTGATCGTCGCGAACGTGATCAACATCGCGGCCGACCTGTCGGCGATGGGCGCGGCGGTCAAGCTGCTGCTGAACGGCCCGCAAGAACTCTACGTCGTGTGCCTCGGCGGCGCATCGGCCCTGCTGCAGATCCTCGTGCCGTACGACCGCTACGCGCGCCTGCTCAAATGGACCGCGCTGGTCCTGCTCGCCTACGTCGCCGTGGCGCTCATCGTACCCGTCCCGTGGGGCGAGGTCGGCCGTGCGCTCGTGTTGCCGCGCGTCCAGCTGTCCGCCGCCTACCTGACCACGGTCATCGCCGTGCTCGGCACCACGATCAGCCCGTACCTGTTCTTCTGGCAGGCATCGCAGGAAGTCGAGGAGCTGCGCGCGGTGCCGAACCAGCAGTCGTTGCGGCACGCGCCTCACCAGGCCCCCGCGCAGCTGCGCCGGATCAACTTCGATACGTGGGTCGGGATGGGCGTATCAAACGTCATCGCGTTCTTCATCACGCTGACGGCCGCGGCCACGCTGAACCTGCACCACATCGACGTGAAGACGTCGGCGGATGCCGCGCGGGCGCTCGAGCCGATCGGCGGGCACTTCGCGTACGTGCTGTTCGCGCTCGGAATCATCGGCACCGGCCTGCTGGCGCTGCCGGTCCTCGCGGGGTCGGCCGCCTATGCGGCCGCGGGCACTTTCCGCTGGCGCAGCAGCCTCGCGCTGCAATTCGGCGTCGCGCGCGAGTTCTATGCGGTCATCGCACTGGCGATCATCGGCGGCGTCGCGATCACGTTCATGCATTTCGACCCGATCCGCGCGCTCTACTGGAGTGCGGTCATCAACGGCGTGACCGCCGTGCCGATCATGGTCGTGATGATGCTGATGGCCCACAGCACGCGCATCATGGGCAAGTTCGCGATCACCGGCCTGCTGGCCTGGGGCGGCTGGCTCGCGACGTTCGCGATGGCGGTCGCGGCGTTGGGCGTGTTCGTGCCGGGTTGAGCAGGTGGAGCCGCGCCGGCCGGCGCGGCGCCGGATACACCGACGTCACGCGAGCCGGCACACGCACCGGCGACGCATGCCGCGGAACAGAAGGAGAACGCATCGTGGCGAAGAAAGCATCGGGATCGGCACGGCTGCCGTCCAGCGACCAGCGCGCGCAGATTCTCGCGCGCCTGCGCAGCGGCAAGATGGCGCGCTCGATACACACGTATACGCGCGGCAGCGCCGAGCGCTTCTACGCATGGCTCGCGGACCATCGCTCCGGCACCCTGCCCGACGGCCCCGCGGTATGGATCGGCGGCGACTGCCATCTCGGCAATCTGGGGCCCGTCGCGGCGAAGACGGGCGAGGTTGCCGTGCAGATCCGCGATCTCGACCAGAGCGTGATCGGCAATCCCGTACACGACCTGCTGCGTCTCGGCTTCTCGCTCGCGACCGCGGCGCGCAGCTCCGATCTGCCCGGCATCATCACGTGGCGGATGGTCGAAGCGCTCATCGCCGGATACGAGCAGGCGTTCGACAGCCGGCACCGCGCCGAGACCAGTCACCTGCAACGCCCAGCCGCGATCAAGATCGCGATGAAGGCGGCGTTGCACCGATCGTGGCGCAAGCTCGACCGGCAGACGATCCAGAACGTCACGCCGCGCATTCCGCTCGGCAAACGCTTCTGGCCGTTGTCCGAGCGCGAGCGGAGCGCCATCCACGCGCTGTTCGAATCCACCCCGGATTCGCCGATCGGCGCGGCGCTCAGCCGCGCGCCACACCGCGACGCGAGGATGAAGGTGCTCGACGCCGCCTTCTGGGTAAAGGGATGCAGCTCGCTCGGACGGCGCCGCTTCGCGGTCATGCTCGATATCGACGACGCGTGTTCCGACGGCCATCCGCCGTATCTGATCGACATCAAGGAGGCCGCGGCGGCGAAGGCCCCGAAGGATCCCGGCGTGCGCATGCCGCGCGATCCCGCGCAACGGGTGCTCGAAGGCGCGCGGCACGTATCGCCGATGCTGGGCAGCCGGATGTGCGCGGCACGCCTCGACGGATGCCCCGTCGTCATACGCGAATTGATGCCGCAGGATCTGAAACTGGACGCGGAACGGATGTCGGAGGCCGATGCGGTCAAAGTCGCGCGCTATCTGGCGCTGGTGATCGGCAACGCGCATGCCGCGCAGATGGACCACGCGACGCAACGCGCGTGGTGCAGCGAGTTGCGGCGCCAGCACCCGAAGACGGCCGACGCGCCGTCATGGCTGTGGCGAAGCATCATCGAACTGATGGCCGCGCACGAAGAGGCGTATCTCGAACATTGCCGGCGCCATGTGGTCGGCAAGACGGCCCGTTGAATCGTCGCCGCCGGTCGTGCGTCGTTGCGATGGACGCACGATCGTGAACGGCCCGGCCCGCGCGATCTCAGTCTTTCGCCGGACGGACCACCAGCTCGTTGAACCCGGTGAGCGCATCGTGCTCGCGGGAAAAACGATGCGCGGGCAACGATACGAGCAGGATCTCGGCGGTCGTGCGCACCACGCAGCCGCTCGCGACGTGGCCGCCCGAGACGCGGCCGTGCGCGTCGGACACCGCCATGTGCAGGTGCGCGCCGTCCGGCGAGACCGAACCGGCCAGCGTCAGGATCTCGAGATCGCCGCGCAGCTCGGTCGGCGCAGAGACGCCGGCATAGCGCAGCTGCGCGACGTTCAGGCTGCCGATGCCCTGGATCACGAATGCTGCATGCGCGTCGAGTCGACGCAACGCCTGCTCGATCGACGCGCGCAGATCGTCGCCGGGGGAAAGACGCAGAGGATGGGCTTGCATGGGCGGTAACCTGCTGATGGAGTCGGGGGTAGGCAAAGCGTACGTTCGACACGGCAATCCGGCAAGCCGCCAGCCGGATCGAACGCCGCTCCTGCGTCGCGACTACGGGAACGATGCCGATGCGCAATTCGTTCGCACCGGACACGCCGCGTCACCCCGCATCACCCGCGACGATCGCGCGCGAGCAACCCGTACAGCGCGCTGTCCGACACCTCGTCGCCGACGATCCAGCGTTCGCGCAGCACGCCTTCCCTGACGAACCCGAGCCGTTCGAGCAGCGCGGCCGATGCGACGTTGCGCGGATCGATGTCGGCCTCGATGCGGTTCAGGCGCAGCGTGCCGAACGCGTGGTCGATGACCGCCGACGCGGCCTCGCGCATATAGCCGCCGCGCCAGTAGCGGCGCCGCAGGCTGAAGCCGATTTCCGCACGCCGGCATTGCTCGTGCGCATGGAACAGCACGCATTCGCCGAGCACGTCGCCCGTGTCCCGGGCTTCGAGCACGCAGACGAGATCCTGGCCGCTGGCGGTCGTCGCGAGGTTGCGCGCGACGCGCTCGGCGGCCTGCCGCCAATCCGTGAGCGGCGCGAACGACGCATAGCGCATCGCATGCGCATCGGACCAGAGGTCGAAGAACGCATGAGCGTCCGTGTCGCGAAGCGGACGCAGGACGAGTCGGGACGTATGCAGCGTGACGGGTTCGAACAAGGGCATCGCGGCGGCCGGGAAAAAAACGCAAGCATGAATTAGAACACGCTATCCGGAGGCCGGCCATCGCGTGCGTTCGCGCTGTCCGGCACGCGCGATCCGCTGCCCGAAACGAAAAAGCCCGGACACATCGTCCGGGCCTTCCACATCGCCTTTGCCGCGCGCCGCGCTTATGCCTCGAGCGCTTCGAGCACCTTCCCCTTCGTCTCGATCCCGACGAAATGAACGGTCACGGCGGCGATCAGCGGCACGATGCCGATCAGGTAGAACGCCGGCGCGAGATTGCCGCCGATGATCGCGTGCGGCACGATCATCGGCGCCGCGAACGACGCGATCTTCAGCCACGCGCTGCCGAGCCCGCAGCCCGACGCGCGGATGCTCGTCGGATACTGTTCCGGCGTATAGACGTACGCGGTGATGAAGCCCGATGCCATCAGCCCCAGCGACAGCGAGCAAAAGGTCGCGACGACGTACACCGACGACGCGTGGTAGATGCCCGCGAACGCCAGCGACAGCGCGCACAGCACGAACGACCACACGATCACCGGCTTGCGGCCGAGCTTGTCGACCAGCAGCGCGGACGCGAGCGAACCGAGCACGCCCATCACCGAGCCGATCACCGCGAGATTCAGCGCGAGCTGCAGCGGCGCGTGATAGAAGTTCTTGTAGATCGTCGGCAGCCACGTGGACAGCCCGTACTGGATGAACCCGCAGGTCGCCCACAGCGTCGCCACCGCGAGCGTGCGCTTGCGATACGCGGCGCTGAACAGGTCGCTCATCCGGCGCTTCGGGTGCTGGCGCACCATCTCGTCGTACGCGGCCACCTGCGTGACCGGCGGCAGTTCGCCGCGCACCGACGCTTCGAACACGCCGACCGCGCGCCCGGCTTCCGGGAGCCGCCCGCGCGACGCGAGCCAGCGCGGCGATTCCGGCACCAGACGCGTGAGCACCAGCGCGAGGATCAGCGGCAGCCCGCCGACGAAGTACATGATCTCCCAGCCGAACCGCGGCACGAGCCACGCGCCGAGCGCCATCGATACCAGCAGGCCGATCGGGAACACGATTTCGTACAGCAGCACGAAGCGGCCGCGGCCGTGCGCGCGCGTGATTTCGTTGATGTACGTCGCCGCGACCGGCAGCTCGCCACCAAGGCCGAGCCCCTGCAGGATCCGCAGCAGCACGAACACCTCGAACGTCGGCGCGAAGCCGCACGCGATGCTGGTGATGCCGATCACCGCGGAACTCCACGCGATCGCCTTCACGCGGCCATGCTTCTCCGCGAGCGCGGGAAACAGGAATGCGCCGATCAGCTGGCCGATCGCGCCGGACGCGATCAGCATGCCGATCTGCGTCGGCGACAGGCCCCACTTGTGAATCAGCAGCGGCAGCGTCGCCGCGATCGTGATCACGTCGAAGCCGTCGAAGAACGTCGCGGTGCCGATCAGCACGCGCGCGCGGATCTGCATCGCGTTGGCCGGAAGCCGCTCGAGCCGCGCGATGATCGCGCCGGGCGTGGAGGCGGCAGCTTCCATCGTGGCCCTGCCGGCCACGACGTTGTCGAAAGTGCTCATGCGGGGTGTCTCCTGGGTCTTTGTACCGGTTTCGCCGGTCAGGCAAGCGCTTGGGTCGTGTCCGCCAGGGCTTCCGTGTTCACTGCCCGGCCCTGGTTCATCCACTTGCGTGCGAGCTTGAGCTCGCGTGCGTTGTTGATGGCGATGACACCTCTCACATGCCCATCGCCCACGAAAAACAGCGTCGCGCGTCGCGCGGCGAGATCGCCGCGCACGACGAGCTGCGCATCGGCCGGCAGATCGCCGAGGATCTGCAGGTTCACGTCGTATTGATCGGACCAGAACCACGGAATCTCGGCGTAAGGCGCGCGCACGCCGAGCACGGCCTTCGCGGCCGCGATCGCCTGGTTCTGCGCGTTCGCCCACGATTCGAGCCGCACGCGCCGCTTCAGCCAGCCGTTGTGATGGTTCGCGACGTCGCCGCACGCGAAGATCGCCGGATCGCTGGTCGCGCCGAATTCGTCGACCACGATGCCGTCGTCGACTGCGAGGCCCGCGTCGCTCGCGAGTGTCGCGTTCAGCGCGAGGCCGATGCCGGCCACCGCGAAATCGGCGTCGATCGTCGTGCCGTCCGCAAGCGTCGCGCGCACCTTCGATGCGTCGTCCGGCTGCGCGTCGAGCGATGCGAGCGCCGCGCCGAGGCGCACGTCGACACCGTTCGCGCGATGCAGGTCGAGCAGGAAGTCCGACACGACCTGCGGCACCGATCGGCCGCACAGCCGCGGCGCGCCTTCGACGACCACCGCTTCGACGCCGAGCTTGCGCGCGGTCGCCGCAACCTCCAGGCCGATCCAGCCGCCGCCGATCACGAGTACACGCCGGCTCGCGCGCAGTTTCTCGCCGAGTGCGGCCGCTTCGTCGAGCGTACGCAGGTAATGCAGGTTCGGGGTCCTGACGATCGAGTCAGGCAAGCGACGCGACGTGCCGCCGGTCGCGATCACGAGGCGGTCGTATTCGACTTCGAGGCCGCTTTCGATTTTCACCGCGCGGCGCGCACGGTCGATCGACACCGCGCGTTCCGGCTGCCATGCCTCGACGTTCAGCGCGGCGAATTCGTCCGGGCGCACGACACGCACGGTCTCGATGTCGGCGTCGCCGGCCAGCACGGCCTTCGACAGCGGCGGACGCTCGTACGGCAGGTGCGGCTCGTCGGCGATCATCACGAGACGGCCCGCGAAGCCTTCCGCGCGCAGCGTCTTCAGCACCCAGCCGGCGGCCTGGCCGCCGCCGATCACGACGACCGTGCGAGGCGCGGCCGGTTCCTGCGAGTTCGTTGCGCTCATGATTTGCGCTCCGTCATGAACTTGCCTTCCGGCGCCTTCGCATTCTTCTGCCGGCGAGTGTTGCCGTCGAGGCCGCCGTCGACGGCCCATTCGGCGAACACGGTCGGGCCCGGTTCGAATTCGCGCGGCTGCCATTCGGGCGTCAGCACGTCTTCGTCCGCGTAGTACTCGATCAGCGCGCCGGCCGGGTTCTGGAAGTACCAGAAATACGCGGACGACACCGGATGACGCCCCGGGCCGAGCTGCGTTTCCCAGCCGCAGCGGTCGATGTGCATGCCGCCGCCGAACACTTCGTGGATGTCGCGCACGGTGAACGCGACGTGGTTCAGGCCGCGCTTGCCATTGGGCAACGCGAGCAGGAACAGGTCGTGGTGGCCGCCGTGCGGCGCGCAGCGCATGAACGCGCCGCGGCCCGGATAGCGGTCCGACGTCTCGAAGCCGAGCAGCTCGTGATAGAACTTCTCCTGCGCGTCGAGGCAGTTCGTGAAGAACACGACGTGGCCGACCTCGACCGGCTCGGCGCGCGCATAGATCGGGCTCGGCTGGTCGACCCGCGCCGTCCGGCCCCACACGTTCGACGGCGAGCCGGTGATGTCGAGCGCGCGCTTGCGCGTCACCTCGATGCGGATCGCCATCCCGTTCGGATCGATGCAGCCGACCGCATCGTCCTGCGCGTAATAGCCGGGCTGGCCGGCCAGCTTCGTGCGCAGTGCGTCGACTTCCTGCTGCGTCGCGACGCCCCACGTGACTTCGCGCAGCGTCGGGCCCGCTTCGAACGCGGGCGGCAGCGACGGATCGTCGGCCTTCACGACCAGCACGGTGCAGCCGTTCAGCGTTTCGAAACGTGCGCGCGTGTCGTCGTGCGCGACTTCCTTCAGGCCCCAGTCGGCGAAAAAGCGCCGGCACGTCGCGAGGTCGTCGACACCGTACGTGATCTGCTCGATACCCAAGATGCTCATTGCGTCATTCCCCTTCGCTCAGTTCGCCCACGGCAGCGGCGCGTCGTTCAAGCCCCAGTAGAGGCTCTTCTGCTGCATGTACTCGCGGATGCCGAGACGGCCCTTCTCGCGGCCCATCCCGCTCTCCTTCCAGCCCGAGAACGGCGTGGAGATCGAAAACAGCTTGTACGTGTTGATCCAGACGGTGCCCGTCTCCAGCGCCCGCGCGATGCGCCATGCGCGCTTGTAGTCGCGCGTCCAGATGCCGGCGGCGAGGCCGAACACGCTGTCGTTCGCCTGCGCGATCAGCGACGCTTCGTCGTCGAACGGCATCGCGACCAGCACCGGCCCGAAGATTTCCTCCTGGCAGATGCGCGCGCTGTTCGGCAAGCCTTCGAGAATCGTCGGCTGGTAGAAGAAGCCGTCCTCGCGCCCGTCGCCCGACGGCCGTTCGCCGCCGCACAGCAGGCGGCCGCCTTCCTCCAGCCCGAGCGCGACGTAGCGTTCCACCGACTCGCGATGCTTCGCGGTGATCAGCGGGCCCATCTGCGTGTCGGGCCGCGTGGGGTCGCCCACGCGCAGCTTGCGTGCGCCCGCGACC
Organism: Burkholderia sp. BCC1998; assembly: GCF_905339875.1. Lineage (NCBI taxonomy): Bacteria > Pseudomonadati > Pseudomonadota > Betaproteobacteria > Burkholderiales > Burkholderiaceae > Burkholderia > Burkholderia sp. BCC1998. The sequence continues at coordinate 110,380 of NZ_CAJPHE010000016.1, forward strand.
AGGCGCTTCATGAACTCGTCGTATACCGAGCGCTGCACGAACAGCCGCGAACCCGCGATGCACGCTTCGCCCGACGAGCTGAAGATGCCGTACAGCACGCCGTTCACCGCGTGATCGAGATCCGCGTCGTCGCATACGATCGTCGGCGACTTGCCGCCGAGTTCGAGCGACACGGGCATCAGCTTTTCCGCCGCGATGCGCGCGATGCCGCGGCCCACTTCGGTGCCGCCGGTAAACGACACCTTCTTCACGAGCGGATGGCGCACCAGCACGTCGCCGATCACCGAGCCCTTGCCCGGCAGCACGCTCAGCACGCCCTTCGGCACGCCGGCTTCCTCGCAGATGCGGGCCAGCGCGAGCGACACGAGCGGCGTCACCTCGGCCGGCTTGAGCACCACCGCGTTGCCGCCGGCGAGCGCCGGCGCGAGCTTCTGCGCGTCGGACGCGATCGGCGAATTCCACGGCGTGATCGCGGCGATCACGCCGATCGGCTCGTGCACGCTCATCGTCAGGTAGTCGCCGCGCGACGGCGTCAGTTCTTCGTCGAGCGTTTCCAGGCACGCCGCGAAATAGCGGAACGTGTTGGCCGCACTCGCCACCAGCACGCGCGTCTCGCCGATCGGCTTGCCGTTGTCGCGGCGTTGCAGGTTCGCGAGCGCCTCGTGACGCTGCATGATCAGGTCGGCGATCCGGTACAGCACCAGCGCGCGCTGGTGCGGCTTGAGGCCGGCCCAGTCGGCGCGCCGCCACGCTGCGTCGGCGGCCACGACGGCGTCGGCCGCGTCTTCCGCGTTCGCCGTCGAGACTTCCATGTTCAGCGACTGGTCGGCCGGATAGATGCTCGCGTAAGGCGCGCCGCGGCCGCGCCGCCACTCGCCGCCGATCAGGATGTCGCCGTTGGGTACGAGGCTCGTATCGAATGGAGTCATGTCACAAGTCCCACAAATCTGTCTCTGCGCAGCCGCCCGCGCCGTGGCGCCGGCGGCCGTTCAATGGCCCGAATGGCCGCGTCGGCCTGGTTGTCCGGGTTGTCTGCCTGCTCAGATCACGCAGCGGGCCGCGCGGTTGCGCAGCGCGCGGATCGCGCTGTACGCGGTCAACGCGGACGTCTTCGGGTTGTCGGGCAACGGCTTGCCGCTCATTTCGAGCGACATCTCGCCGAACGCGCCGCGCGCGGTGATGCGGTGCACGTTGCGTTCGACCGCCGGGTCGGCGATCAGGCGCACGTGCGTCGCGTCGAGGCCGAGGCCCGCGAGCGCGACCGTCGCCGCGACGTTCGCGTTCTTCGGATACAGGCGCGCGGCGTCGCGCGCACTGCCTTCGAAGATCACCTTTTCCCCGGTCATCGCACGCAAGTCGCACAGCTCCTCGGCGGGCGTGCCGAGCCAGCCGAGCGGCGGCTTGCGGCCGACGTACAGCACTTCGTCGAGGCCGCCCTGCTTCGCGGACGCCAGCGCGTCGATCCCGCCGATCGCGCCGGACAGCAGCGTCACCGTCGTGCCGCCCTCGTCGGCCGCCTGCGACAGCACGTCGAGCAGCGCGAGGTCGGACAACGCGCCGATCGATGCGACCGCGCAGTCGGTGCCGGCCTTCAGCAACGGCACGACGTGATCGACGAGCGCGCTGTGACCCGCGCATTCGAGCGCGAACTCGGGGCGGCGAGCCAGCGCGTCGACCGACGACACGACCTCCACCGCACCGCCGAGCTCACGCTGCACCGCGTCGCGCTGATGCTCGGGCACGATCACGTGCGCGACGCGCAACGACGCATCGTGCTCGACCGCGTGATACACGGCGGCACCGATCGCGCCGAAGCCGATCATCGCGACGTCGACGGGCGCATGCCCGTGTCGCTGGCCGTTATGCATACTGGCGCTCCGACGGCGTCTCTTCCTTCTTCACCGGCGGGCCCGCGAACTGCGATGCGAACGAGCCGACCGACAGCATGTCGACTTCGACCATCACCGGCCCTTCCTTCGCGATCCCTTCGAGCACGATCGCTTCCGCCTGGTCGAGCGACGTGATCCGGTAGTGCGTGAGGCCGAAGCTCGCGCAGAACTGCGCGAAATCCGGCTGGTGCAGCTGCACGAAGCAGCGGCGGCCGCCGTAGTGCGCGTCCTGGATGTTGCGGATCACGCCGTAGCACTGGTCGTTCATCAGCACGATCATCACGTTCGCGTTTTCCTGCACGGCCGTCACGAGCTCGCCGACGTTGACCATCAGGCCGCCGTCGCCGACCAGGCAGACCGTCTTCGCCGCCGAGCCGGCCAGCGCCGCGCCGATGCCCATCTGGATGCCCTGGCCGATGCCGCCGCCGAGCGCATGCACGCCCGCGCGCGGTTCGAAGATCTTCAGCAGGCGGTTGCCCCACGTGCTGTTCGAGATCGTCACGTCGCGCACCCAGTTGTAGTCGCGGCCCACTGCGCCCTGCAGCGTATCGACCAGCTTCTTGTACGGCCCGAGGCCTTCCGCCACGCTCGCGACGGCCGCTTCGCGCGCCGCCGCGAGATCGCCCGCGAACTGCGGATCGACCGACAGGCGGCCTTCGAGGCGATCGGCCAGCTCGGCCAGCACGCGTTTCGAATCGCCGTGCACGAACAGCTCGTTGCGATAGCCGCGGTTGTCGGCGAGCGCATCGGCGTCGACGCGGAACAGCGGCTGCGGCAGCGCGAGCTTGTACTTCAGCGTCTCGTTGCCGCGCAGGCGCGAGCCGACCACGACGAGCGCGTCGCAGGTCTTGTAGAACGCTTCGACCGCCGAATGCACGTTGAACGCGCCGAGCGTCGCCGGGTGATCCTCGGGCAGCACGCCGCGGCCCTGCACGCTCGTCACGACGCCGAAGCCGAGCTTCACCAGGCGTTCGACTTCCGCACGCGCATGACGCGCGCCGCCGCCGAGCCACAGCAGCGGACGGCGCTTGGCCGCCAGCGCGTCGGCGAGCTTCGCGACGCGTGCATCGTCGTGCTCGCGCACCGCGACGTGCGCCGGCGCGAGATCTTCCGGCCATTCGATTTCCGCGGCCTGGATGTCGATCGGGATCTCGACCGACACGGGGCCCGTCGGCGCCGTCTGCGCGATGCGCACGGCTTCGCGGATCGTCGGCAGCACGGTCTCGACCGTGCGCACGCGGAACGCGGCCTTCGAGATCGCATCGAGCATCGTGAGCTGGTCCGGCGCTTCGTGGATGTACGCCAGATCCTGGTCGAGGTATGGCGTCTCGATCTGCCCCGTGATGTGCAGCAGTGCCGTGCCGGCCGTCAGCGCCTCGACCATCGCGCCGGCCGCGTTGCCCGCCGCCGTGCCGGTGCTCGTGAACGCGACACCGAGACCGCCCGACACGCGGGCCAGCCCGTCGGCCATGTTCACCGCGCCCGCTTCGCCGCGCGCGCCGACATACCGGATGTTGCCGCGCGAGTTGATCGCGTCAAGGATCGGCATGTTGTGGATCGAGATGACACCGAATGCGGTTTTGACGTCGCACTGCTCGAGAAAGGCGGCAATCAGCTCGCCAACCGTGGTTTTTTTAGACATGGCGTGCAAAGCCTCCAGAAACGTCGATATGGCTGCCCGTCGTGTAGGACGACAGATGCGTTGCGAGATAAAAAAGTGCCCAGGCTGCCTCGTCGGGCTTGCCGAAGCGGTTCAGCGGAATGTTCTTCTTGCGGGCGAGCGCGCCCGTCCAGTCCTCCCAGCTTTCGCCGGCCGGCGCCTGCGCTTCGTATCGGCGGCGCCACTGCCCCGACTCCACGATGCCGATCAGGATCGAGTTCACGCGGATGCGCTGCGGCGCGAGTTCGGTCGCGAGCGACTTCACGAGGCTCAGCACGCCCGCGCGCGCCGACGACGTCGCGACCATGTGCGGCTCCGGCTGCAGCGCGAGCAGCGAATTCACGCAGGTGATCGTCGGCGCGGCCGCATCGCGCAACAGCGGCAGGAATGCGCGCGTCGGGCGGATGATGCTGAAGTACTTCAGTTCGAGCTCTTCGCGCCATGCGTCGTCGGTCGTATCGGCGAAAGTCGACACGCGGCCCTGGCCTGCGTTGTTGACGAGCATGTCGGCGCGGCCGAAGCGGTCGGACACGGCCTGCGCGAACGCGGCCACGTCGGCTTCGTCGAGCACGTTGCAGCGCACCGCGAGCAGCGGCGCGCCCGGATATTTCTCGCCGAGCATCGCCTCGGCGCGCGCGAGACGCTCGCCGTCGCGGCCGCAAATCGCGACCGATGCGCCGGCCTGCAGGAACCGTTCGGCAGTCGCGAGGCCGATGCCGGACGAACCGCCCGTCACCACCGCCACCTGCCCGGTCAGATCGATCTGAATCATCGCAGTCCTAAAGCCTTGAGAAACGTGTGCTCGTCATCCGAGCGGTAATTGAGCCGCCGCGACAATTCCGCCGCCGCGCGCTGCACCTTGTCGATCAGCCCGTCGGCGATCAGCGCCGCGTCGATCTCCGGCCGCGGCACCGTCACCGTGATGCACGCGACGATCCTCTGCGTGTCGTTGCGCACCGGCGCCGTGACCACCGAAATGCCGCGCTCGAACGACGAATTGCTGACGCCGTAGCCGCGCAGCGCATCTTCCCGGATCACTTCGTACAGCGCATCGACCGTTTCCGGCGTCGCGCTCGTCATCCGGTTCAGCGCTCCTTCCGGATACAGCGCACGCAACTCCTTCAGCGACAGGTCGCCCATCAGCACGTGGCCGTGGGTCGTCGCATGCGCGGGCAGCCGCGTGCCGACGTTCACGCGAATCGAGCTGAACACCGGCGACTGGCTCTGCGCCTTCGCGACGAACACCACGTCGCGGCCGTCACGGATCACGATGTGCGTCGTGAAGCCGGTCGCATCGCGCAGGCTCTCGATCACCGGCAGGCCGAGATCGGTCAGCTCGAGCGAGCTCAGGTATTCGAAGCCGAGCCGCAGCACGGCGATGCCGAGCTTGTAGTTGCGATCCTTGTCCGCGCGCTCGAGAAAGCCGAGCGATTCGAGCGTCTGCAGCAGACGGAACACCGTCGTGCGCGGAATGCCGAGGCGCTTGGACAGTTCCGGCGCGCCGAGCACCGGCTCGCGCGGCGAGAATTCGGCGAGGATCCGCAAACCGCGTTCGAGGCCCGGCACCACGTAGTTGGCCTCGGACTTCGCGGTGTCCGCATCCTGTTGTTGCAACGGTTCGCTCATGATGCCTCCGGTCGGGCCGCCCCAGGGGCACGTTGAAATGCATGTCGGGATTGGGCGGGCTGCGCCCCCCCAAGCGAACGAATGTGAGCGTGGGGGTAGTTCATTCCAGCCCCCGTTGACGGTCGCATTGACGGCAGAACGCGTCGATCAGCGACGAGTAGACCGCCGGCGCTTCCACGTAGCCCGCATGACCGGCCTGCGGAATCACCTGCAGCCCGACGTGCGCGGCAGCGGCGATCCGCTCGCAGGCAGCCGGCGGCGTGATCGCGTCGTTCGCGCCGACCGCCACCGCCGTGCGGCCGCGAAAGCCGGCGAGATCGGACGCGAGATCGGCGTTCGCGAGCAGATGCGTGGCCTGCGCATAACCGGCCGGCACGATGCGCGCCATGTTCCAGCGTACCCATGCACGCGCATCCTCGCTCGCGAAACCCGACAGCATGTTGCCGCTGCGCTGTTCGGCGAGCCCGGCCGGGCCGAGTTCGTCGAGCATCGCGAGGCGTGCATCGCGGCGCGTGTCGCGCGTTTCCGCGGGCGCGCTGCCGTAACCGCCCGCGGGCGAGATCAGCAGCAGGCCGGCGATCCGCGCGGGCATCACGCGGGCCAACCCGCCCGCGACGATCGCGCCGAGCGAATGCCCGACCAGCACGCAGCGTTCGATGCCGAGTGCCTCGAGCCACGCGTTCAGCGACGCCGCGTAATCGGCGGCCGCCGGCGACGCGCCGTGCACGGGCGTCGACACGCCGTAGCCGGGCGCATCCCACGCGAGCACGCGGCGCGACGCGCCGAGCGAGTCGAGCTGGCACACCCACGATGCGGCGCCCGAGCCGATCCCGTGCAGCAGCACGACGGGCAGCGCGCGGCCCGCATGCTGCGCGCCGGCCTCGCCTGCGCCAGCCTCACGGTAGCCGATCGTGCCCGCCGCGCCGGCCGCGCAGCGCTGTTCGGGAAACTGCCCGAGCAGCGCGGCGAACGCCGCGGTGCGGTCGCGTTCACGTTTGTCGATGACACGCATTGCTTGCTCCGCCCCGTCTCAGCGCTTGATCTTCGCGAGCGGCGAATCCGGCGGATACGTCGGCGTGATGGGCTTCGGCGAACCGAGCATCACGCACATCAGCGCGTCTTCCTCGCCGATGTTGATTTCCGTGCGGTACACGCCCGGCGGCACCGAGATCAGGTCGCGCTCGCCGAGGATCGCTTCCCAGGTCTCGCCGTCGCGCTCGCAGATCACCTTCATCTTGCCGCGCAGCACGAAGAAGATTTCTTCCACGTCGATATGGATGTGGCTCGGGCCGATGTTGCCGGCCGGAATGACCATGGTCGAGAACGTGAAGCCGCCGGCCGGCACCGTGTTGACGTCCTTCGCGACGCCCGTGCCGCCCGTGCCGACGTAGCGCATCTGCGCGCGGCGGTACTTCGGGTCGTAGTCGGCCTGGAACTTCAGCGCGTCCCAGTCGTAGCGCCGCGTCGCGTAGCGCGCGACGCGCCCTTCCATCCAGTCGTTGAAGCTTGCGCCTTCCGGCTGGTCCCACGACTTGCGTTCGAGATCGGCGTCCGCCATCGTCCTCTCCTTCATCAGAGTGAAAACTTCAATTCAATTCATTACGAAGCCGCCGTTTACCGGCAGCAATTGACCCGTCACGAAGCGCGCGCCGTCCGACAGCAGGAACAGCACGGGGCCCGTCACGTCCTCGGGCACCTGCGCGCGCGTCAGCGCGCGGCCCTGCATGTAGAACGCGTGGCGTTCCGCCGGCACGTAGGCCGTCGCCTCGACTTCGGTGAGCCCCGGCGCGATCGCGTTGACCGTCACGCCGTGGGCGCCGAACTCGCGCGCCTGCGCATGCGTCATCGCGATCACCGCGCCCTTGCTGGCGACGTACGCGAGCAGCTTCGGCGCGCCCCACAGCGCGGTGTCCGATGCGAGGTTCACGATCGCGCCGCGGCCCGATTGCGCGAGGTACGGCAGCGCCGCATTGCTGACGAGCCAGACGCCGCGCACGTTCACGTTCATCACGGCATCCCAGGTCGACACGTCGAGCTCCGTCGACAGCTTGCCGCCCGAGTTCGTGATCGCCGCGTTGTTGATCAGTGCGTCGATGCCGCCGAGCGCCGCCGCGCCCTGCGCGACGAAAGCCGTGACGCTCGCCGGATCGGCCAGGTCGAGCGTGAAGAAATGCGCGGTGTGGCCGGCTTGCGTGAGCTGCGCGGCCAGCGCGCGGCCCTCTTCGGCGAGCACGTCGCCGAATGCGACCTGCGCGCCCGCTTCGACGAGCGCCTTCACGAACGCGGCGCCGAGACCGCGCGCGCCGCCCGTGACGAGCACGCGGCGCCCCGGCAGCGACACGACCGGTGCGAACTCAGCCATTCGCGGGCTCCGCCGCGGCCTGCGCCGCGCGATGCGCGTCGAGCGCGGAAAGATGCTCCTGCGCACGCGTGCGCAGCATCCGGCGCACGCGCGTCATGCCGACGTCGTGCTGGTACAGGTATTCGTGATCGCGCGCGTTCGGCGCGAGGCTCTCGAGGACGTAGCGGTCCTGCTCGAGCACGTCCCAGTGCAGGCCTTCGAGGCGGTTGCGGTACATGAAGCGCCACACGTCGCGCTGCCAGCCGCTGACCTTGCGCGTACGCCAGAAGTAGACCTGGCAGTTGTCGCCGTCGACCGGCGTCGCGAAGCCGATGATCCCGAAGTTGCCGCCCGGGCCGAACTTCTGCTTGTACGGAATCGCGAGGCGCATCCACAGGCAGCCGGTTTCGCCGAGCTCGACCCAGTCGAAGTTCACGTCGCGCTGGCCGATCTTCTCGAACATCAGGCCCGTTTCCGTCTTCCGCACGCGCATGTCGGCCTGCTTGTCGCCTTCGGCCATCGAGTGCGACGTCGCGTGCAGGTACGCGCCGTGCATCGGGTCCATCACGTTGTCGATCGCGTACTGGTAATTGCACTTCCAGTTCGACACGCACAGGAAGTGCGCGTATTCGTCGGCGACCAGTTCTTCCGGCAGGTTCAGCGGCGCCGGCTCGCCGTGCGCTTCGTCGCCGAACCACAGGAAGATCGCGCCGGCCTTCTCTTCGACCGGATACGACTTCACGCACTTCGTGCCTTCGAGCGGACAGTTCGATACGGCCGGCACGCGGTTGACCGTGCCGCCGCCGTCGACTTCGATGCCGTGATACCAGCACGCGATGCTGCCGCCGAGGTTCCAGCCGAGCGACAGGCGCGCGCCGCGGTGCGGGCAACGGTCTTCGAGCGCATGGACTTTGCCTTCGTGATCGCGCCACAGCACGATCTGCTCGGACAGGCGCGTGAGGCCGACGGGCGCATTCGACACCTGCCAGCTGGGCGCAACGGGATACCAGTAGTTCTTGATGCCGCGGTCGAGGTAGTCGCGGACCGGGTCGTGTTGTGTTTCGTGTTGTGCGGGGGACGTCATCAGTGTGCTCCGGATGCGGTTGTCGGGTCGGCGCTCAGGCGTGCGGCGCGGTCGGTGCGCTCATTCCGCCAGCGAGGCCATTTCGGCGCGGAAGCGCTCGGGCGTCCACGCCGTGCCGTCCGGCGCGCGGAAGCCGATGCGGTTCAGGCCCGCGACGACCTCGTCCAGCTCGGTCGCGCCGCTCTCGAACACGCGTTCGAGCGCATCGCCCAGATCGTTCTCGTACTGCGTCGGCTCGGCCTTGCGGTTTTGCCAGATGCGGTTCTCGACCTGGCCCGGGATCTCGATCTGCCCCTTGCCGGCGACGTTGTTCGGCTGCGGCGCCACCCACGGCTTCAGGAACGGATTGAAGTTGACGGTCGCTTCTTTCATCGGTTACTCCACCTTGATCTGGATTTCCTCGCCGGCCAGGCGCACCGCGTACTGCTTCAGCGCGCGCCCGCCCGGGCCCTTCAGGCATTCGCCCGTCTTGATGTCGAACACGGCCTCGTGCAGCGGACATTCGACCGTGCCTTCGTCGACGAACCCCTGCGTCAGCAGCGCGTAGGCATGCGGGCACACGTTCTCGAGCGCATACACCTCGTCGCCGACGCGGTAGATCCCGATTTCGACGCCGTCGGTCCGCTTGAACTCGATCGGCGTGTCTTCCGACAGCGCGCCGGCGTGCCCGGCACAAACCCATTGTTCAGACATCTCACACCCTTCCTTCTGATCGACTCTCGGTTCGCCCCGGGTTTGTTCCATACCCGGAACAGCAGTTTATGGATGGTGATTATAGGAGCGACTTCCCACGAGTAAAACAAAAAGCTGCACGTCCTAGGGAAAACACCGACCGCCGGGTCGACGATCGCCGCCACTCATCTTCAAAAAGGTGATTTTTTGTTTAGTGTCGGGGATTTAAGTCCTTTTTTCAGGACGCTCGGTCCCGTGTTGTGGATCGTCACCACCCGCATCCGGCCCGATAAATTTATTTTTGATCCGGCGCACGACACCTCTATACTTCATTCCATCAGAGGCACATTGTTCCTTATATGGAACATTAAAAATGCCCGCCCGGTGGTGAAGAACGCGCGACGGCCGGCCGTCCCCCGCGCCCGCCGCCACGGCACGTTTCTCATCAGGTTTGGAGAGTCAGGAGATCAAATGGTCAAGCAAGCGGTAGCAGCAGCAATCATCGGAATGGGCGCGATGTCGGGCGCCTGGGCACAAAGCAGCGTGGTGCTGTACGGCAGCCTGGATGCCGGCGTCGCCTATGTGAACAACGTCGGCGGCCACGCGAAGTGGGCGATGATCCAGGGCAACTCGCAACCCGACCGGTGGGGCCTGAAAGGCAAGGAAGACCTCGGCAGCGGCCTGTCGGCGATCTTCCAGCTCGAAAACGGCTTCTATACGAACAACGGCCAGTTCGCGACCGCGAACACGATCTGGAACCGCGCGGCCTTCGTCGGCCTCAGCTCCGACCGCTACGGCACGCTGACGCTCGGCCGCCAGACGCCGCTGACGTTCGACTATCTCGATCCGCTCAGCACCGCGTATCTCGCGCTGAGCTGGTATGCGTTCCATCCCGGCAACATCGACGGGCTCGCCGCGACCGGCAACGTGCCGTACAACAACGCGGTCAAGTACCGTTCGCCGAGCTTCGCCGGCTTCTCGGCCGCGGCGGCGATGGCGCTCGGCAACACGACGAACTTCTCGACCGGCAAGTCGGTCGGGGTCGCGCTGAACTACGCGAACGGGCCGTTCAAGGCGTCGGCCGTCTACTCGAACGAGCACGACCGCGCGATCCTGATCAGCCAGACGGGTATCACGTCGTTCCAGGGGCAGAACACCGCGACCGGCTACATCGCGAACAAGGTCGAGAACATCGGCGCGGGCGCGTCCTACCAGATCGGCGACTTCCTCGTGCACGGCCTCTACACGCGCGTGAAGATGCAGTCGAACGGGTTTTCCGACACGTTCCAGAGCTACGACGCGGGCGTGAACTACCGCAGCAGCGCGTTCAACACGATCGCGGGCGGCGCGGCGACCACGACGCTGGCCGGCCGCCGCTGGACGCAGGTCGAGCTCGGCGACATCTATGCGCTGTCGAAGCGCACGCAGCTGTATGCGAACGTGCTGTACGAGCACGGTTCGGGCGGCGCGAAGGCCGCGTTCTTCACGGCCGGCGCGTCGAGCACCGCGAACCAGGTGATCGTGCTGACCGGCATCCATCACTCGTTCTGAGAGCGGCGGCGGGCGGATGCGCCCGACGGCGGAAACGAAAAGAGCAGCCCGCGGGCTGCTCTTTTTTTGGCTACTTGCGACAGGCTACTGACGAAGCCGCGCGACGCGGCTCATGCCGCGAATCAGAACATCGCGACCCGATGGCGCGCGTGCGCGAACGTCGGGTCGCTTTCGAGCGGCCGGTAGTTCAGCCGCTGCGACAGGTCGACCGCCGCGCCGCATACCGCTTCGACGAGCCGCTCCTTCTCGCCGGCCTCGCCGATTTCCGAGCGCGGCACCGTCGCGGTGATCGCCGCGACGATCGCGCCCGAATGGTCGCGCACGGGTGCGGTCACGGCCGAGATGCCGCTCTCGAACGCGGCTTCGCTGACCGCGTAGCCGAGCCGCGCGTAATGACGCACGCGCTCGTACAACTCGTCCACCGTGCCCGGCGTGCGCTCGGTGTACTGTTCGAGGCGCTTCTCCGGATACAGCTGGCGCAGCGCGTCGCGCGTGAGGTCGCCCATCAGCACATGACCATGCACGGTCGCGTGCGCGGGCAGCCGCGTGCCGACGTGTACCTTCACCGAGCCGAACATCGACGTGTTGCTCTGCGCCTTCGCGACGAACACGACATCGCGCTGGTCGCGGATCAGCAGGTGCGTCGACAGGCCGGTCGCATCGCGCAATCGTTCTAGCACGGGCGTGCCGAGATCGGTCAGTTCCAGCGAATTCAGGTATTCGAAGCCGAGCCGCAGCACGCCGACGCCGAGCCGGAAATAACGGTCGCCGTTCACGCGCTCGAGAAAGCCGAGCGCTTCGAGCGTCTGCAGCAGGCGGAAGGTGGTCGTGCGCGGAATGCCGATGCGCTTCGACAGTTCGGGCGCGCCGAGCACCGGCTCGCGCGCGGAGAATTCGGCGAGGATCCGCAGCCCGCGCTCGAGGCCCGGCACCAGATACGACGACGCGCCGCCCGACGATTCGTCGTCGCCCGCGCCCTGCTTCGACGCGTCGTGGTCGACGTCGTCGCCGGCTGTCGCGCGCGGCGCGCTTGCCGGCTTCGCCGGCGGTTTCGATGCGCCGCTCATCGTTGGATTGATCCTGTGCACATGGACGGAATGGAAGCGTTCACGAATGACCCGCAATGCTTGATTATGGAATTTCGACCGGACCGGATCAACACGATCCGGCGCAGGCGGCCGATGGCCCGGCGCGCCCGAATCGGGTCGCCGGACTGTCATATAGCCCGATGCGATCGAAAGGATAACAGCGATAGACAGGACTGCCCACCGGAACGTCGCCGTGGGCAAGGCGGGCCGCCGGCCCTGCTCATCCGCGATCGGGATGCCTCACGTGCGGTACCGGCCGGCACGATCACGGCCGATGTGCGACTAGAAAACGAAAGGGGGAAGAAACGCGAGGGAACAAACGACCGCACCGATCCGCGAGCGGGATCGGCGCGACGCGACGTCAGGCCGTCACGGCAGCGTCGTACTCGGCACGGGCGAGCTGGCCGGCGGCGTATGCGTCGGCTTCACCGCGAAAGCCGTCCGTGCTGAATGCGACGACTTTCACACCGACACCCGACGCCCGCTTCACCGTCAGCGCCCATTGCCATCCGCCGTCTTGTTCGAAGACGTGCAGCGAGGGTTCGAGGGATGAGTCCAGTACGGTCACGGGTTATGCTCCTGCACTGCGCATCACGTCGGCGACGCGTCAGGCATGTCGAAAAAATGCGCCGGCGTCCGGCGCGTTTCAGCCATTCGACAGTCTAGTCAATGAATGTTGCGACGCACCATCAGGGCTTACACCTGCCTATCAGAACCGGGCGGTCAATCAAAACCACCTGAAACCCTTATGGGACGGGCCTCGCAGGCCGGTTCAAGCCGCCCCGGACACCTGAGTGCGGCAACGTGCCGCATCGACGGCGGCTTGCTTCGCCCGGATGAAAAACGGGGTGCGACCGGCACGCGTGCGCCGGACCATCACCTAAGTCGGCCCGTGGCGTCCGCCGGTCGGCATCTCCCGCCGCTACCGGCCGCTTCCCGCCGACACCACCCGCCGGAACGTCAGGTTGACGCGCTCGCCCTGCACGGCCGGCGCCTTCGGCACGCGGTGCTGCCATTCGGCCTGAGTGCGGCCGCGCATCACGAGCAGGCTGCCGTGTGTCAGCCGGTACGCGTGCACGACGCCGGTCGCACGATGACGCAGGTCGAACACGCGCATTGCGCCGAGGCTCACCGATGCGATAACCGGCGCGTCGCCGAGCTCCGGCTCGTTGTCGGCATGCCAGCCGAGACTGTCCTGCCCGTTGCGATACCGATTGAGCAGCACACTGTTGAATCGCGCGCCGCAGGTCGCCTCGACCGCGCGCTTCAGGTCGAGCACGGCCGGCGTCCACGGCGCGGGCACGTTGCGGATCCCCGAATACACGTAGACGGCGTCGGGCTCGCCCTGCCACGCGGTGAGCCGCGGCAGCGGAATGCGGCCACGCGGCGTGCGGATCGTGTCCTGCCGCCACGCGACCTCGTCGATCAGCGCGGCCAGCACGCGATCGGCGTCGGCCGGCGCGAGCCAGTCTGGGTACCAGTCCACGTCGGGCACAGGCGAATCGGCGAAAAGATCGGGCGTCGACATGTCGGGATCAGGCAGCAAATGAACGATGCAGGCGAACCATGCCTGCATGGTAGCCAACGGCGACGCGCGCCGCCATGCGCTGTCATTCCGGCGCGCTAGAGGCCGCGGGTCAAGCGGATCAGCGTGATCTCGGACGGCACGCCGAAGCGGTTCGGCGGCCCCCAGTAGCCGGTGCCGCGGCTGGTATAGAGCCACATCGTGCCGAACCGGTTCAGCCCGCCGATCACGGGCTGCTGCAGGCGCACGAACGGCGGCCACGGCAGGAACTGCCCGCCGTGCGTATGGCCGGACAGTTGCACGGTGAAACCGGCGCGGCTCGCCGCTTCCGCGCTGCGCGGCTGGTGCGCAAGCAGGATCTTCGTGGCGACGTCGTGCGGCGCGCCCGCCAGCGCCTGCTCGGGATCGCTGCGATGCGCGGGATCGAACCCGCCCGCCGTGAAATCGGTGACGCCGGCGAGCACCGCGCGCGCACCGTCGTGCTCGATCAGCACGTGTTCGTTGAGCAGCACCGTCAACCCGATCCGCCGGAACTCGTCGATCCATGCGTGCGCGCCGGCGTAGTACTCGTGGTTACCCGTCACGAGGAAGCTGCCGTGCCGCGACTGCATGCGGCCGAGCGGCGCCGTGTGCTCGCGCAGCCGCTTGACCGAGCCGTCCACCACGTCGCCCGTCACGACGACGAGATCAGCCTCGAGCGCATTGACCGCGCGCACGATCCGCTCGATATACGGGCGCTTGATCGTCGGCCCGACGTGAATGTCCGAAAGTTGCACGATCGTCAGCCCGTCGAGCGCGGCCGGCAGCCCGTCGACGGGAATCGACACGCGCTTGACCGCGGCCGTGCGGCGCGCGCCGACGAATCCGAGCGCGCTGACCAGCACCGCGCCCGCCAGCACGCCGAGCGCCGTGTCGGATGCCGCGCCGCTCCAGGCGCCGTCGTGCCCCAGATGCCGCCAGACGACGACGCCGAGCAGCACCAGCTCGCGCAGGAATGTCAGCACCAGCAGCGACGAGAAGAAACCCATCGCGATCGAACCCAGCCAGCCGACCAGCGTCGCGGCCCAGCCTTCGTCGAAGCGGCGCGAGAACATGCCGACCGGGATCAGCACGACGAAGCTCGCCAGCACGAGCGCCGCGATCGTGCGCGCGAGCGGCGACGTGAAGGCATCGGGAATGATCCGCAGCCCGACATACAAATGGAACACCACGCCGATTGCGATGAACCGGACAAAGAAACTTCGCATGGAATACTCGTCCTCGTTGCGATACCGCTTCCGCGCCGCGCGTCGGACGGGACCGTGACGCCAGGTCTCGTCATGCCCCGCGCCACGCGCCGCGCCCTTCGCACGATGGTACACAGATACCGGCCGGCACGACCGGTCACGGGTGCGGTGGGTGCGGCGGCCCGCCGGGCAGCCCGCCGCATGCCGCCGATGCACGCCGCATCGCTGGCGGTCTACATCGCGCTGATTTATGATCGGCTCCGTATCGCGGAATCGTCGTCGCGGCGACGAACCGCCTTGCGCCGCGCCCGGCATCCACCCCCAACGTCGAGCTCGTCACACCATGAGAAAAACAACGCCGCGCGCGCCGCTGCGTGTCGCCGCCGTCCTCGCGCCCGCCCTGCCGCTCGCGGGCTGCACGTCACGCGGCGCACCGTCGTACGTCCTGTTCGGCGCGTATTTCCCGCTCTGGCTCGTCAGCGCGATCGTCGGCATCGTCGGCGCGATCGTCGCGCACCGCGTGTTCGTCGCGACCGGCTGGGCCGCCACGGTGCCCTACCAGCTCGCCGTCTGCACCGCGATCGGGCTCGTGGTCGCCGTGATCGTGTGGCTCACCGGCACGGGGCCGTTCGCATGAAGGCCGCCGGAACCGCCCGCCCGTCCACGAAAGGCCGCGTGATCGCGCTGGCGATCGTCGCGCTCGGCATCGCCGCGCTCGCATACGCGTACCACCGCACGACGGCCTACCCGTCCACCGACGACGCGTCGATCGACGCGGACGTCGTGCACGTCGCATCGCCCGTCGGCGGCCGCATCGTGCAGCTTGCCGTGCACGAGAACCAGCGCGTTGCAAAGGGCGACCTGCTGTATCAGATCGATCCGGTGCCGTACCGGCTGACGGTGGCGCAGGCGCAGGCCGACCTCGAACTCGCGCGCGCGTCGCTCGACACGCGCCGCCGGTCGCTGATCGGCGAGCGCTCGAACGCAGCCGTCGCCGCCGAGCAGGTCAAGCGCGCGACGCAGAATCACGATCTCGCGACGCGCGACGTGAACCGGCTCGCGCCGCTCGCGGCGCAGGGCTACGTCAGCGCGCAGCAGTTCGACCAGGCGAAGGTCCGGCAGCGCGACGCGGCCGTGTCGCTCGCGCAGGCGCAGGAACAGCAGCGATCGTCCGCGCAGACGATCGGCGACGACGCCGACGCGATCGCCACGCTCCATGCACGCGAAGCCGCACTCGCCCGCGCGCAGCACGCGCTCGACGACACGGTGGTGCGCGCGCCGCACGACGGGCTCGTGACGGGCCTGACCGTGCTTGCCGGCGAAACCCTCGCGCCGAACCAGTCGATCTTCACGCTGATCGATGCGAGCGAATGGTTCGCCGTCGGCAATTTCCGCGAAACGTCGTTGAACCGCATCGCGGTCGGCGACTGCGCGACCGTCTATTCGATGATCGACCGCAGCCGGCCGCTGGCGGGCAAGGTCGTCGGGATCGGCGCGGGCATCTCGGACAGCGACCGCATCAACCTGCCGCGCGCGCTGCCGATCGTGCAGCGCTCGGTGAACTGGGTACATGTCGCGCAGCGCTTCCCGGTGCGTGTGAAGCTCGACGAACCCGACGGCAAGCTCGTGCGCGTCGGCGCGAGCGCGATCGTCGAGGTCCGGCATGGCTCAGCCTGCCGCTGAAGTCCGCTCGCCCGGCCCGCGCGAAGTCCTGCGACTGCTCGCGCCGTTTCCGGGGCGCGCCGCGATGGCCGCGCGGGTCGCGCTGATCTGCGCGCTCGTCGTGCTCGTGACGAGCGGCTACGGCACGCCGGAAGCCGCGATCTCCGCGTACGTCGTGTTCTTCCTGAACCGCGCCGACCGCGTGACGAGCGTCGTGCTCGCGGTCGCGATGCTGCTGCTCATCACGCTCGTGATCGCGCTCGTGATCGGCGTCGCGATCTTCAGCATCGACTATTCGGTGCTGCGCGTCGCGTGCATGGCCGTGCTGTCGGCCGGGTTGCTGTACCTCACGTCGGCGAGCAAGCTGCGCCCGGTCGGCGCGATCCTCGCGATGATCGTCGGCTTCGGGCTCGACCAGCTCGGCCTCGCGCCGGTCGGCGAAGCCGCGACGCGTGCGCTGCTCTACGCATGGCTGATGGTCGCGATTCCGGTCGGCGTCGCGATCGTCGTCAACCTGCTGATCGCGCCTTCGCCGCGCAAGCTCGCGCTCGCGCAGCTCGCGAAACGACTGCGGCTCGCCGCGCAGCGGCTGCGCGGCGACGAGGACGCGCGCGCGGCCTTCGACACGAGCCTGCGCGAAGGCGACAAGCAGCTGCTCACGTGGCTCAAGCTGTCGACGCTCGAAGGGTCGACGCCCGCCGCCGACGCACCCGCGATACGGCAAGCCATCGCGTCGAGCACCGCGCTGCTCGTCGCGGTCTCGCTCGCCGACCGCGAGCCGGACGCGCGGCTGCCCGCCGCGTTCGCGCAACCGGCTGCGGCGACACTCGACGAGATGGCCGGCATCCTCGAGCAAGGCGGTTATCCGGTCGACGTGACGCTGGCGCTGCCGCCGGCCGATACGCTGCCGCCGCTCGCGCGCGTCGTCGCAGCCGATCTGCACACGGCCATCACGCAGTTCGCCGAGCCGGCCATACCTGCTGAATCCACTGCAGCGACTGCAACGGCCGCGCCTGCTGTCGCTGCCGCATCTGCCGCACCGACGGCGACTCCGCCCGACGCATCGGCTGCAACCGCCAACGCACCCGCCGCGCCGCGCGGCGGCTTCTTCCTGCCGGACGCGCGCACCAACCCCGACCACATCCGCTACGCGCTGAAGACGACCGTCGCGGCGATGTTCTGCTACCTGCTGTACTCGCAGCTCGACTGGTCGGGCATCCATACCTGCTTCATCACCTGCTACATGGTGTCGCTCGGCTCGACGGCCGAAACGGTCGAGAAGCTCACGCTGCGGATCGCCGGCTGCATCGTCGGCGCGCTGATCGGCACCGCGGCGCTCGTGTTCGTCGTGCCGGCGCTGTCGTCGATCGGCGAGCTGATGGCGCTCGTGTTCGTCGGCGCGTGGCTGTCCGCGTGGGTCGCGTTCGGTTCGCCGCGCATTGCGTACGCGGGCTTCCAGGTCGCGTTCGCGTTCTTCCTGTGCGTGATCCAGGGCGCGGGCCCCGGCTTCGACCTGACGCTCGCGCGCGATCGCACGATCGGCATCCTGCTCGGCAACGTCGTCGTGTATCTCGTGTTCACGCGCATCTGGCCCGTCAGCATCGGCAAGCAGATCGACGTCGCGTTCGCGGCGCTGCTCGATCAATGGCGCCGTATCGCGCAGGTCGTGCAGCCGGCCGAACGCCGCACGCTCGCCGCCGAAGCGTTCGCGCGCCACGGCGCGATCGCGCAGGAGCTGAGCCTGATCCATTACGAACCATCGTGGGTGCGGCCGGCCGCCACGTGGCTCGCCACCCGGCGACGCGCGCTCGCGGAGCTCGGCGCGCTCGAAGGCCCGCTGTTCCTGCTCGCCGAGCGCACGCCGGGCGATGCGGCGATCGGCGCGCACCTCGCGCGCGTGGTCGAACTGCGCGACGACGCCCCGACTGCCGACGCCGCTTCGGCGCCACCGTCGTCGACGGCAGGCGCGGCAGCCGAGCCGGCCCCGCCGCCGGCCGCCACCTCCACCGACCCTGCACGCGACGCGCTGCTGAACCTGATCGACACGCGGCTCGCGCACATCGCCGACGCCGCGCGCCCCGACACCCCGAAGGAGCCTGCCCCTCATGCGCGTCCCTGAACCGCCGGCCGCATCGATCGCCGCCGCCGCGCTCGCGACCGCCATCGCGCTGACCGGTTGCGCCACGTCGTCGGTCGATCTCGCGCCGCAGGCGCCCGACCGCCCGTGGCAGCCGCAAACGTCGGCCGCCGGCGACATCGTGCCGGCGCCGCCGCTTGCATCTGCGCAACGTGCGCCGCACGACTACACGCTGCCGGCCTCGCCCGCGCTCGCATCGGTGTCGCCGCCGGCCGCGCTCGATGCCGCGCATCCGTACACGCTGCCCGAGCTGATCGATCTCGCCGAATCGACGAACCCGCTGACCCGCATCGCGTGGAACGACGCGCGCAACGCGGCGCTCGCGGTCGGCATCGCGAAGGCCGCGTACCTGCCGAACCTGTCCGCGACCGCGATGGGCGCGTACCAGGCGAGTCACGGCTCGACGTCGACGATCCTCGGTGACTCGTCGAGCAACACGACCGTGCACGGCAC
Source organism: Burkholderia sp. BCC1998 (assembly GCF_905339875.1). NCBI lineage: Bacteria > Pseudomonadati > Pseudomonadota > Betaproteobacteria > Burkholderiales > Burkholderiaceae > Burkholderia > Burkholderia sp. BCC1998. The sequence goes on from NZ_CAJPHE010000016.1 coordinate 129,294, forward strand.
GATCTCGGCGCTGTCGCTGCAATGGCTGCTGTTCGATTTCGGCGGCCGCGCCGCACGCGTCGAGGCGGCCGAGCAGGCGTCGGTCGCGTCGAACGTCGCGTTCACGGCCGTGCATCAGCAGGTGATCCACGACGTGACCGTCGCGTATTACCGTTACGAAGCCGCCCGCTCGCGCGCGGTCAGCGCGCAGCAGGGCCTGGCGAACGCTGACGCGATTCTCGCGGCGTCGCGCGCACGGCTCAGGCAAGGCGTCGGCACCGTCGTCGAATTCGCGCAGGCGACGCAGAATCGCGCACAGGCGAACCTCGCGCTGGTCCAGGCGAACGGCACGGAAAGCGACAGCTACCTCGCGCTGGTTTCCGCGCTCGGCATCTCGCCGCTGTCGAAACCGTCGATCGCCGCGCTGCCCAGGCGAGCGCTGCCGCCCGCGCTCGCGTCGTCGGTCGACGCGATCGTATCGGACGCGATCGCGCGCCGCCCCGACCTGCAGGGCGCCTATGCGCTCGAGCAGGCCAACCGCGCGAAGATCAAGGCCGCTCAAGCCGCGTTCATGCCGAAGATCTTCCTGTCGGCGTCGACGTCCTACGCCAGCGGCGGCACGGCGATCACCGCGCTGCCCGCGATCGGCGACCAGGCCCCGACCGTGAACCTGAACGGCAGCCACTACGGCGGCGGCGTGTTCCTCGGCGTGACGATTCCGCTGTACGACGGCGGCCTGCGCTCGGCGGTGCTGATGCAGGCGCGCAACGATGCGCAAAGCGCATCCGCGCGCCTCACGCGGACCAAGGAGGAGGCCGTCCGCCAGGTCGTCGCCGCGCAGAACGCGGTGCAGACGAGCCTCGCGTCGCACGACGCGGCGAAGGCGCTCGTCGATGCCGCGCAGACGAGCTACGACGCGGCGCTGACCGCGTACCGCAACGGCGTCGGCTCGGTCACCGATGCGACGATCGCGCAAAGCCAGCTGCTCGCGGCCCGCAACGCGGAGGTCGACAGCTACGCCGGCGCGCTGTCGGCCGCCGCCGCGCTCGCGCTCGCGACGGGGACGATCGGCGCGTCGCAGTCACCGTCGCAGTGACCACCGGCCGGCCGCCAGACGGGTTGACGCCTGCGCGCGCGGCCCACTAGAATGCCGCCCATTCTTCCTTCAGGAACCATCGTGGACAGTTGCAGCACTCCGTTGCGTGCGCCGCTTGCCGCCTGAACGCCTGTCCGCCACAGTTCTCCTGCCGCGGCTCGCGTTCCGCGAGCCCGCACGCCATCCGTTTCACATTGAATGACGCATCCGCGCGGTACAGTACCGCGCGATGACGGCCATCGTGCCGCGTTCGGCTTCGCGCCGCCGCGCCGCGGGCCGGCATGCGCACTTGGCACGGCAGGACCATCATGACTCTCGATTTCGCACTCCGTCTTTTCACTGCGTTCGCCTGCGGCGTCGCGATCGGCCTCGAACGCCAGATGCGGCAACGCACGGCGGGGCTGCGCACGATCACGCTCGTCGCGAGCGGCGCCTGCCTGTTCGTCACGCTCGGCGTGCTGACCGGCAACGGCGTGGCCGGCGTCACGCAGATCGCCGCTTACGTCGTGTCGGGCGTCGGCTTTCTCGGCGGCGGCGTGATCATGCGCGACAAGGGCTCGATCCAGGGCATCAACACGGCCGCGACGCTGTGGTGCTCGGCCGCCGTCGGCGTGCTGGCCGGCTCCGGCCACTACGTGCCGGCCCTGGCCGGCACGGGCGTCGTGCTGCTCACCAACACGGTGCTGCGCGGCGTCAGCCAGGCGATCAACGCGACCCCCGTGTCGAATGCCGACCTCGTGCGCGAATACCAGATCACCGTGATCTGCCTCGCCGCCGACGAAGTCCACATCCGCACGCTGCTGTCGAATTCGATGTACGCGAAACCACTGTCGTTCCAGAGCCTCACGAGCGAGGACGTGCCCGAGCAGCCCGACCGGCTGAAGGTGACCGCGACGCTGAAGCTGCATCCGAAGGATCAGCAAAAGCTCGAACAGATCGCGAGCCGGATGAGCATGGAGAAGAGCATTTCCAGCGTGAGCTGGACCGCGAAGGAAGCGGAGCCGATGATGGAGTGAGCGCAAAGGCGGCCGGCTCGGCACGACCGCCCCGCCGCCGGTGCCGCGTCAGGGCGTATCGATGAGCCCGGCCGAGATCGCCTTGACCACCGCCTGGACCTTGTTGGTCGCGGCGAGCTTCTCGAGGATGTTGTTCACGTGGAAGTTGACCGTGCGCTCCGAGATGCTGAGGATCTGGCCGATCTCGCACGCGGTCTTCCCTTCGGCCGTCCAGCACAGCACCTCGCGCTCGCGTGCGGTCAGCGTGACGCTCGCCTCGGGCGACAGCTTCGGCACCATGAAGCGGCTCATCAGCGAATGCGACAGGTTCGCGAGCCAGTTGGTCTGCAGCGTCAGCATGTTGATCTCGGCCGGCGTGAGCCGGTCCGCATGACGCGCGATGCTCAGCAGCCCGAACGCGCCGCGCGCCGCCCAGCTCGACTGCGCGACGCCCACCGACAGCCCGTGGTCGCGCGCGTCCCGCCACAGCGGACACGGATCGATCCGGTCGACGTCCGGCCAGACGATCATGTTGGTGCTGAGCGCGCCGTCACGAACCGTCGAGTCGATCTCGATGTAGTTCTGCGCCTGGTAGTGGGCCATCCAGCCGTCCGGATAGGTATCGAAGATCGCGACGGCCGGCTTCGACACGGGCAACGGCACGCGAATGCCGTAACAGCAATATTCGAAGCCGAGGCGTTTAGAATAAGCGGCGATCCGCTGGAAGAGCTGCTGCTCGTCTTCCGCGGCGCTGAATTGTTGGTAGGCATCCTGCCAGCGCAGTTCCATTCATTCTCCGACAACGTTACGCTGTCATACCTGTCAGGTGCCAGCGCCGGTTCGGGGCTGATACATTCCGCGCATGACTTCACCTTTGTTGCACCCGGTCCGCGGCCCGTCTCCGGACGGCTACGTGCGCCTGTCCGAAAGCGCGCTGGCCGCGCTCGCGCTCGACCATGTCGCGAGCGGCCTCGATGCATCGCTGCTCGCGGAGCTGCGCGACAGCGCCGTCGACGCGCGCCTGGCCGGCTACACCGAATGGCACCGCCCGGCCAGTGCCGGCCTCGCGTACCTGACGGTCGGCTGGGACTGGTATCTCGAGCGCGCGACGGGCACGTTCGCGATCGCGGGCGGCGACGTCCGCAGCAACATCATGGCCGTCGACGCCACCGGCGCCGACCTCGGCATGTTCCGCACCGCCGCCGTGCTCGCCGCGCGGCTCGCACACATCGACTGGCCGGCCGCGGTTGCGTCGGCATTGCTCGGTCGCAACGACGTCTATCATGCCGGTCCCGTGCTCCAGTGACAACCGGCCGCGCTTTCGTCTGACATTTCCGCAAGACTGGCGCTCTTTATAAGCAAAAGCCGCCGGTATTTCAATCCCGCCGATCAAGAAACCGTTACCACCGGTCGAATGGTGTCGGCGCGCCATCACCCTGTAAGAGTTACCAGTTACCGCCTCCTCGGGACGCGCGATGTAATGCGGGCATACCAAAGTACCGATCCGAGGACACCATGCGGACCTTCGTTCACGATGAAGGGCGGTTACCACACGAACTTGCAGCGGATCTCGGGCGCTATCGGCGCCATGTGTTCGTCGAACAGCTCGGTTGGGCGCTCCCGTCGGCGAACGAATGTTTCGAGCGCGACCAGTTCGATCGCGACGATACCGTCTACGTGTTCGCGAGAAATGCCGGCGGCGAAGTGTGCGGATGTGCGCGCCTGTTGCCGACCACCCGCCCGTATCTGCTGAAGTCGCTGTTCGCCGACCTGATCGCCGAGGACGTCGCACTGCCGCAATCCGCTGCCGTCTGGGAGCTGTCGCGGTTCGCGGCGACCGGCGACGACGAAGGCGGTCCCGGCAATGCCGAGTGGGCCGTCCGCCCGATGCTCGCCGCGGTCGTCGAATGCGCGGCGCAACGGGGCGCGCGGCAGCTGATCGGCGTGACGTTCGCGAGCATGGAGCGGCTGTTCCGCCGGATCGGCGTGCACGCGCACCGGGCAGGTCCCCCGAAACAGGTGGACGGTCGTCTGGTTGTCGCGTGCTGGATCGACATCGATCCGCAAACGTTTGCCGCACTGGGAATCGAGCCGGGACGGGCTGCCCGGCAAGCCATCGCCGCCTGAGCCGGAACGCGCGTAGTCCGGCCGGGCGTCAACGTAACGAAGGAGAACCACCGTGGACCAGTCTCAGGTCTTTCGCGCGATGATGCCCGGGTTGACGGGTGCCGGCGGCGCCCGCATCGCAGTCGCCTACCCGACGTTTGCGCGGCCGCTGCCGCTCGTGCGGCTCGATCGCCGCGGGCTCGTGTTCCGGGCCGCCGGCGCCGCGCCGCTCGTGTGCGGGCTGCCGCGCACGGCGACGCTGCTGGTAGCGGACGAGCCGCTCTGCTCGCTGCGCCTCGTGATCCGCGACGTCGCCGCTGTCGGCGAGGGCCGGCGCGACCTGACAATGCAGCCGTCCGGTGCCGCCGGCGACGAACTGCTGTGGCACGCACTGCGCGACCGCAAACCGTACCGGCAGACCGGGCAGCCGCTTGCGCCCGTCGATGCGGCCATCGCGCCAAACGGCGAGCCGCAGGCCGCGGGCGGCGGCGCGCAGCGTCCGTCGCGTAGTGCGGCGTTCCGTCTGCGCTGCCATAGCGACGCGCTGTTCTTCGCCGACTGGCTCGAATATCACTTCGACGAGCTGCGCGCGCTGTCGCAGCGACACGGGCCGCAACTGCAGCTCAATCAGCTGCAACGGCAAGTCGCCGACGACGAGGTGGGCGTGCGCTTCGTCTACGACATCGACGGACACACGACACGGCATGCGCTGACCGACTGCGCGCGCGAGGCCTGCGCGTGGATTGAGACGGAAATGCGCAACAAGTACGCGGTGCCGGTTGCGCAGGAGCGGTTCGGCGCGTTTGCCGCGCACGCGCGGGCAGGCGCAATATAGGACCGGCGGCGGCTCCGCGGATACGCGACGGTGCGGCGGCTGTTCGGCACGACACGGTGGAACGCCCGCGACAGCTGGATGGCGTGCAGCACCAGCCTGGTCAGGACAGCTCAAGGCGCGCTGCGTTGCACAATTACAACTAGGGCTTGCCATCCCTCGGGTTTTCCCTTAAAGTTACATCCGTCTCCTCCATGTCTCCAAACATGGATTCAGCCCGCTCCAGTAGCGGGCTTTTTCTTGCCTGCGATAATTTATCAGGGACACATCCCCCCCCCCCCCGCGAGCAGCGCCCCCGCGCCTGCCCGTCGGCTTATCATCGACGAATCGCTCACCCAGAGCCGACGTCGTCATGCGCGCCCACCTGCGCATCGCCCGCCCCGTCGCCGACCTCGCCAGAACCGAGCACATGTACCGCGACGCATTCGAGCTAGCAGTGCTCGCGCGCTTCGACGATCACGACGGTTTCTCCGGCGTGATGCCCGGACGCGAAGAACTCGACTACCACTTTGAATTCACGCACGGTCCGGCGCATCCGGTTGCCCCGTCGCCGACACCCGAAGACCTGATCGTCTTCTATCTTCCCGACCGCCCGGCATGGGAAGCCGCGTGCGCACGCGCAGTCGCGCACGGCTTCATGCGGGCGACATCGTTCAATCCATATTGGGATGCGTGCGGACAGACGTTCGAGGACGCCGACGGCTACCGGATCGTGCTGCAGAACGCGAGGTGGCGTGAGCGGGCAAGCGTGACCGGGGCACGTTACGCGCTGACGTAATCATCCGGACGAACGGGCGTTGCGTGCGCGACAAACACCACATGCGGTCGCAGCGCATGCCCCGGCGGCAACGCAGGATGCTCGAAATCGCGCATCGGTTGCCGCACCATCCCGAGTTGCCGTGCAACACGCTGCGATCGCTGGTTGGCGGCAGCCGTCCATGCAAAGATCTCGCCGAGCCCCACCCGGCCGAACCCGTCGACCAATACCGCAGCGGCCGCTTCCGCGACATGGCCATGCCCCCACGATGCGCGGGCCTGGCGCCACATGATCTCGACGCACGGCGCCATCGGATGCTCGTCACGAACTTCGCGCGACAACCCGCAGAGCCCGATCAGCGCGCCATCCGCACGGCGCTCGATCGCCCACACACCGAAACCGTGCGCGTCGAAATGCGCTTCGAAACGTGCGATGACGGCCTCCGCCTCATCGAAGGACATCGGGCCACGCGCCAGCCACGCGGTCACATCAGGATCCGCGTGCATCGCAACCAGCGCATCGGCATCGTCCGAGCGCCAGCGACGCAACGTCAAACGTTCGGTTTCTATCTTCAATGGCGGATCAACCGTGATCGGGAGATGCAGAAGGCATGGGGTGCGTCGGGCCGCGCACACCGTTCTCGTAACGCAGGAGCGAGCTCGAAGGCGAAGCGGAGGGATGAAGCAATCGCGCTCGTCAGCTGCGCCGGCAACCAGCGGCGACAGTCGCGAGAACCGGCGACGGGAATCGAATGCGGCGGGACGCATCGTCCCGCCCGGCGTTCACGGAATGAGCGCGACGCCCGATCGGGCGCCCACGCGTCGAACGCGATTACTCGTTTTCTTCGAAGTAGTGAATTGGCCTTATCTCACAATGCCCTCGTCAGCTGACCTACGCCAAAGCCTACGCCGAATCACATCGTCAGTCTTTGGCAAATTACGTCGCGTTTCCGCAACAAACGAGCGATGGTTTCGGAAGTATCGCAGCACGAGGGAACAAGCGGTCACGAAGCGAGTGTGCTCGTGCCGCCCAATACCCCCCTCGATTGTCAACCCAATGGCTGAAGCCTTGTGGGGACGGCGTTGATCAGCGACGTGGATAGGCACTCACGGTGCCATACGTTGTCCCCGCTTGTCGCACAATCCACCAACGCACCGAAAAACTCCGCTCGAAATAGGCGTGGACATCGTAGGATCGGAAGATAGGAAGCCGGTCGAACTGCGTGCCAGCGTCATCCAGACTGTCGATCGGATACGCATCCGTAGATCGAGGAAAAGCAAATTATGCAAGACATCAATCGCCTCGCTTCTTTCGACCGCGAGCAACTTTACGAAGAAGTCTGGTCAACCCCTATGAAACATCTCGGAACGAAGTACGGCGTTTCTGGACCAGATATCCGACGCGCATGCGATGAACTGCAAATTCCGGTACCTGAACAGGGGCATTGGACACGGGTGGAAATGGGATATGTAATCGAGCGCCCGCCCCTGCCGAAGTGGATCGAACGTCACAACAAACCAAAAGACACACTACGTAAGCGAGTTCGAAGGATACATAGTACGGAGCAGCCCGCTCCCCCACAACAGCAATCCGAAGCACCGTCTCAGAACGATTCGCTGAGCACCGCTACCGAGACGCCCATGCACTGGCATGACGCTATCGAGGGGCTACGCAAGCGCATGAAAGATGACGCTGACAACGCGAACCGACTTAAGCTCAAAGACGATTGGGAGCGAGCGCATCCGGGGAAGCGGCATCCGGTTCACCTGGACTCTCGCGGGAGCTGGGAATACTTTTGTGACGCTGGGCAATTGCTCGCGACAACCCACCGGAAGTCCGTAGCTCGGCTCTCTTTGCTCAGTTACGAGCGAGGTCTCGCGCTGCTCAACGTCATCTGCTGGCAGGCCGAGCGTCGTGGATATTCAGTCAGCATGGAGAAAGGGCACTCGAGACTCCGGCTGACGCGCGAACAAGCATACGTCCAGCTACGCATAGTCGAAAAACTCGATGCGGGCTTGCGCCAAAGGGTACGCAGTTGGGATAAAAAGACTGAACAGGTAAAGAGATTAATGCCGTCCGGGCTCCTCACTCTATTTGTCGAGCAGCAAGGCCTTGGTGAAACTGGGATTGCAGATCGTAGAGATCAATTACTGGAGGGGCAGCTTGTGCGAATCTTTGAGGTGATCGAATTACGATATGCGCGTTCTGTGGCAGCGGTAGCGGAGTGGGCTCAGCGTGATCTGAACTGGAAAGCCGCCGAACTTCGGCGGCAAGAAGAAGAGCGACAGCGGAAAGAGGCGCAGCAGAGAGCGGAACATGAGCGGCAGCGAAAGGCGGAGCTCGTTGCTGAAGCTGAGAGTTGGGGTAAGGCTAGCGCACTGCGTGCATACCTTGACATGCTGGACACAAGACTCGGAAACGGCGGGAAAGCGATGGTGGGCTACGTGGATTGGCGAAAATGGGCGCAGACCGTAGTCGACGAACTTGATCGCAGTGCCTCTCGAGTCGAAGCTGAGCCTCCCCCAAATCCTGCTACCCGGGATAGCAAACTCGAATAATTCTGGCAATCCCCCGCGGGAAGCGCTCGAACTTTCTCTGCCGGCGTGCAGTTCGCGCGACGTGTTACCCCTGAACCCGCACCCGATTTCCGGTCCCCACTCGATTGTCAATCCAGTGGCTGGAGCCTTGTGGGGACGGCGTTTCCGCCTGGTCACGCGGCGTTGATACCGTCGACGATACCGAAAATCATACTCGGCACTTGACGGTTGTCGTCGGATCGTCCTGGAGGATTGTCGCCCGCTTCGATTGAAAAATCGAGAATACTCACCGTCTCTTCACGATTTGTGAGCGCGATACCGTCGCTGGTACCGTCAACCTCTTTCGAACGCGCTCCTCGATACTGTCACGACCGAAGTGTGGGCCAAGAGACCGTTTGATAGCGGGTGGCGGTTTGAGGTCCATGATCCAAACTTCTGATGTGGACACAAGCGAATCGAGCCCGGATGACCTCGATCGCGAAGAACACCCGCCGTTACCCGACAGATCTGACAGACGAAGAATGGTTCCCGGTTGAAGGGCTTTTGTCGAGCCCCAGAAGACCGCCGAGGACACGACCCGGTGTGCCTTAACGGCACACTGCCGCGGGCTACAGTCGCAGATGACGGGATGAAGCCAGCGAAGACGGCTGGACAGGCAACGGCCGCTTTGATGTGCAGACCGCACGCAAGCAAAGCGCGCAGGCCCGGATCAAGTAATCCGGGCCGTAGGGGTCAGGCAGCCAACTCCAACTACCGCTCGCACCGAACCGCCAGGTAAGACTCCCGCGTTCGCAGATGGCTCGCTACCCATGATCCTACCCATATTTGGGCAGCCGCAATCCAGGATCGGCCGCAATACGTTGACTGCAAAGAGACGCCGGGCAGACTCCCGACAAGATGCCCCCAAAGTGGTCCTCACAGTCACCGTTACGCCCAGGTTTTCCCTACCAGTCATCACAGGGCTGTCCGACGAGAGAGGTAATTATGTAAAGTCGTTTATGCCCCAGCACCGGCGTCGTTTCCCTCGGTTCATCTAAATTCACTTCCTTCGCGCTGCACGTTGGCGCACCCAACTCAAGAGGCACTCTTTCGTGGAGCCGCAAGCGATACGACCCAATCGACATCAGGGAGGGTCGGGAAAACACCGCTTGCATCAACGCCCGCGCTAAAGTGCCCCAAGGCCAAGCTCTTCCGATTCACACTTGGCGGATCGAATTGCCTCGTAGAAGCTGGCTTCAATCGCGACTTCCTTACGATCGACGTGAACAATCCACTCGTTGAACATGAAGCGCCAGCGGATGCGTCGCTCCTCGAGCATCGCCGCAAACCATCTCCACACCGACGCATCGTCTGCGTTCGCAGTAGCGGCGGCAACCATGCGCACCTCGCAGATTGCCTCCCAGCCCAGTGATTGATCAAGTATCGAAATCATGATGTCAGATGATTTTTCGCTCGTGCAATGCGGCGATCTCGTCGTGACCTAGTCCCAGCCACGCGTCCAGGATCTCGTCCGTTTGCTCGCCGAGCCGTGGTGGCGGACGAAGATACTGAACAGGTGAATCCGACATTCGAATCGGGTTTGCAACGAGCGGCACGCTGCCGGCCAACGTATGGGGCATTTCGATACGAATACCGCGCGCCTTGACCTGTTCGTCCGCAAATACCCGGTCGAGCCCATTGACCGGCCCGCACGGCACGCCCGCCTCCTCCATCGCAATGACCCACTCGTCGGTCGACCGGCACGTGGTCACCACGCCAATCAGCGCGACCAGTTCGTCGCGATGCTGTACGCGTAAAGGATTCGTCGCGAAACGCGCATCGCTCGCCCACTGCGGCTGACCGAGTACCTCACACAGGCTGGCGAACTGACCATCATTGCCGACTGCGATGATCATGTGACCATCGGCCGTCGGAAAATCCTGGTACGGCACGATGTTCGGATGCGCGTTTCCCATCCGATGCGGCACGATGCCGCCTATCAGGTAATTGGACGCCTGGTTCGCGAGCGCGGCGATCTGCACGTCGAGGAGCGCCAGATCGATGTGTTGTCCGCGCCCTGTGCGCTCACGATGAGCAACGGCGGCCAGCACGGCAACCGTCGCATACAGCCCCGTCATCAAGTCGGTCAGCGCGACGCCGACCTTCACCGGACCAGCACCTTCCGTGCCGTCGGCGCGCCCCGTCACGCTCATCAGGCCGCCCATCCCTTGTATCAGGAAGTCGTACCCGGCACGTGACGCATACGGCCCCGTCTGCCCGAACCCGGTAATCGAGCAGTAGATCAGGCGCGGGTTCCCGGCGCTGAGGGTCGCGTAATCCAGCCCGTACTGCGCAAGGCCACCGGCCTTGAAATTCTCGAGCACGATATCAGCCTGCTGCGCGAGTTGCCGAACCAGCGACTGGCCGTCCGGCCGGCTCAGATCGACCGCGATCGAGCGTTTGTTGCGATTGGCGCTCAAGTAGTATGCCGATTCGCCCGTCGACTGCCCGTCCGCGTCGAGCAGCCACGGCGGGCCCCACGCCCGCGTGTCGTCACCCGTCCCCGGCCGCTCGATCTTGACGACATCCGCGCCGAGATCGGCGAGAAGCTGGCCGGACCACGGCCCGGCCAGCACCCGCGATAGATCGAGTACGCGGAGTCCGGCCAATGCGCCTTGCTGTGCGATCGTTTCCATGGCGGCTCAGAATGCGGCAATGCCGGTGATCGCCCGGCCGAGGATCAGCGCATGGATGTCGTGCGTACCCTCATACGTGTTGACGACTTCGAGGTTCACGAGGTGCCGTGCGATGCCGAATTCGTCACTGATCCCGTTTCCGCCCAGCATGTCCCGTGCGACCCGAGCAATGTCGAGCGCCTTGCCGCATGAGTTCCGCTTCATGATCGACGTGATCTCGACGGCTGCCGTGCCTTCGTCCTTCATCCGGCCGAGCCTCAGGCAGCCCTGCAGGGCGAGCGTAATCTCGGTCTGCATGTCGGCGAGCTTCTTCTGGATCAACTGGTTCGCGGCGAGCGGCCGGCCGAACTGCTTGCGATCGAGAACGTACTGCCGAGCGCGATGCCAGCAATCCTCGGCAGCACCGAGCGCGCCCCACGCGATACCGTAGCGCGCGCTGTTCAGGCAGGTGAACGGTCCCTTGAGGCCGCGGACTTCCGGAAACGCGTTCTCCTCCGGACAGAACACGTCGTCCATCACGATCTCGCCGGTGATCGACGCACGCAGCCCGACCTTGCCGTGAATCGCCGGTGCCGACAAACCCTTCCAGCCCTTCTCCAGCACGAAGCCGCGAATCGCGCCCTCGTCATCCTTCGCCCAGACGACAAACACGTCCGCGATCGGGCTGTTCGTGATCCACATCTTGCTGCCCGTCAAGCGATAGCCGCCGTCGACCTTCCGCGCGCGCGCCGCCATGCCGCCCGGATCGGAACCGTGATTCGGCTCGGTCAGGCCGAAGCAGCCGACCAGTTCCCCCGATGCCAGCTTGGGCAAGTATTTCTGGCGAGTCGCTTCATGACCGAATGCATGGATCGGCACCATCACGAGAGACGATTGGACGCTCATCATCGAGCGATAGCCGGAATCCACACGTTCGACCTCGCGCGCGACGAGGCCATAGCTGACGTAGTTGCTACCCGCGCCGCCATAGGTGTCCGGAATCGTGATGCCGAGCAGGCCGAGCTCGCCCAATTCGCGAAAGATCGCCCGATCGGTCTCCTCGCGACGAAACGCATCCAGAACGCGCGGTGCCAGCCGCTTCTGACAGTACGCGTGCGCGGAATCGCGCACCATGCGTTCGTCCTCGCCAAGCTGCTGGTCCATCAGCAGCGGGTCGTCCCATTGAAACGAAATCGATTTGTGTGCATTAGTCATTTGTTGATCGCCCACCTGAAGGTGTTACGCCAACTTTATTCGCCACGTACCGTTAAAACAAACGATTTGTTCGCACCAACATGTGCAAAAATCTCACTCGTCGATCTCACTGCTCACCTGGACACGCATCATGCGCCGCACGATCCCCTCTACAACGGCCTTGTCCGCATTCGAGTCCGCCGCTCGCCACCAGAGCTTCACGAAAGCGGCGGACGAGCTCGCCGTCACGCAAAGTGCGATCTGTCGTCAGATCGGCGTGCTCGAGGCATTTCTTGGCGTGAAGCTGTTTCGGCGCACCCGGCGCGGCGTGACACTGACCGAAGCCGGTGCGGCGTACAGCCGCCGTGTGGCATCGAGACTCGATCAGATCGAATACGACGCGCTGGAGATGATGGCGACGGGCGGCAAAGGCGGTACCCTGGAGCTCGCGGCCGTGCCGACCTTCGCAACCCGTTGGCTGCTGCCGCGCATGCCGGCGTTCATCGATACGCATCCGGACATCACCGTCAATCTGACCGCCATGCCGCGTCCGTTCATGTTCGATGCGACAGGATTCGACGCGTCGCTCCACGCAGGCCCCGCTCCCTGGCCCGGTACGGCCGGCGATTTGCTGATGCAGGAAAGCGTGATCGCGGTCGCCAGCCCGAAGCTGGTCGCGCCGCGCATCCAGCCGACCCGGGTGGACTGGCGGCGCTATCGATTGCTGCAGCAAAGTACGCGACCGTACGCGTGGCGCGAATGGTTCGCGGCGCAAGGACTCGAAATGGAAGGCGACCTGTCCGGACCGCGTTATGAACTGTTCTCGATGCTGGCCGAAGCGGCATCGAGTGGAATCGGAATCGCACTGATTCCTCGCCTGCTCGTCGAAGACGAACTATCGCGCGGGACGCTGGTGCAGGTCGGTCGCTACGAACATCCGACCGGGAATGCGTACTTCCTGATCTACCCGGAAGCCAAGGCGGAAAGCTCGACGCTGGCGGCGTTTCGGGAATGGCTGAGCGGCGAAGCGCGACGATACAACGAGAACATTGCGCACATGGCTCAATCACGCTGCGCGCGACATCACCGGCCCGCACCGTGACTGCATGTGATCGAAACGGCGTTTCTCAAGTGTGCGGAACAACTGAAGCGCATGGGTGACTGACTGGCTTCGCCGCCGCGCCCCACACTGAATTCGCTACACGCTACTATCGCGACGGTGTCGATCGCATGAGCAAGCGCGGCCCGGATAACCGATCGCCGCGCGGATGACCTACAGAATCTCGCATGCCTCGTCGAAATCGAGCCGCGGGCTGCGGGGAAACAGCCCGCCCGAATCGCCATACCCGAGGCAGCAAAGAAAGTTCACGCGCAATGCCGTTCCTTCGAAGAACAAGTGATCGACTCTGGCCGCGTCGAATCCAGAAAGCGGCCCGCAGTCGAGACCAAGCGTCCGCGCCGCCATGATGAAATAACCACCCTGCAGCGAGCTGTTGCGAAAGCAAGTATCTCGTGCCAACTCCGGTTGCTCGATGAACATCTTCCCTGCACCCGGTCGATGTGGAAACAGCTTGTCGAGCTGCGTGTAGAACGCCACATCCTGCGCAATGATTGCAACGACCGGCGCGGTACGCACTTTCGCGACGTTCCCCGGAGAAACGGCCGACAACAGCCTGTCGCGCGCTGGCAGCGACCGCACGAACACGACGCGCATCGGCGAGCAGTTCATGCTCGTCGGGCCCCATCGGGTCAGTTCGTACAGATCACGCAGCATCGCATCGGGCACCGCCTGGTCCAACCACGCGTTCTGGCTGCGTGCGTCAGTAAATAACTGCTGGCGCGCGCGGGTATCGAGCGGCTCGCTCATTCCTTTTTCCTCCAGATCGACTATCGAAAGACCATGCGTGCGCATCACGTGCGCGTCGCACCGACCATGAAAAACGCCACGGTCGCCGGGCTGTTCCCCTTGTTGCGCCATGCGTGGCGCGTGCCGTTCTGCACGACGATATCCATCGGCCCGAGCCGCGTCGCCTGCCCATCGTCGAGCTCCAGCCAGATCTCGCCCGACAGCACGATCGCATAGTCAACCGTTTCGGTCGCATGCATGCCTGGATGGTCGGGCTCGAACGTCGCTGCGAGATCCGGCATGCGCGCGACACATTCGTTTGCCGCCGCTGCGGGATCGAACTGTGGAGCCGCCATGACCTTATCCGGCGGAAAGGTTACGACCAGGAGGCTGGTCGCGCCGGCCGGCGGAATCAGGGTGTCTTTTCCGATCGTCGGATCGGCCGCCGTTGCCAGCGACGGAGAAGCCGCAGTCGTCCACACCTGCGCGAATGCATGCCCGGGGATGAAGTCGAACAGGACAGTTCGGGGTGTCGGGCCATCGGAAACCACGACGGATCGGCCGTGCGGATCGCGGCCGGTTACCACGCGTCGAATGTGCATGAGTTGCCTCGCTGAAAGGAAACGCTTTCGGCCGACGACACCCCGGCGCCGATGTGGTGCAGAAGTGTCGCCGATGTGCGTTACGGACAGATCACGTAGTTGCTGAAGCCGCCGTTTCGGTTCTCGATCCCGCCCAGCGCGACATTGATGTCCTCCAGCTTGAACGTGCAGTGTTCGAAGACCGACAGATCGACGACGCCGGATTCGACCATGTCCGCCATTTCCTGTCCTTGCCCGGCCGTGAACCAGGCAGAGCCGCTCAGGCGCTGGTCATTGTCCATCATGTAGTGAAGATTGACCGGCACGTCGCCGGCAACCGCGCCGATATTGACGAGATGGCCGCCGCGGCGCAGCGTCTTCAACGATTCTTGCAGCGTCGTATGCGGCGCGCCGGGCCCCAGTGCGTCAATCACCGCATCAACACCTTCTCCACGCGTGATGCGCGCCGCCCATGTGTCGACCGGTTCGTCGTCGAGCGCCAGAATCTCGATGCGATCCGGCGCAATTGCCTTCACGCGCTGAAGCAACTCCTTGTTGCGTGCGGTACCGAGAATCTTCCGCGCACCAAGCGCGAGCCCGAACAGTGCAACCCCGATACCGAGCGTCCCGCTGATGCCGTTGATCAGGATCGTGCTGCTCGGCCCGACTTCCGCCTTCTTCAGCGCACGATAGGCGGTGCCAAGATAGCCGAAGCGCGCTGCGGTCTCATGGCTCAGGTTCTCGGGTATCTTGACCAGACTGTATTGCGGCGCGGTCATGAACTCGCACAGCCCGCCGTACGGATAGTCGTCGAAGATAACCTGCGATCGCTGGCTGAACCCGAAATAACCATTGAATGTGTAGTACGGACAGGCCGTGGTATCACCCGAGCGGCACGCGCGGCAACCGCCGCAATAGCGTGCCGGATTCACATAGACGCGGTCTCCCACGTTGAATGCATGAACCTGACTGCCGACTTCCTCGATCACACCCGTCGCGTCGAGACCGAAAATCGCCGGCAGCCGGGGAAGCGGCAGGTGGGGAAACCATTTCTGCCAGTTGCTCAGCACGTTGCCGAGGTTGGGCACGATGCCACATGCCTTGACTCTCACCAGCACGTCGGTCGGCCGCGGCGACGGCACCGGAATATCCTCCACCACCATCGGTGCGCCGACATCGTGCATCCGTGCTGCTCGCATCATCTTCGTCATGTTTGTCTCCTGTCCGTCACTCTTCGTGTATTCACAACACACATTCACCGGCCCGGTCATCTGTCTGCAACTCAAGCCAGGCTAAATGCATGATATCAATTTTTATGCACAAAAATACAAATTCCGCCTGAACTTCATCGCAGGCCGTCGAGACCCTTGACGTCCGACGCCGCGAGGCCGCCCAGTCGCGCATGCACGCGCCCGCCCGTCGCCATCGCGAGTGCGAACGCGATCTCGTTGCGGCGCGGGCCATCCCAGACGGTCACCTCGCACGTGCCATAGTGACTGCGGACATAAGACGCCTGAATATGGCCCAGCGGTACCATCAGGCGCGTACCGACGCCGCCGATCGTCTTAGCCGACGGCACCATTGCCTTCGGCTGGCCCAGCGATTCCCGCATCGCCCAGCCGCCGGCTTCGTGCCATACGGCGCCATGCTCGAGTTCGCCATCCTCGCCGACGATCGCGCCCTTTCCGTATGCCTGGACGTTCTCCGCGCCGCCGAGCAGCGCCACGATGCGTGACGACAGGTCATGCCCGAGTTCGCGCAGCGCTTGCATGAACGACAACAGGTCAGGCTCGTACCGCCCCGCATACGGATTCGCGACGATGGCTGTCGCGACCGCGACCCGCAGCGGCTCGCTCACGCGCCCCCCCCCTTCGTGCCAGACCTCCTCCAGGTCGAGCTTGATCTTTCTGACATTGACCAGCGGCATCTTTCTGCTCCACGGAAATTGTTCGGATCGCCGGGAGCCAATTTGTGCTCCCGTGCTTGCATTATATCCATTCAGATGTAATATGCACAAAAACATGTTTTGTGCCCAAATGGAGGAGCAATGAAACTCGTGTCGTATCGCCGGGCCGGCAAGGCCGCTTTCGGTGCAATCAAGGAAGAAGGGATCGTCGATCTCGCGTCGCGCTTGCCCGCGCTGGCCGATCTCGCATCGCTGCTCGCGGATGACGCGGCGCTGGAGGAAGCACGCCGGCTCGTCGCCGCGGCCACGGATTTCCCGTTGGCCGAAGTCGAGCTCGAGCCGGTCATTCCACGCCCGAACAAGATCATCTGCGTCGGCATCAACTATGTCGCACACGCCGCGGAAGCCGGGCGCATGGTCGGCAAGTACCCCGTCATCTTCCATCGTTACGCGGAAACCCTGTTGCCGCACGGTGCGCCTCTGATTCGTCCGACCATTTCGGACAATTTCGATTTCGAGGCCGAACTCGCGGTCGTCATCGGCCGCGGCGGTTCGCATATCGCACCGGAAGACGCGATGAGCCACGTAGCCGGCTATACGTGCTTCAACGACGCCAGCATCCGTGATTGGCAGTTCCATACGCACCAGTACGGGATGGGCAAGAATTTCCGCGGCACCGGCGCGCTCGGCCCGTGGCTCGTCACGGCCGACGAAATTCCGGACTACCGCGAACTCTCGGTGCACGGTCTGTTGAATGGTGAGCAGATGCAGATCGGCAAGCTGTCCGAACTCGCCTTCGACATTCCGGCCCTGATCGCATACGTATCGCAGGCGCTCGACTGGCAGCCGGGCGACATCCTCGCGACCGGAACCCCGAGCGGGATCGGCTTCAAGCGCCAGCCGCCGGTATTCCTGAAGCCCGGTGACACCTTCGACGTGGTAATTCCGGGGGTCGGCACGCTGTCGAACCCGGTGACCGACGAAGCGTGAGCGATACTCGAACTATCAGGAGACGATCATGGCAGCATTGCCGAAAATTCAGTTCACCCACTGCGGAATCTTCTGCAGCGACCTCGACAGGATGGTCGACTATTACCGCAAGGCACTCGGGTTCGTGATCAGCGACAAGGGCGTCGCGTCGACCGGACACAATCTGTACTTCATGACGCAGGATCCGGAAATCCATCACCAGCTCGTGTTGTTCGATGGAAAGCCCACCGACCTCCCCTTCAATCCGGTCAACCAGCTTTCCTTCCTGCTCGACTCGCTGGACGATCTGCGCACGTATTACCAACGCGCGAAACGCGCGGGCATCGCCGGTATCGAGCAAGTCGATCACGGCAACGCGTGGTCGATCTATTTCAAGGATCCTGAAGGCAATCCGATCGAACTCTACGTTGACAGCCCGTTCTTCACCGCGCAGCCTTGTCGCGAGCCGCTCGATCTCGATCTCCCGAGCGCTGAAGTCCTGAGACGGACGGAAGCGATGTGCCAGCGCCGCCCGGGCTTCCTGACGCGCGACGCATGGATCGCGGCAATGCGCGAACGCATCGCCGCCCAGCGCACCGCGTTCGACGAATAGACATAGCAATCCGCTGCGTCCGCCGCGTTCGACAGCAGGCGGACGCCACCCTGCAAAAATGGGGGAGATCACTGGTCATGAAGTGCAATCTGATTGGCGGGTCGTGGCGCACCGGCGCCACTTCACGCCGCAACATCAATCCGTCCGATCTCGACGACGCAATCGGCGACTATGCGTACGCGGATGTCGAGCAGGCACACGAGGCAATCGACGCCGCTTGCGACGCTCAACGCGGCTGGCGGGACAGCGGCATCCAGGCCAGAGCGAATGCACTCGACGCGATCGGCAGCGAATTGCTCTCGCGGCAGACGGAACTCGGTACGCTGCTATCGCGTGAAGAAGGCAAGATGCTTGCCGAGGGCATTGCCGAAGTCGCGCGTGCTGGGCAGATATTCAAGTTCCACGCCGCCGAAGCGGTGCGCTCGGGCGGCGAGTACCTGCCGTCGGTCAGGCCGCTCGTCGACGTCAGTATCACGCGCGAGCCGGTCGGTGTCGTCGGCATCATCACGCCGTGGAACTTCCCGATGGCCATTCCGGCCTGGAAGATCGCGCCGGCACTGGCGCACGGCAACAGCGTCGTCTTCAAGCCTGCGGACCTCGTCCCGGGATCCGCGTGGGCGCTCGCGGACATCATTCACCGCAGCGGCATTCCGCCCGGCACATTCAATCTCGTGATGGGGCGTGGAAGTGTCGTCGGCAATGCGATGGTCGCCTCTCCGAAAATCCACGCGATCTCGTTCACCGGATCGGTCGACACCGGGCGGAACCTGCTGCTGCAGGGCGCGCGCCAGTTCAAGCGGATGCAGCTCGAGATGGGCGGCAAGAATCCGCTCGTCGTCATGGACGACGCGGACCTCGACGTCGCCGTCGACTGTGCGATACAGGGCGCCTATTACTCGACCGGGCAGCGCTGCACCGCATCATCCCGTTTCATCGTGCAGAAAGGCATCTACACGCGCTTCGTCGCCCGGGTTGCGGAGGCGCTCGAGCAGCTCCGCGTCGGGCATGCGCTCGACGCCGACACGCAAATCGGGCCCGTTGTCGATAGCGAGCAACTGCGACTGGATGAAGCGTACGTGGATATCGGCAGAAATGAAGGGGCGACGCTGATCTGCGGCGGTGCGACCGTCGCCCGCAGCACACGAGGCCATTTTCTGACACCGGCGCTGTTCTCCGATGGGGCGCCGAAGATGCGCATCGCGCGCGAGGAGATCTTCGGCCCGATCGCGTGCGCTATTCCGGCGAAGGACTACGACGAGGCGCTGGAGATCGCGAACGACAGCGAGTTCGGATTGTCAGCCGGCATCTGTACGACGTCTCTGAAATACGCGGCGCATTTCAGGCAACACATGCGCAGCGGGATGGTGATGGTCAACGTGCCCACTGCGGGGGTCGACTATCACGTACCGTTCGGTGGCACGAAGTCGTCGAGCTACGGCCCGCGCGAGCAAGGCCGATACGCCGCCGAATTCTTCACGACCGTCAAGACCGCCTACACGAAGGCATACTGAGATCAGTCGGGCGACGGTCCGGTGGACCCGCCCGCACCGCGGGGCGAACGTGATCGCCTCTGGCGGAACGAATATGAACATGGAGGAGATGTGGACTTCGATTTGATCATTGTCGGTCTCGGCCCGGTCGGTGCAGTCGCCGCCAACCTGGCCGGTCAAGCCGGCCTGCGCACGCTGGTCGTCGACAAGTCGCTAAATGTATACGACAAGCCGCGAGCAATGGGATTCGACCAGGAAATCATGCGGATCCTGGCCAACCTCGGGATCGCAGACAGGATCGCGCAATACGTGATGCCGTACCGCCCGTCCGAATACCGGACGACTGACACGCGGGTGATCCGCCGCATTGACGCGGCAGCGCCGCCGTACCAGCTCGGCTGGGCGCCGAATTACGTGTTCATGCAGCCGCAAATCGAAGGGGTCCTGCGCGACAATCTCGCCCGCTACCCGTCGGTCAGGGTCGAGCTCGGTGCAGAAGCGACTGCGGTCGAATCACACGACGATGCCGCCTCCGTGACGATCTCGCTAGCGTCGGGCGAGCAACGCACGTTCACCGCAGGCCATGTGCTGGCCTGCGATGGAGGAACAAGCCCGATCCGTACGCGGCTCGGCCTGGACATGGAGGATCTCGACTTCGACGAGCCATGGCTCGTCGTCGACGTGATGCTCAAAGACGGTGCCGGCGAGAGCCTGCCGGCAACTAACGTGCAGTATTGCGAGATCGCGCGCCCGTCGACGTTCGTCGTCGGCCCCGGCCGCTGCCGCCGCTGGGAGTTCATGATCAACGCGGACGAGACGCCTACCGAGGCCTGCCGGCCCGAGTTCGTGAAAAAGCTGATTTCGCGCTGGCTCGCCGAAGACGAATACGAGATCTGGCGTGCATCCGCCTACCGGTTTCACGCGCTCGTGCTGCGCAACTGGCGAGCCGGGCGGATATTTTTCCTCGGTGATGCAGCGCACATGACGCCGCCGTTCCTCGCGCAGGGAATGTGTCAAGGCATCCGGGACGCGTCCAATCTCGTCTGGAAGCTCGCGATGGTTACGCGTGGCAACGCCGGCACGGCACTGCTCGACAGTTACCAGGCTGAACGGTTGCCGCACGTCAAGCGCACGACACTCGTGACGAAGGAACTGGGCAAGCTGATCTGTGAACGCGATCCGGTCGCAGCCAGCGCGCGCGACGAGCTCTTGCATGCGGAGATGGCCACCAATCCGCGGGGAACGGTCCGGCAATCGTTGATCCCGGGGCTGAGCGATGGCTTTCTGTCCGCTTCGAGCGACGGGCCACGCGGGCTGCTGTTCCCGCAACCACGCGTGCGGACGTCCGCCGGCGACGAGCGCCTGCTCGACGACATGACCGGCGCCACCTTCCGGCTCGCGGTGGACGCACGTACCGATGCGGCGACCGTCGCGCAACTTCGGCAGGCATGCAATCACCTGCAGCATCCAGCGATCCGATTCGTCGCGATCGGGCCCGACGCGCCCGCGCCCGATGCCTCGCCGGATACGTATCAGGACGTCAGTGGCGTGCTGACCGGCTGGATGGCGCAACACGACTGCCGTGTGGTTCTCGCCCGCCCCGACCACTATGTGTACGGTGGTTGCCGTGAGCCGCATGAGGCGCTTGCGCTGCTCGACGAGCTCGTGGGCGCGCTAGCGACCAACGGCTCGCAAGCACTTGAGGCGCCTGCAACGAGCCTTTGATCCGGAACGCGCATCATGTAACAGCCTTCAGCGCTCGGTGCTTTGCCCGAGCGCTTTTTTTGTCCGACGAGCCTTTCGAGTCAATCTTGCATAGAAGCGAGCTTTGCGCATAAAATTACCGCATTGACAATCCGGAATGCCACGCCATGGATTCGACACCTGCCTCCAATGGTGCCCCGCTCATCGATGTTGCTTTCGCGCGGATGAAAACCTCGATCATCCGGTGTGAACTGGAGCCAGGCACGCGCCTGAAAGTCGAAAGTCTGTCGAAGACCTACGGTCTCAGCAGTTCACCGATTCGCGAAGCACTGAACCGCCTCGCGCAGGACGGAATCGTGCAGGCAACCGAAAATCGCGGCTTCTGGGTCGCACCGATCAGTATCGACGACTTCAAGGACATCACGCGGCTGCGCATCCTGCTTGAACACGAAGCGCTGATGGATTCCATCGAGCATGCCGACGACGACTGGGAAGTTGCCGTGCTGACGGCGTTCCATCGGCTGAGTCTCGCCGAAAAACGGATGGGTACCGGCCCTGTGGCCCTCGACGACGACTGGTCGGAGCGCCATCGCGCCTACCATATGGCGTTGCTGTCCGCGACGCCAAGCCCGCTGCTGCTGAACATGGTCGGATCGCTGTTCGACCGCGCCGAACGCTATCGGCGCTACTCGGCACTCCATCGGACGGAGGAACGCCACAAGGGTGCGGAACACGAGGCGCTGATGAAAGCGGCGATCGGACGGGAAAAGGACAAGGCAGCGAAATTGCTGCGCAAGCATATAGAAGGAACGTTGACTCGTGTTGCCGCCGCACTGGAACGGCAATTGGGATCGGTGCAGTAAGTCGCGCGCAGTGCCCCGATACTGCGTCTGCGAATGCACCCCATTGCGACGGCGACTCCCGCCGCCGTCGCACGGATCAGTCAGAACATCGTTTGCATGCCGATCCGGCCGATGAACTGCGAGCGACTGCTCGACGGGCCGAACGTCCCGTTGATCGACGCATTCGCCCCCCCGTTCGTCAGCTGATACACCGATTGCAGATAGACGGCCGTCCGCTTCGACAGATGGTACTTCGCAACGGCCCCCCATTGATGGGCGTGATTGCGGTCGACAACCTCGTTCCCCCACATATAGGTGTAGGCGAGGCTCGTCGAGAACGCCGGCGTGAACTGATACAGTGCGCCGACCTCCGCCGCGTTGACAACCGCGCCGTTGTGCGTATTGCGCGTGTCAGTGAACAGTGCCGTCAGCAGCAACTTGTCGCTGCGATATTTCGCGTCGAGCCCGTAGTTCCTGATGCTGTCGCCGAGCAATGACGCATAACGCACGTCGGTATAGGCCGCGCCGAATGCAAACGCGCCAGCACTGTAGCTGGCACCGAAGCTTTCCGCGCTGTTTTGGCGGAAATCCCCGGCCACGCCGCCGAATGCGTACATTCCGCCGAACCGGAATCCTCCCAGCAACGGACTCGTGTACTTGACCGCGTTGCCAAGAGGCGTGTCGCCGTTCATGCGGTCAAAGTCGAACGCCTCGTTCGGCGGAGAATCGGGAATGCCGAGCTTCGCAAACGGACCATCCCGGAAGCCGTAGAATCCGCCGCCATACATCGCCATATCGGCCCCGACATCGGCGAACAGCGTGTCGACCATGAAGTCGTACTGGCGTCCGAGCGTGAGTTTGCCGAAGCGCGCGTTATCGAGGCCGACCCATGCATTGCGCGCGAAAAGCCCGGTTCCGGTACCGCTCCCGTTGCTCTTCTGAGCGACAAGATTCCCCTGCAGCGTGAACTGCGTCACCAACTGGAACACCGCGCGGGTGCCGCCACCGAGATCCTCGGTCCCGCGAAATCCCAGCAGGTTGGGCAACGCGATGCCGTCGTCGAGCCGCCATGCAGGGTGGCCCGACGTATTGCTGATGTATGACACACCTGCATCGAGCAAGCCCCAGAGCGTCACGCTGCTTTGCCCATAGGCACACGATACCGGGCCCAGAGCCGCTGTCGCGCAGGCAATTGACGTAATGACCCACCTTTTCACCGTCGTCTCCTCCATACCGTTTACGAAGTCGCCAATGTGCACAAGAAATGCCTAAGCTTATTTTTTGTGCATATTTATATTCTTTGCGCACACTCTACACGGCTTTGCAAGACGCAAAACTCCGTGTTTACGCGTGAGTGCGCTGCAGCATGAAGACGCACGGCGACGTCGAAGCTGCAGCTACTCCACGCGCTGCGGCGGTCGCTACGTGGCACGTCAATGAAGTTGCAAAGGGCCAGCGATCAGCGTCCGGGGGGCGCAGGCCGAGGAGCGAGGCTTCGCTTCGAACCGTGATGGTCTTTCAACGCTGCACGTGTTCGCGACTCAATGACTTAACGGTCACGATGGCGGCGAGTTCGTATTCCGCGATCGCGGCAAGTACGTCCTGCCCGGTTGCGGTGTCGCCGCCGGGTCGCACGATCCCATCAACTCCAGACCGCGATCTGAAGCGGGAAAAGGTTAGGCGAATCGCTGGAGTGGATGGCGGTCATTCAGAAACTGGGGGGCTATCTCGATGTGACGAGCCAGGATGTTGGCCGACTACGGTTCTACCCGTAGCAGGCAAAAACGCCAGTTGCCCGCGCGATGGAGCTTTCAGTGTGCATAGGGTCACCAACCCGAGCACGGAGGAAATACACCCGATAGAGAAATCTGCTCGTATGCCCATATGATCGACGATCAACCCTCCCACGGCGGACCCAATCGCGATGGCGACTTGAACAACGCAAATGAAGAGCGCCGAACCGACTTCGGGGCAGTCAGCGGCATCGTGCTGAGTCCAGATGCTGAAGCACAACGGGATTGCACCGAACGCTACACCCCAGAGCGACAATGCTGCCGCCTCGCCGATTCGCGCGTGATCCAGTACCACCATCAGCAACAATGCGAAGAACAGCAGAGCCGTCGCGATCGCGGTGGCGACTTTCACGCGGCCATCCATCACCGCCGAAAGCGCCACGTTTGACACGAAGCCGACAATTCCAAACACCATCAGCAGCGTTGAAATCTCCGATACCGAAAAGTCCTCTCCAAGACGAGGTTCTAGGTACGTATAGGTGGAAAAATGCGCGCCGAATACGAACGCCACCATCATCAGGCTCAGACGAACGTGCGGCCGGCGCAGCAGCGAAATGAAATCCTGAACGCCCACAGTGGATTCAGGTGTGAGCTCCGGCACAAAGGCGACTTGTGCAAAAAGCGCTACCGTTGCGAGGACACCGGTCGCAATGAACGATTCTCGCCAGGATGCGAGCGTAGCGATCAGTGCCCCGAGCGGCACGCCAATGACAGTAGCCGATGCAACTCCTCCCAGGATGCATGCGATCGCACGGGCCGCATCCTGGGCTTGCACCATGCGCCCCGCCGCCGCGGTCGCGAGCGTCCAGAATCCTCCCAATGCGATCCCCAATAGTGCCCGGCCGGCAAGCATCGTCGTGAAGTTCATCGAGTATGCACTGACGAAGCTTGAGCACGTCAGCAATCCGGTTAATATTAAAAGTATGTACCTCCGATCCCATTTTCCAGCAATAACCACCGAGATCGGCGCGGCTAAAGCAGCCATCACACCGGGCAAGGTCATCATCAGGCCCGCTGTCCCGGACGTGACATCCAGATCCAGAGCGATGTGCGCCAGAAGGCCGACCGGTAGAAATTCACAGGTAACGAACGCAAATGCGCTGACCGCGACGGCAAATGCGGCGAACCATTGGTGTCGTGAGGTTGGGACATCGCCGGGAAACGTCCCGGACGAGCTACTATTGGAAGGCATGCTATCGGGGCGCGGATGAGGAATGATAGAAGCAACGGACGATACGGTCGACAGAGTGCGCGATGACAACGCCGAGCGGGTCGCCGATAGCGGAATGAAGGGAGCGTCCCAAGCAGTTGTGGCACGCGAGACGCTCCTCGATAGCTAAATACGCACGATCAGCGAGCATAGCCCGCATTGGGTCCTTGGTCGCTTCAGGAAAATCGCAACGGCAAAGTCAAATAGTTGCGAATGCGATCGTCGTGCTGGACCGTAGGAGAACCGGCAAGCTCCACGCGTGAATAGCGTTCCGCTATGGCTGACAAGATCACTTCGATTTCGACGCGACTGATCAATTGCCCTGCGCAGCTGTGCGTCCCGATGCCGAATGACAGCATCTGGCTTTCACGCATCGAGCGAGTGTGGTCGAATTTGTTCGGCTCCTCAAAAACATCGGGATCCCGATTAACTGCCGCAGTCATGAAGCGAATGACGCTATTTTCTGGGATCACCGTTCCTCTGATCGTAACTGCGGCCTTGTTGTACCGTGTGAAGGAAATCTCTGGCGGATACAGGCGCAGGAACTCGTTGATCATCGCCTGACGGCTTTCGGGAGCAGTCTTGTAGAGGTCGAAGAGTCCTGGTTCACGCGTGAAATGCTCCAACGCTGACGCGAGCACGTACGCCGGATTGGGTGCACCGGAGAAGAAAAAATTGACCATGGCCTGCACAACCTCGGCTTCGGTCAGCTCTCCTCGAGCTTGTGCCTCGATCAGTGCATCAGCGAGACCGTTTCCGGGATTGCGACGCTTCTCGGTAACGAACGAGTTGCACCGGTCGAACAGATATTTGAACCCCACCACCGCATCGTCCAGCTGCGCTTTCGTTGACGCTGGAGACTGAGCCATGACGATACGCAACCCGTTCTCTACTACCCCTTCGATATCGTCCTCGGGGATGTCGAAGACGCGACACATCGTGACGTGCGTAGGCACGACACAAATATTGTGGTGAGCCTCGACAACGCCATCTCGTGCGACATTGTCCAACGCGTCGCTAACCAGCTCCTTGGTATGCTTCGCCCACTCCGCCACCATCTTGGGCGTAAACCACTTGTTGAAGTGTCGCCGCAACAGCGTCTGCCTCGGCGGGTCGTAGAACAGCACACTGTCCTTAAACACATGCCAAGGGTGGGGCTTCACCCAGTCCGGCTCTTCCATGCTCATCGCGGGATGCTTGGCAAACTCCACGTAGTCGACATACTTCGAGACGACGAACTCATGTTCGCTGATTCGATACACCGGCGCTTCGCGCTGCAGTCGCTCGTACCACGGGTACGGGTTGTTGCGAAATGCTGGGTCGGCCCACGGGAGGTAAGGATCTTGCAGAAAATCCCCTGTTGCGTAGCTCGTCGACATTACCTTATCCCTTTATCGCAGCGATGATATTTTCGGACCATTCCGTTGCAACTTGGTTTGCCGGCACTCCTTTCGATGCGTTGTGCCGGCCCGTCTCACCAATTCGAGTGGCACCACATAAGACGAGCATTTCGGTTAACACGTCGACGGCACGGTTGTAATTCGTGTAGGTGGAATCTCCCAACCCGAACGCGGCGAACCTCATTGTGTCCAGGTTCGGACGTGTTTCGACAAGCGCACGATAAAACGGTTCCGTCGTTTCCGGCATGTCCCCTTCGCCATACGTGGAAGTAACAAAGATCGCCAGCCTGGCCGCCTCCAATTCACTCACATCTTGTTCCGCCATCGATTTGACGATGCATGGCAGACCTTTCTCCGAAAAACACATCGAAATATCGTCAGCGACCATCTCCGCGTTTCCGCTTTCGGTGCCGAATAGAATCAGGATAGATGCATTCATTTCATTACGCTCTTGTTCAACGGGATACTTCAAGGTTCAAATCGCCCCTTGCCACTTTCAGCAAGAGTTCACGATCGGTTATCTTCTTACGAAGCCTGTTCGGTCCCGCCGCGTTTCGTTCATATCGGTCGACTTCCAGCCAACCCGCGTAGCGCACGTAATCGACTGGCAATTGCTCACCGAGTGCGACTAGTCCACGCCGACCGACCTGCAGCGCGCCATCCCGCACCGCCGTGACGATTTGTGCAGCCACGGTTTGTGCATCCTTGCGATTGGCTGCGACTCCCCCCTTCCCTCCGTTCTTCACCCAACCGACCCGGAAGACATTCGGCGCACTCCATGCCCCGCATCGAACGCCAATATCTCCAACCTCATCCGTGAAGCCAATGGCGGTCACGACCGTGTCTACATGGAAACTCACGATGCCGTCAGCCTTCGAGCACCCTCGCAAAACACTCTTGGTCCCCAATGCATCGACCTGCACCGGCGCACATTCGAAATGGAAAGCAATCTCGACCGGCGGTTCAGCGGTCACCGTGCGTCTCGCGGCGTTCCGCACTATCACGGCCTTCTCGCTCTGGTCGTCGTCCGAAAGACCTGATGCAGACACCTTTACATGGTCAAGTGCGCAGAGCTCGCTCAACATGGAAAGGTCGAATTTCGCTTCGGCGGCGTTAGACCTTCCGATAAGGTGAATGCGTTGGAGTTGACCGGAGCGAAGCATCGACACCCGGTCGTCATCGATATCGGAGTTGTCGAATTGTTCGATGCGCTTGGCCAATAGTCGTGCAACGTCGACGGCTACGTTCCCGTGCCCGACGATCGCCAACGACTCTCCCAATGAGTGAAATCGACCGCCATCATTAGGAAGCCGCGGCTCGGGATAGCCGTTCAACGCACGCAGTATTTCTCCGGCCCCAACGACATTCGCTCTCGGATCTTGCGGCACCGGGAGAGCCAGGTCCCTGGCGAGCCCCGTCGCGATGGCAACGACGTCGAAACTCTGCGTCAATCGCTCGAACGGCAGGTCTCTCCCAATCGTCACGTTTCCGAAGAATTTGACTCCGTCGCGTCGAAATAGCCGATCGAACTGCATCGCCACCGACTTGGAACCCTGATGGTCAGCGGCGATGCCGTAACGCAACAGGCCGAATGGCACCGGCTCGGATTCGAACACTGAGACTTCAGAATCCGGCCAGGTCTTTCTCAACGCTTGCGCGAGGTAGCACCCCGACGGGCCGCTGCCCACAACGGCAATGGATGGGCTGATGATGCTCATGAACGTACCTGGAATGGTCTCGTGGAACAACTGTGAGCCGAGGACTGCGCTGCTTCGCAACTGACAGCCGCGCTAATGCGATCCACCTCTGGCCAATAAACACGTCATTGGGAGACGACAAGAACAATCTCACCGTTCGTGCCGCTGTCGAGCGCTGCAACGTCAGAATTGCGCCCTAGCCGCTGGAACACGTCCGGTTTGGCCTTCCTGAAGTACACCGCCAGTGCCATTCCGAAAATCTGCACTGCACACAGACCATAAAGCATCCACGTGCTTTGACCCGGTTCTCCGCCAACCAGCAGCTCGAAGTGTTTACCGACGACAACGACAAGCGCGACGAACATAACCGCGGAGATGGCAGGAGCAATACATGCCTTGAAGACACCCGCACCGATGAATCGCCCCTCGCGGAAATACCAGACAAGGCACGAAACATTCACGACCGTCATGAGGATCAGTCCACCGGCGGTACCAACACCGGAGAGTCGACCGTAAAGCAATTCCGGTTGTGCTCCAGTGACGATGAACGGCAGCAGAACAAGCAGGGTCAGTGTCGAGACCGTAACGGACGAACGATGCGGAGACTGATGCTTCGGGTGAATCGCACTCAGGTACTGCGGAAATGCGCCATCAATGCCAAGATTGTGGAGATACCGTGTCAAGACGTTGTGAATGGATAGGCTGGACGCAAACGCTGACGTCAACACCAGAATCGCGACCGGTGTCCGCATCTTCACACTTACGAACCTGTCGAAAGCACTCTGAAACATCGTCTCAGGTGATTTCGTTGCCACCGAGATCACATCGTGCCCGTACACGCGAATGAGCGCGTAAGCGCAGAACGTGTACAACAGACCGATAAAGATCACGGCACCGAAAGTCGCTCGCGGAATGGTGTTGTCCGGGTCTCGTACCTCATCGCGGAACAACGCGGTCGCCTCGAAACCCATAAAAAAAGAGACCGCAAAGAGCATCGCAAACGGAGTGTTCGCATTGAACAGCCCTGATGACGAGAACCCGGCGCTCTGCAAGTCGTTCGGTGGGTTACTGCCAAAAACGCCCGCACAAAACACGAGGCATACAATGACTTCCGCAACCATTACCCAGGTCAGGAACTTCGCGGATACCTCGATGTGCAGATAGCCGAAGATCGCGATGGCCAGCCAACATGCGAGCGTAAAGTAGTACCAGGGAAAGGCTGATCCAGTCAGCGTACGCTGCAGTTCCGCAGACGCAACGCCAAAATAGGCAGGAACGCCGGCGAGGATGATGAAGTACGTGATCGTGGCAAGCAGCCCCGCTCCAAGGCCAGCACTCTTCCCCAGACCATGCGTGATGAACGCATAGAAGTCACCGGGGCGCTTCGCAGCCTGGTTGAGCGTCAGATATCCCAGCGAGAACAGCATCAGCATCACCATCGTCGCAACAAAAATGATGGGGCTGGCTGCACCGCCATACATCAACGCGACCGGCACGTATCCCGATACTGTCGTGAGAGGGGCCGAAAAGGCCAGCACACTGAGTGCAAGGCCGAAAGCGCCCATATTTCCAGTGAGTTTATTTCGCTTTTCGGCATTCGCCCTGTAACCGTCCGTACTCATTCGAGCCCCCTTTTCTGCTGTGCGTGAATTCCTCGGCATCCAACTTCCGTCGCGCTTGCCGCGGAAGCCATGGACTTGGTACCCGAACTGTATCCAGCAAATTTAGGACGAACATCCTCCGAAAGTATTTATGAGACGCCTCAAGCTGGCGCACCGTTCGCGATTGGTGCGCGATGCACGATCAACGTGCAATGACGCGCTTTCAGGTCGTGCGTCTACCTCTACGGCAGCACCCGGACACTTCGCCGGATTAGTCGCCACCGCCACCATAGACGGGAGCGTGTGACCTGCCGGTCCTCTTGGTTCGGTTCTTGCATCCCATCGCTGAACATAGCGCTAGCAGCCTTTTCGCGTAGGCTGCGCAAGTTGAGCCCCGAACTTTTCGGCTTTCATCAGACAGGTCCGGAAAATTATTCTTTGTCTATTCCACTTGGATACACCATGCGATATCATTTAAACGACGATTGCAAGGACTTCGCCAAGCGGACCATTGCGTTTTCCCAAACCCTTCTGGAATCGTCTGCCGCTATCTTTACCTGGATTGACGCCAGTCAGAAGATTCCACCATGCACGGAACATGGCCTCGGCGACGCGATGATTCGCGACTATTACCGAGATTTCAGAGAGTTCGACCCGATCTCCCCTGACTTTCTTTTGTCAAATAGGTCGTCGGTCGTTACTCTAAGAAAGATCGCCGACAATAGATTTAGAGATTGCCACATCCCATACGCACAGTTCATGGCGCGGTACGGGTTTGTGGACGAGGCCGCCTTTGTCTTTTGGCAGGACAATCGAGCCATCGCTTTTCTAAACGTTCTAAAAAGCAGGCGCGACAGAACGCTCGACAATGAATCCGCCCTCCAGGAAATGCATAGCTATATTCAGTACAATCTTATCGGATTGGATTCGATAAAGACTCATCGACGCAATCGGAAACTCACCGAACATTATCTATTGACATCCCGCGAGCTAGAGATCGCCAACTTGATCGCGAGTGGACTTTCCAACAAGGAGATCTGCCAAGAATGCCAAATCGAGCTGGTAACGGTCAAAACACACGTGGGAAGGGTGCTGGCAAAGCTCGGATTGAATACGCGGTCGCAAGTCGCGTCATTCCTGCACTCGATAACCGCAAATTGATCGTTGCAACTCTGCCTCGTGGCAGCGAAGTCTGATGCGTGAGGTCCATTGCGGCTCAGTAGGAGGGTGCCCCGATGTGTTTCGTCAAGCGTTAGGGACTGACTTGGGTTGGTAAATGGTGCCGTCGCGCAGCATGGCGAACAGAACGCCGCAGCGTCGCCATGCGAGCACGATGAGCGCTTGGTTATGACGCTTGCCTTGCTGGATCTTGCGGGAGTAATAGGCCCGTGAGACCTGGGTCCCGCAATGCCGCGAAGGCGGATAGGAACGCGTTCGTGGCGAACACGCGTACGAACGTGTTGCCACTGCAGATCAAGCGCCATGCTCCAGGCACCATACGAACGCACGCGGCCCGCTGAACCTACAAGCTTTCACAATACCGGCAACTTGGCACGCTACGGTTTCGACAGCTCCCTCAAATGTACAGACGCGAAACCGGGTCCGATTTGGCACGTTCAGTGGTGTTCCCGCCGCGTGCTCTGGCAGTTGCCGCTTCCATGCCATGATCTGGCGTTGGAGCAGGCTTTCTTCATTTTCGGCTACGCTCGGTCGAGCTCTGCCCTCCATTCCACGCGTCGAAACTCAAGCACGCAACTACTTGTCCGAGGCTATAGTACGTAACCAATCTGCTTCGGTCCGACTCAACATTACGAGATCCACGATCGGAATCCGTCTGACAAGCAGAGACCTCTGTTGAACCAATCGGATGACGATTTTGCAGCGATCGTCGGAATATCTTTCGCATGACTCGATTCCTTGTTGAGGCCACTACTGAGGGCTCACCATACTCGGCGTCAAAGCGCAGTGGTGGCGGTGATTTACAAAGCGTGAAGCACCATGATCTGTCCAGGTCGAATGACGGATCGCTCGATGCCAATCACAACGACATCGGAACGACGACGACTCAGGCGACGTCGACAATCTACGCATCTTCTGTAGCGATACCCGACGCCCCTTGCTTGGCCAAGGCTTCTGCCAATAGCTTCCTTAGTCGATCGTTCTCGGCCTCAAGGTCCTTCAACCTTTGCGATTCGATGTCGTCCTTGACACCGAACTTCGCCCGCCAGGAGTAGAAGGAGGTATCGCTGAAACCGTACGTCCTGCACAGATATTGGACCGCCTCGCCAGCCTCGGCCTCTCTCAAGAAGCCGATGATTTGCTCGTCCGTAAAGCGCTTCCTCATCCTCACATCTTCCTCGATAGTGACCTTCGCTAGTGTCAGGTTGCCTCGCGCTCCGGAGAACAGGTTAGTTTGTCACGTGCCCCCTAGCTCGAGGCAGCATGTGACGACATTCCCCTTCCTCGATTGGAGTACGATTCGATACCAAGAAAGAGGATCGCCTGGACAAGTACTGACACAGGTGTCGCCCACTGGTACAACGACGGGAAGAGCGACGCGTTACCGATGCATACTCCACAGAGGGTTGCGATCAGGCATGAGCTTAATCCCGTCCATCGCCAGTTTTTGATCACTTGAGGCATCGCATCGGACACGTCGCGGGATCGCGCAACCCAGAACTGATCGACGAGAAGCAACGTGACGAGGCAAGCCATGGACATACCGATATAGTTCAGGGCACTCGCGAGCAATTGCGTACCATCTGATATCAGCACGGTGGCCGCAACGGCGCAGAAAACAACGATGACGACCCTTCTGCTGACGGAAACGCCAAATAGATGCTCGACTGCGTTGACGAAGGCAACGGTGCCTGAGTAGATGTTTCCGAGATTGATTCTGAGCTGAGTCGTACAGGCGAAAATGATCCCCCCTGCACCCAGCAACGAAACGAAATAGACGCCAGGATTGCTTTCCCGCATCTTGACAGCGAACCAGATCCCCAAGACCCCGGTGATCCCATAACAGAACGCGGGAAACAACGCTCCGACAAACACAGTCCCTGCTCGGAGTTCTTGTTTGCGGACAAATCTTGCATAGTCGGCCGTCACGAGACCTACGATGAAAGCGAGACCGTTAACAATGCCCAATACTTCAAGCAGGCTCGTGAAGGGGTCTGCCGCAAGCTGAATCTCCGGGAGCGACGCTCCTGCAACTGGAACACCAAGCGCATTTCTTATCGCCCACACGACGAACACAACAAACAGCACTAGGCTTATCGTCTGGAATCTTGCGAGGACCTTCATTCCCGACCACACAAGCGGTAACATGACGAAGACCAAGCAGACATATATCAACGCATGAGGAACCTCTGGAAGGAGAGCCTGTAGCGAAGCCCCCATGATGCTGGCTTCGGCAACGAAGTAAGTGAGGCAGGCCACTCCGTAAGCCAGGCTGAACAATCCCGCTCCACGATACCCGAGCACGGTTCTGGCCCAGATATTGATGCCAAATCCTGTCTCGATAGATCGGCGAACAAGCAGCACACCGACAAATGTCGAAATGCAGTATCCGTAAGCCAGTCCGATTAGCGCTGCGACTACGCCATACCTAACGGTAATGATCGACGCAATCTGAGCAAAGAAAAGCGCGGTCGCGATACCTAACGTAGCGAAGAATATGCCCCTCCAACTGGTCCTTGCATCTTCAGGGACCGGACTGGAGGCGTAATCCACATCGGAGTGAGTTGAAGCCGGCATACAGAAATCCCAATACGCTCAACGAAAAGGAGCAACGCGGCGCCGCGAACCTCACGAAGGAATCGCCCTCGTATCGGTCCGCGGCGCCTCGTGTAGATCGCTTCAGAACTTGTGCCGCAGGCCGACGGCTACAACTTCTTGCGTGCTTTTGCCCGCCGCAATTCCGTACGAACCGATGGAAGCCTCGGCGGCACCTTGGCCGTTCTGCCCGCTCGCGTGCTGATACCCCGCGAGCGCATAGACGTCGGTGCGCTTGCTCAAGCTGTAGTCGGCCCCGATATTTACTTGGTGGTACTTCGCGGACGAATCCCCCAGCGAGCGCGTGTAGTTGTAGCCGGCGATCAGCAGAAATGCAGGCGTCACCTGATACTGGGCGAAGATCGAACCGTTGTGATACTTCTCGGATCCGGTGAACGTCGACGCGGCATCCGACGCGTACTGCGCGTAGCCATATGCCGCGCCGACCGTGAACGGACCCGCGACGTAATTGGCGCCGATCCGCGCGATATTGATCGACCGGGCTGACGCATAAGCCGCGTTTACCGGCGAATTAAACAGCGAGTCGGACGAGGATGTGCCGCGATTGCCTAACGTTGCATTGCCGTTGTCGATGTGGAGAACGCCGCCACCGACGCTGAACGACGTGCTTTGATAGCCAACTGCTGCGCTCCACGTCTGCCCCGACCCCGTGGATCCAGCGACGCCGCCAAGCGCATACATGACCTCGGCCGAAACACCCCCCCACGATGGACTCACCCATTTCACGGCGTTGTTGAACCGAGCACTCGAGTCGTAGTTGTCGACGTCACCCGGCGTAGCGAACCAGCCGCTGTAAACGTCGGCAGTCAACTGCTGTTCGAGGTCCGTCAGGGGGTCGTACTGACGACCAAGCGTCAGAGTGCCGTACGGGCTCGAAATGCCCACGAACGCTTGTCGGCTGAACAACTTGCCCGGTGTCGCAAGCGCACCGTTCGTGCCATCAAAGCCGCTCTCGACCGTAAAGATGGCCGAGAGCCCGCCGCCCAAATCCTCCGTTCCCTTCAATCCCCACAGAGACGCTGACAGATTGCTGGGCAACATTCTCACTTGCGAGCTCTGCCCGCCGCTGTTGTGTACGTACCCGACACCCGTGTCGACGATCCCGTAAAGCGTTACGGAACTTTGAGCCTTTGCTTGCGAAAACGCTACGATGCTCAGCGCGGCCACTGCGATGACTTTCTTTTTCATATCCCCCCCAATATCAGAAGTTAATTTCACTAGGAATACTGATTAACTTAATTGAATTCTTTAGTCGGTGCTGGCCGTTTTCAAGATCAACAATCTCTCACCGGTGGAGCGCAGCTCCCACGACGCACTGACTTCGATCGGCAGCATGCGGCGCGAACCCCGTACCCGTTCGAACCGGGTGACGGATATCTTCAGACGCCGGCAAGGTCGTCAAAACCGGCGCCCGCTTATCCGCTCCTACTAGCCGAAGAAACTCTCGAGTTCCTTTGCAAGCGCCTCGGGCGCCTCCTCCGGGATGTAGTGCCCGGAAGCGACCATCGTTCCGCGTACGTCCGCAGCGACCTGCTGCAGTTGCGGGACCAGATCGGGCATTGATCCCTGATCGGCACGCACGGCGAGAACCGGCATCGTGAGCTTACCCTTCACGCTCAATTCGCGATTCTGGTCGGCAGACACTGAGATAGCACGGTAGTAAGCGAGACCGCCTTTCAGGCCATTCGTCAGAAAGACGCGGTGGTATTCCTCGAAGTCCGCTTGGGAAAACACCTGCGGATTTGCCGCCTTCCTTTGCAAATACCACTCGAGGTAGATGTGCTCGCGTCCGGCAAGAAGTGCCTCCGGAAGATCGGGGATGTTGTGGAATGCGACATGCCACGTCCGCCACGCAACGTCGGAAGCCCACGGCAGCGTATCCGGAAGACTGATGCCCGGAATACCCGTGTCGAGAATCGCGAGGCCGGTGACCTTGTTGCCGTTCATCGCTGCATAGGGATAGCCGACCCATCCGCCGATATCGTGCACGACCAGTGCATGGCGATCGACACCGAGCTTTTCAACCAAGCCACGAAGAAGCCTGGCCGCCTTGACCGTATCAAGCGTACCCGCGGGACGATCCGAGTCACCTTGCCCGGGAAGATCCGGAGCAATAACACGGTACCGATGCCCAAGCAGAGGCAAAACCTTGCGCCACGCATACCAGCTTTGGGGGAAACCGCAAATCAGAACCAGCACGTCGCCGTCCGGCTTGCCTCCGCTCACATAATGCATCCGCACGCCATCAACCGTTTGAAAGCCTCGCTCGAAGCCTTCAATGCCGGTTTCCGGCCATTCACGATTCGAAAACATTCACAAGCTCCTATTGTTCCACCGAGATGTGCAGGCGCGGACGCAGGTGCCTGCACCGCGCACGCGTGTAGCCAAACGCACGCTCAGAACGGATCCCGTGCAGCTGCAAGCCAGCCCCCATCCATTACGTACTCGCTGCCGTGCACGAAGTCGGCATCGTCGCCACCCAGATACGCGGCGAGCTTGGCAATTTCTTCCGGCTGGCACCACCGGCGCGCCGGAAATTTCTGAAGCGCCGCCTCCATATCGGGCGAATTCGCCGTCGTATGTTCCGACATCGCCAGCGGAGTCGCGGTCGCGCCCGGGCAAATCGTATTGACGCGGATACCGCGCGCG
Source organism: Burkholderia sp. BCC1998 (assembly GCF_905339875.1). NCBI lineage: Bacteria > Pseudomonadati > Pseudomonadota > Betaproteobacteria > Burkholderiales > Burkholderiaceae > Burkholderia > Burkholderia sp. BCC1998. The sequence goes on from NZ_CAJPHE010000016.1 coordinate 165,540, forward strand.
CCGTATTCGAAGGTGAGTTGTCGAGTCAAACCAATCACGCCATGCTTGGATGCCGTGTAGGCAGTCCCGCCGCCTGCAGCGCTGAAGCCCGAGGTGGACGATGTGTTCACGATCACCCCTTTGCCTTGCTTCAGCATCTGCGGAATGACCGCTCGGGCCATCAGGAACGGTCCCGTGAGGTTAACTGCGATGACGCGATCCCACTCTTCGATGCTCACCTCGTGAGCCGTCGCGTGTCCATCCAGAATGCCGGCGTTGTTGCACAGAAGATCGATGTGCCCCCAGCGCTCGATCACCGCATTGACAGCGGTCTCGACGCTACGCGGATCGCTGACGTCTACTTGATGTGCGTACGCCATCGACGGATTCGCCAACGCTTCAACGGTGGCAACGGCGCCCTTGAGATTGATATCGAGTGCGGCTACGTTCGCCCCTCTCGAGACGAACTCGCGAACCATTGCCCGCCCCATGCCAGAGCCGGCACCGGTTACGACAACCACACGCCCGGAATAATCATTCACTGAAACGTCTCCTTGACTTCACTTTGACCAGCACGTGCGCTGCTCATTGAGCCGGCGAATCGTGCGCTTTGCGTTTCCAGGATTCGTGTCGTTGCATCGTCTTGCGCCAATTAGACGAGGTCCAATTGTGATTCTCGATGTATGCAGATCACGAATTTCTATCAACTCGGCAAGCCAGAGCGGACGCGGTGTCCGCAATCAATCGTCGCTCGGCAAGCATCCATCACTCACCGTAATTTAATTCGTTATGCGAATTTATATTCGAACATCGATCGTACCGTGCGCAACGTGCACCGTCTTCAAGGTTGAAGATTCTGGTCGATGAAGTGAACGGTCAGTCCACGCAACAGGCGATGGCCAATGCGAGCGTTCCGACCTCTCGGATGATGTCCGCCGGCCTTGAAACCATTGTATGTATGGCCAAGACGCCGTTCGTCCATCCAAAGGATGAGAAAAATTTCCATTGACGCAGCCGGCGGCGAATATGAACGCACCGCCCCGGTGCGCTCAGGCTACTTCGTTGTTGGAGTGCCCAAGTCCGCGGAGAACGCCGCAAGCTGCGTACGGCTCTCGATTCCCAGCTTGCCCAAGATGCGAATGACATGCGACTTGACGGTGGCAAGCTCGATGCCCAGCGTCTCCGCGATGTCCTTGTTTGAAAGGCCTGCGGTCATGAGGGACGCAACGACAAGTTCCCGTTCCGTCAGGAAATACTCGTTTCGCAGCACATGGTCGGCCTGGACCTTCTTGACGGAGGCAAGCATCGAGAAGCTGTGCTGCATGTAGTCGTACATCTGTCCGAAGGGTTCCGGGGTCGAGAACGGGCTGTCGCCCTGCTTCTTGATGACGGAGAGACACGCCAATGGTGTATCCCCTGCCCAGAACAGGAACCCGACTTCGTCCACGAGACCATACTTTCTCTGGTAATCCGACCAGCTAGAGTGCTGGTCGTCGCGCTTTGCACCTTTGAGGGTCACGACGGTCGCACGCTGTTTGATCAGACGATAGACGTTCAGCGGATCGGCTGAGGCGAATACCGTGTAATAGTCCTTGATGGTTTCTTCCGGCCATCCCATCTGGGTGTGCGGCAATAGCTGGTCGTGCGAATCGAGCCATGTAAACACGGCTGCTGAACAATTGAGCATCGACCGTGCGAAGTTAACGGTTTGAAGGGCGAACTCCTGGGATTCCCTGAATTTGCTGACTTCGACTAACATCGCCAATTCTCTTTGCCGGAAGGGATGAGTACGCACACCAATCGCGCGAAATCCGCGGCCTGACGAGTACTCAGCACCAAGCGGGCGGCCGCACAAGCGTGAAGCATGAAATTCGCACCAGACTAACATCTGATACCTAATGTGACAGCCTACCGCAACATGCCGCCGGTTCATACTAGGGGAAGTCATATACAGGCCGGCGACCATATCCGGGGAAGCCAACCGGAACACGCCACTGCCCGAACGACCGTAAGCGGGATGACCGTCATGCAGGCCGGATCAGGGTTGCCGGCCTTCCGCTGCAGTATGCGGCGCATACGTCCTTAGCTGCGTCGGCTGCCGCGACGACGGCCGGGGACGCATTCACCGACATGCACAACGACACGTCGATCGACGGTGGCTGCGGTTCCAGCGCGAGCTCGGCGAAGCGTCCGTTCTCCAGTTCGTCACGCACGAAAAGATGCGGGACTGCCCCGACACCATATCCATCACGCACCAATTGCACGATCGCGGCGACAGAAGAGGCACAGGTTATGCGTATCGCGTCGTCCGGGATGCCGGCACGACTCGCGAGTGTTCGGACGATGCGTTCCACCGCCAGGTGCGACGTCGTGCCTCTTCCGAAAGTAAGTATCGGCCGCGCCAAGGCAAGGCGAATCGGGTCCACGTCCGAGTCGGAAAGCAGTTCCCGGCTGACAATCCATCGAACTGGATAGCTTGCAATCCGGCTCGACGTGATCTTGTTGCTATCGACGATCTCTGCGCACGCGACCATGTCGAGTTCTCCGTGCAGGATTTTCTTGTTCAATGCCGGACTCGAATCGACGGTCAGCTCGATCACCAGCCCAGGTAGACGCTCCCTCAACTGCGTCACATACAGGGAGAGCCAGCTATGGACGATCGTGTCGACGACACCGAAACGTATGGGCCCGCGCAACGCGAGTTCGAGGCCGGCTGCCTGCTTGAGCGCACGGGTCGCGTCCACCACGTTCCTCGCCAGCGCCAACAAGCTCTGCCCCGATAGGGTGAGACGAAAATCCGCCGCCGTCCGATCGACGAGCTCGGTCCTCAATTCGTCCTCGAGCGCCTTAATGCGTGTCGATATCGTCGCCGGCGAAGTATGAAGAAGACGCGCCGTAGCCCGGAAGCTGCCTTGGTGCGCGAGTGTTACGAACGTATCCAGAAAGCGCGTATTCATTACCCTACCCTGAAGGAAGCTGGTATTCGTTCCGACATCCGGCACGGCACACTTTCCGGCGCGCGTCTGCCTGCACGAGTCGACACGGTGACGACAGCGCAGCTGCGTCGAACACTCAGACGTTCCTCACTGCCTGTCAGGAAAATGTTGACAGACGTGAGCGGAATTTCTTGTTAGCGCAAGATCATTTCCGATCCTATTATTCATTCGCATTCCTTCTTTTATGATTTAGAACGCGGAAGCCACTCTGGCAACCGTGAATCACGAAACAACGGATCTATCTGGACCCACCCCATGACGTCACGGAAAGTTCTCGGCACCGCCCTTCACAACGCCGGCACGGCAACCCGGACGAGCCATCGAAAGGCACCTGTCACCGACCCGCGAAATACCTCCCCGTACATGGCCCTTCTGCGTGAACCCATGTCTTCCATCGCGGCGAACGTCCCCGATCGACCTGATCTCCGGTCGGTATCGATCCTCGGGTACAATTGAATCGCGTGCTACGCGTCGCGATCCGCGGCAGGAATGTGAGGCTCGCCGGGCGAGCCTCGGCCAGCGCGTCCCGCGGGTTCTCGTGACATGCTGCCTACAGCAGCAGGCGCTTTTCCGTTCTCGGCACGGCGCGCACATCGTCCAGCGTCAGGTTCCGTCGGCTGAACCGCGTCGGTTCGACGGATACCACCGTTCCCGTGCGCGCGGACGCCTCGATCGCCAACAAGGTCTTCAGATCAGCCAGTCCCTCCTCGACACTCGCGGCAGGTTTGGTGCCTCTCTGTATGCATTCGGAGAATCGCTGGATCATCCCACCGAAGTGGTCGCAGTGCCGGAAATGCATCGTCTCTGAAGCGTCCTTCGTGTTCAGTACCATCCGCGTCGGCGTCTCGAACCTGAAACCAGGCTCCATGGTCAGGTCCCCTTCGGTTCCCAGCACCCTGTACATATCGACCGACGCCGTGCCAAAACTGCAATAGAATTGTGCGATTCGATCCCGGGGGAAGCGCAGGGTAACCGCAATAGCGTCGTCGATGTCTGAAAAGCGGGGATCCCCAGAGCGGCGCGTCGTGATCGCCAACGCATCCACGGGTTCATCGGAAAAGATATGCCGCGCCGCGTTCACGCAGTAAATCCCGATGTCTTGAAGCGGGCCACCCCAATTCTTGCTGTCCAGCCGGTGATTGCCCGTCGCAGACTGAAACCCGAACACCCCGCTGAAGTACTTCGGATCGCCAATGCGGCCTTCCCGGATCGCTTCCAGCGCCGCGATCGTCCCAGCCTCATGATGCAACCGGTAACAGGTGCTCAACAAAACGCCAGCCTGGGTCGCGGCCGCAATCATCGCCTCGGCATCCGCGACGCTGGTCGCCATCGGCTTCTCGACCAATACATGCTTGCCGGCCCGCGCAGCTCGAATCGCATAGTCGGCGTGGAGCGGGTTGGGCACCGCGATATAGACGGCGTCGACGACGTCGCTGTTCAGCAGCCGCTCGTAGTCGTCGTACCCGACGATCGTGTCGACCCCATGGAATCGCGCGAGCTTGAGCGCGCCGTCAGGATTTCCGGAGACCAACGCACCGATCGTCGAATTTCCGGTCTGCGCAACGGCCGGCATGAACGCCTCTTGCGATATCCACCCTGCGCCTACAACAGCGTATCTGATCATGTTTGCCCCTCTGCGTGGCTCAGGAACCGTAAGCGACCGATACGACGCGCCGCTCGCGCAGCGACCGACGCGCCGCATCCAGCACGACGGCCGCGTCATGGGCGTCGTCGAGCGTCGACAACGGCGTCGTGCCTTTCGCGACGCATTCGTTCACGAAAAAGCTTTCGACCTGCAGAAAACTGTCCCAGTAAGTTGCGTCATCCCAGAACGGAAGTCTCGCGTCGCCGAACTTCGTGACATCCCACGGGATCACGCCGCTTCCGTCGGAGCCGATGATCTTGAAATAGACGGACCAGGGATCGCGACTGCGATCGTCGGCTGAAAAGCTTCCCCATAGATTCGCGATCGTTCCGTCCGGATACTCCGCGGTGATCATCAGTTGATCGTCGGCATCAGGATCGTCGAAGTGCACATTGGAGCCGGTCGCGAAGACCGACGACGGACGGCCGACGAAGTACAGCATGCAGTACGCGTGATGCACCATCAGCTCGCGCATCGTCAGATCCGGCGCGCCGATCGCCGCGTCATGCCGCTTGTTGTAAATCGCCCAGAAATTGACGATCCTGCCCAGCTTCCCGGAAGCGATATGCGCATGCAGTCGGCGCATGCTCTCCGCATAAACGTAATTGTGGGAAGGCATGCAGATTCTCGATTGCGACCGGGCAATCTCCGCAAGTTCGCGAATCTGCGTCGCCTGCTCGCACAATGGCTTCTCGAGTAGCACGTGTTTGCCCGCCAGCAACGCACGCCGGGCCATGTCGAAGTGCGACCCGGTATTCGTGCACACGACAACCGCGTCGACCGTCTTGTCGTCCAGCAGCTCGTCGACGGTTTCGTATGCGCGTCCGCCGAACCTGTCGACGAACGCTAGCGCCTTCCTGTAAGTCCGGCTCCAGCCGCCGCAAAACAACTGCGGATCCATTTCGGCGAGAGCCGCCACGTGCAGCTCTGCGACGTTGCCGAGGCCAACGATTCCGATCTTCATGGGAGCATCCGATTTGTGTGAAATGACGACCGGCCGTCTTCTCCCTGCCGGCCGCTTCGATCAACCGGCGATTTCCAGCGGCTGCCCGCGCTGCCACGAAAGCGTGGCCGCGTCGGCGATCAGCTGGGCCTTCAGGCCGTCGCCGGCATCCGGTCTCGGCAGTTTTCCCGCCGACACGGTGTCGACGAAGTAGCGCATTTCGGCGAGATAGGCGGCGCCGAAGCGCTCGAGAAAAAACGGTTGTGCGACCGGCATCGCGAACCCGGATTCCGTGGCTCGCTCCACCAATGACTCGTGCACGTTCTTGACGCGCAGCATGCCGCGCGATCCATGAACCTCGATTCGCTGGTCATAGCCGTAGGTCGAGCGGCGCGAATTCGAGATCTGGCAGATCCGCCCCGACTTCGTCGTCAGGATCACCGCCGCCGTATCCACGTCGTCGACCTCGGCAATGGACGGCTCGACCAGCACCGATCCGGTGGCGAACACACGCACCGGATCTTCGCCCAACAGGAATCGCGCGAGGTCGAAATCGTGAATCATCATGTCGCGAAAGAGGCCGCCAGACGTCTTCAGATACGACAACGGCGGCGGCGCCGGATCGCGAGACGTGATCGCGACGGTCTCGACGTCGCCGATTTCACCGTCGTGTACGCGGCGCGCCAACTCACCGAAGTGCGGATCGAACCGCTGGTTGAACGCCGTCATGAAGGGCACGCCCACGTTCTCAACGGCTTCCATGCATGCTCTTACCCGTGCCGACGACAGGTCTACGGGCTTCTCGCAAAAGATGGCCTTTCGGGTAGCCACCGCTGCGTGCACGAGATCGAAATGCGTCGATGACGGGGTTGCGATCACGACCGCATCGATGTCCCTCCCGTCGAGAATTTCCACTGCAGCGCGTGCCTCAACTCCGAACCGGTCGGCGCAGACGTGCGCGGCACGCTCGTCGACGTCGGCGACCGCGACCAGCGTCGCCGATGGAATCTGCCTGATACCTAGCGCATGAACCTGACCAATGCGCCCACATCCGAGAATGCCGATTCTGATCATTTTTCCTCCCGAGTCGCGCCAACTTTTCCATTGCCGTGCATCGACACGGCTACGCGTACATCGCCGGACGGTAGCGCTCGGCCGCGAACGTCACTGACGTCCCACGGCTCATCGCCGCGACGATCTGCTCCGCGACGGACGTCGTCACATAGCCGTCCCACGCATTGGCACCGCCGCTCGCGGTACCGGTGCCGATCGATCGGACCCACTCGTTGAGTTGCTTCACATAGGCCGACCGGAACCGGTCGATCCAGTTTCCTGCATAGGCCGTCATGCCGTAGCCGCCGGCGTTCCTGCCGACGCATCCCGGCGGAGCGGTCTCGATCGTTCCGGTTCGCCCGACAACCTGCACGTGTACGTGATAGCCATACTGGCAATTCATGAACACCTCCGACGACACGATCACGTCGCCGGCCATTTCCATCACGACGACCAGCGGATCACCGCTGTCAGCACTGTAGACACGTGCGGCAACAGGCTCGGAATCGAGCAACCAGCGGCTTGCATCGATTTCGTGAACGAATGCATTGGTGATCGACATCGGGCCGTTGAACCAATCCGGCGCGACGGGATTGCGGTGGACGTTGTGCACGACAACCGGTGCACCGATCTCGCGGTCTCCGATCGCACGCTTCATTTCGATGTACGGCTGGTCGAATCGACGCATGTAACCGACCTGGACCAGCTTCTGGCCTTTCGCGATTTCCGCATCGACGACCTTGAGCGCCTCGACTGCCGTACCGGCCAGCGGCTTCTCGCACAGGACCGGCTTGTCGGCCTCGATGCACTGCAGTACGAGGTCGCCGTGCAACGGGTCCGGCGCTGCAACGAGAACCGCGTCAACATGTTCGGAGAGAATCAGTGCTCGCGGGTCCGTATAGACTCGCGCGCCGCACGCCACGGTGCGTGCACGTCCTTCGTCCGCATCGCAGACTGCGACCAGCTCCGCGCCCGACGTCTCTTCGCGCAAGATGCGCGCGTGCTCCGATCCCATTACGCCGACACCGATCACCCCAATTGCCAGGGACATCTCCTGCCTCCGATCTATTGATACGCTATCGTTCGAATGCTGTCGACCTGGTGGCCGCATCCCGATCCATCGCATCGCGCCCCGAACGGTGATGCTTCGACGTGGGTAGCAGATGAGGACGCGCTCGTCGGATCGGTTGCCGACGAGCCGCCTTACAGATTTGCCGCCCACTTAGGAAGATCACCATCGCCGCACGACTTCACGCGGCAGCCGTGTTATCCGCGCGTGGGCTGCTGGATGTGTTCCCACACACCGCTTTGACCCGACACGAGGATCGCGTCTGCAATGCGCTCGATTTGGACTCCGTCCTCGAAGTTCGGTGCGGCGGGCTGGTTCCCGGCGATTGCCTGCAGGAAGTTGTACCACTCGATCGACTTGATATCGATGTAGCCCTGGCCCATCCCGGCAACCGGCCACAGCTTGTCGCCGAAAGGTTGATGCGGGCCCGAGTAGATCGTGCGGAAGCCGAACGCGTCCGAAGGATCGTCTGCGAATGCCACACGCAATTCGTTCAGGCGCTGATAATCGAACGCGATCGAACCACGCGTGCCGTGGATTTCGAAGCCGAGCTGGTTGTGATGGCCCCACGCGTTGCGCGTCACTTCGATCGTCCCGCACACGCCGTTGGCGAACTTGATCATCGTCATGGCCATGTCGTCGACGTCGACCTTGCCCTTCTCGGACGACGCCTGGCCTGCCGGGCCGAAGAAGCGGCCGGCCGGCAGCGGCCGCTCGGCGATGAAGGTCTTGACGATCGAGTTCACCGATTCGAACTCGCCGACGAGCAGCCGCGCTGCGTCGATGACGTGCGTGCCGATATCGCCGAGCGTGCCCGAGCCCGCCTTTTCCTTGTTGAAGCGCCACGACAGCGGCGTGCTCGGATCAGCGCCCCAGTCCTGCAGGTAGTAGCCACGGAACGTCAGGATCTCGCCGATACGCCCTTCGTCGATCAGGCGCTTGGCCATCTGCAATGCCGGCGTGTGGCGATAGTTGTACGAGATCATCGTGACCACGCCGGTTTCCTTCGCGGCTGCATGCATGGCCTCCGCGTCGGCCACCGTCATGGCCATCGGCTTCTCGCACATCACGTGCTTGCCCGCCTTCGCGGCCGCGATCGCGATCGCCGCGTGCGTGTCGTTCGGCGTGCAGATGTCGACGATGTCGATATCCGGGCGCGACACGATTTCACGCCAGTCCGTCGCATGCTCTGCGAACCCGTATTGCGCAGCCGCATTGCGTGCGAGCTCGTCGTCGATGTCGACCACGACCTTGCGCTCGATTTCCACCGGCGAGCCGAACAGGATCGGCACCACGGCAGTAGCGATGGAGTGGGCTTTGCCCATGAAGCCAGTGCCCACCAGAGCGACATTCAATTTTTTCACGGTTTTCCTCCATTAAGGCTGTCGTACTCGTGACGCACTCAGCCGATTGCTTGACTCATTCGACAAAAACTTGATCTTTCGTCTGTCATTCAGTATTCCGAATTACATGACTTACATTCATTACATCTCGATTGCTCAATTCAGATTCAATGTCTCGTTCGCTCCTTACTCGATAACCGCGATCTTCTCGCCCGCGGCGACCGCACGTCCCGATTCCGTCTGGATCCTGATCCGACCACCTTTCGGCGCAATGACACGCATCTCCATCTTCATCGCCTCCATGATGGCGACGCCATCTCCTTCGGACACCGTCGCTCCCTCTTTCACCAGCCACTTCTGCAACGTTCCAGGCACCGGTGCCGTCACGATGTCTGTACCCGCGTCTGCCTTCACCTCATCGTCGAAAGCGCGCGGGGCGCCGACGTTTGCAAACAGCGACGCGGGCAGGCCGATCGTGTGACGCTTTCCATCGATCTCGATAAAGCTCTTCAACAAGCCTCCCTCCGCCGGTGCGACGCGTGCCGAAGGCTCAATCCCGCGGAACTCCGTTTCGATCCAGTTGGTATGAACCTTGAAACCGTCTTCGCCGGTGAAGCTCCTTTCCTCGAGCACCGCCCGATGGAAAGGCAACACCGAAGCCACGCCCTCGATACTGAATTCGGCGAGCGCGCGACGCGCACGGGCCAACGCTTGGTGCCGCGTCTCGCCCGTGATGATCAGCTTGGCCATGAGAGAGTCGTACAGCCCCGGAATCTGCGAACCGGATTCGACACCGGAGTCGAGCCGCATACCGGGACCTGCCGGCGGACGAAAGCGCGTGATCGCGCCCGGTGTCGGCAAGAAACCGCGGCCCGGATCCTCCGCGTTGATACGGAACTCGATCGCGTGACCGCGCGGCTCCGGCGTCGCCGTGATCGAGACGGGAAGGCCGTCGGCGATGCGCAGTTGCTCGATCACGATATCGACGCCGGTGGTTTCCTCCGTCACCGGATGCTCGACCTGCAATCGCGTATTCACCTCGAGAAACGAGATGACGCCATCTTGCGAGAGCAGGAACTCCACCGTGCCGGCCCCCGTATATCCGGCCTCGGCACATATCCGCCGCGCCGCGTCGTGAATCCGCGCGCGCTGCTCGTCGGTGATGAAAGGCGCGGGCGCCTCCTCCACGAGCTTCTGGTTTCGGCGTTGAAGCGAGCAGTCGCGCGTACCGAGCACGACCGTGTTGCCGTGATGGTCGGCGACGATCTGCGCCTCGATATGGCGCGGACGATCGAGAAATTGTTCTGCGTAGCAGTCGCCCCGGCCGAACGCTTCCGTCGCCTCCCGAACCGCCGAATCGAACATTTCCGCGACATCTTCGATGCGCCGGACGATCTTCATGCCGCGGCCGCCGCCGCCGAACGCGGCCTTGATCGCCAACGGCAGGCCGACTTCCCGCGCGAACGCTACCGCATCCGACGCACTGCTCAACGGCCCGTCGGAACCCCTGACCAGCGGCGCGCCGACCTTCGACGCGATACGTCGCGCCTGCACTTTGTCGCCGAGCGCGGTGATCACCTCCGGCGACGGGCCGACCCAGATCAGGCCGGCATCAATGACCGCCCGGGCAAATTCCGCGCGCTCGGACAGGAAGCCGTAGCCGGGATGAACCGCATCGGCGCCGGCGCGACGTGCAATCGCCAGAATCTTCGTGATGTCGAGATAGGTGTCCGCCGGGCGCCCGGCGCCCAATCCGTACGCCTCGTCGGCCAGTTCGGCATGCAGCGAACCGGCGTCCGCGTCCGAGTAGATGGCGACCGACGCCACGTTGTAGTCGCGCGCGGCGCGAATGACGCGAATGGCGATTTCGCCACGATTTGCGATGAGCAGCTTCTTCATCGAACTAGTTCCTTCACTTGCGGATCGAATGCGGATATCGGGTTGAAGCGAATGCGGGCGCCGATCGGAATCTGCCCGAGCATGCCGAGATGATGTGCCGCGACCACGGCAATGACCGGATATCCGCCGGTGACCGGGTGATCGGTCAGAAACAACACCGGTTGCCCGCTGTGCGGCACCTGAATCGATCCGAACAGCGTGCCTTCCGACGGCAGCTCCGCGTCGTCGCGCCGCTGCAGCGGAAACTCACCCGACAGCCGCATGCCGACGCGGCTCGACTCGGACGTGACATGCCATTCCAGCGACAGAAACCGGACGACGCTTTCATCGGTAAACCAGTCGGTGCGCGGACCCGGGACGACATCGACCTCGATGACGTCGCCGGCGCGCGGAAGCGGCCGCGCGGCCGGCGGCTCGGGCTCGACGAACGTAACCGCTTCGTCGGCCGGAACGAGCACATCGCCACGGGCGATCGGCGCCGAGCCGATCCTCGAAAGCGTGTCGGTCGACGCGGACCCCAACGTGCGCTCGACGACGAACCCGCCGCGCAGTGCCACGTAGCTCCGCATGCCGCGGTCGGGAATGTCGAGCGTGACTTCCTCGCCCGCGTCGACGGCAAAAGGATGCGAGTGAGGGACAACCGTCACACGGCCATTCGCGTCTCGAATCGACACCGGGCAGGGCGCCCCTGTCACGGCCAGCGTCACCGCGCGATCGGGCACCAACGAAAGACCGCCGAACGTCACCTCGAGCGCAGCGCTACTGTCGGGATTGCCGACACAGGCGTTCGCGGTCCGTAGCGCGGCGCTGTCGACGGCACCGCACATGGAGACACCCTGGTCAGCCTGTCGAGACCGACCGAGGTCTTGGTACAGCACCGGGCGATCCGCACGCGTGACCATGATGCCGCGGCCTGAAACGTGGCGCACCGGCGTCGGTCGCAGTCGCTTCGATACCGGCACGGTGGTGCCTTTCCTCGCATCGCGGAATCGAACCCGATCGCCGGGTGCGAGCAATGCGGCTCGCGGACGCGTCACGTCCCACATGGGCACCTGTGTCGTGCCGAGAAGCTGCCATCCTCCAGGGCTGTCCGACGGATAGATCCCGCTGAATGTGCCCGCGATCGCGACCGAGCCTGCCGGGATACGCACGCGAGGTGTTTTGCGTCGCGGCACATCGAATCCCGGATCGTCGGTGGTCATATAGGCAAATCCCGGTGCGAATCCGGTAAACGCGACCGAGTGGACCGCATCCAGATGCCGTTGGACGAGTTCCGCCACGGACCATCCCAGCAGCTCGGCGACCTCGCCGAGATCTTCCCCGTCGTAGGAAACCGGAATATCGAACGTATTCCCGCTACGCTCCCGGCGAGCAGACACGTCCAGCTGCCCGAGCCGCTCGATCAATGCCGCACGATCGATGACAACCGGGTCGAAGCGAACCAACACGGTACGCGCGCCCGGAATGACCTCGTCGACGCCGTCCACTTCGCTCGCGAGCAGGCGGTCGAGAAGCGCCAGCGTCGTGTCGAGACTCCCGAGCTCGACCAGAACGCCGGCGGACCCGGCCGAAAGGATGCGCATCTGCTCAGGCACGGTTCGCCCCCCTGCACGCACCGGCAAACGGCCGAAGCGTAACGCCGCGCGCCGTGAGCCGCGTTTGCAGCACGCGAGCGGTCTCGACGGCCGACGGGTTGTCTCCATGGATGCAGATCGACTGCGCTTCGATCATGATGTCCGTACCGTCGATTGCCGTCATGACACCCTCTTGCACGAACCGCAACATGCGATGCGCAACGACGTTAGGATCATGAATGACAGCCCCTTCTATGCGGCGATTCACGAGGCTTCCATCCACGTTGTACGCCCGGTCGGCAAATGCCTCGCTGACGACGGCAAGGCCGGCTTCGCGCGCCTGATCCGCGACAGGTGCACCGGCCAGCGTCATAAGCACGAGCGTCGGATCGATCGCCAGAATCGCGTCGATGACGGCCGCCGCCTGGTAGGTATCGTGCGCAATCGTGTTGTACAGCGCGCCATGAGGCTTCACGTAGCGAATCGACGTGCCCGCTGCTTTTGCAAGCCCCTGCAGTGCACCGATCTGGTAGATCACGTCGCCCGTCAGTTCTGCACGGGATGGCTGCATGTTGCGACGCCCGAAACCCACCAGGTCGCGATAACCGACGTGAGCGCCGACGGAGACACCGCGCCGTGCCGCTTCACGCAGCACGGTATAGATCCCGGCCGGATCGCCGGCATGAAAACCGCAGGCAACATTTGCGCTAGTCACGATGTCGAGCATCGACGCATCATCGCCCATCCGCCATGCGCCGAAGCTCTCACCGAGATCGCAGTTCAAGTCAATGCTTACCATGACGCCGCCTACAGGATTCCTTTAATGCACGAACACACGATGCTGCTCGAGCGTTCGCGCGAGGTTCACGCGATTTTCCGGAACTTGCTAAGCGAGACGGACTCGATCCATTGCCCCGCCCGTGCGCCGAACGCCTTCGCAAACTCGGTATTCGAATGCGTTTCAAGGGCCGCTTCGTCCTCCCAGATTTCGTAGAAGACGAACTGTCCCGGCGTCTCGGTCGATTCGTGAAGATCGTATTGAATGAACCCTGGCTCCGTCTTTGCATACGGCACCAGCTCTTTCAACGCTTCGCGCAGAACGTCTTCGCTACCCGAGCGAGCAACGACCGTTGCGACCACGACCAGACCTTCCTTCTTCATCTCACTCTCCTCATTACGGTTGTTGATCGATGCGCAGCCGACCCCGATCTGGGCTCAGCCGAGATCGATTTCCACTTTCGACTTGATCGAATTGGCGATGAAGCACCCTTTGTGCGCACGGTGATGCAGTCGTTCGAGCTGCGCATGGTTCGGCTGCTTGTCGGACGCGAACGTCACACGCGGCCTGAGCACGATCTCCGATACCCAGTGAAACCCCTCTGCGCTTTTCTCGACTTTCCCGACTGCATTGTCGGAATACGACTCGACCGCATAGCCACTGCCTTCGCAGAGCGCGAGGAAGTACAGCATGTGGCAACTTGCGAGCGCATTGACGAGCAACTGCTCCGGGTCGGCCAAGTTTTCGTTCCCGAGATAATCGGGAGCCGCGGATACAGGAATCGTCACCGTCGGGCTGATGATTGCCCGGTGGTCCCGGCAATAGGTTCCTTCTCGCTCGTGGTGCTTCTCGACGTTCCATTCCAATCGGACGCCATGCTCGGACATCGGTGTCTCCCGGCGAGCTTCCTCGCCAATCAGTCAATTGCCCTTGCGAACAGATCGAGACGGCTTCGCCGCTTCATTCAGCCGCAAGGTATTTGCTCGTACTCTCTATCGATTTGCCGACACCGGATCTCACGATCGAAACCCATTCGCTCCAGCACGTCTGCGCGTCATCGGTACGAATGCGCAACGCGCGGGAGCCGTCGCCAAACGTCAGCCACTCGATTTCGCGAGGCCCCCCGTATCCGGCGTCCGCTACGACCAGACTCTCGATCCTGTGACAAAAATCGAGCAGCCCCTCGCGCAACACGTCAAGGTATTGGCCGTCACAGTCGTCCGACGCCGGCGATGTTCCGCGATTGAGCAGCTTCGCAGCGATTTCTGCATCGAACATTGCAACGACTCCTTGCTCACACGACCGCCGTGTTCGCCGGCAAATCGGTGACGAGCATGTACCCCGGTTCGTGCGTGATCGCAAAGTCCGGCTTCGCGGCCTGAAGGGCCATTTGAGGCGTTACGCCGCACGCCCAGAAACCAAGGATGTCACCGGCCTCAATCACCGGCGGATCGCCGAACTCGGGCCGGGCGACGTCGCGAATCCCGATTGCCGCCGGGTCGCCGATATGAACCGGCGCGCCGTGCGCAAGCGGAAACCGCTCCGAAAGCACGATCGCCTGGATCGCGTCGGCAGGCCTGAACGCGCGCATCGACACGACCATCGGGCCATGAAACGGTCCCGAAGCCGCGGTCTGGATGTTCGTCACGTACATCGGCACGTTCCGGTTCGCACTGATGTGGCGGATATCGATCCCGGCCTGCAGAATCGCGCTCTCGAACGAAAATGAGCAACCGAGCGCGAACGTCACGAGATCGTCGCGCCACAGATCAATCAGATCGTCGACCGTATCGGTGTGAACCCCGTTCCGATACACACGGTAACGGGGCACATCGGTACGGATATCGATTGCGCCGAGTCCGGCCAGTCCCGGATCGCCGGGCTCCCCGACACCAACCAGCGGGCAGCTCTTGGGGTTGATCCGGCAAAACTCACGAAAATCATCTGCGTACCGCTTCGGCAGAATCGCAAGATTTGCCTGCATGAAGCCATCGGCATATCCCGTTGTCGGCGCACGCAGCTTGCCGTTGCGAATCAGCTGCCGGACCTGGTCGGCCGACATCGTCCGCGTACCTGCAGTCGATTCCATTGAAAGCACCCTTGCGCGAAGTTGTTCAGTTCTCGCCGAGCGCAGCGACCATCGCACGCGCAATCGCGACGTCCGCTTCCTCCGGTCCGCCCGACACGCCGACACCACCGATGACCTCGTCGCCGCGCTTCACCGGCAGGCCCCCGCCGAACACGACCAACGGACGGGACGCTGCGCGCTCGAGCCCGTACAGCTCGCCGCCCGGCTGAACCAGTTTCATCCAGTAATCGGTAGGGAACCGCAGTGCGGCCGCGGTATATGCCTTGTTGTGCGCAATTTCGATCGTGCCGAATGCGGCGTCGTTCACACGCGTGAACGCAATCAGATGGCCGCCCGCATCCACGATCGACAGCGAGGAACGCTGCGCCAGTTCGTTCGCCTTGGCGACGCCCGCCTCGATCGCCAGCCGCGCGGCTTCATATGTGATCTGCTTGCTCATTGATCTCTTCCTGGCCCTGTCGGGCAGTCAGTTGTACACGCCGCCGTCGACATTGATCGCTTGCGCGGTAACGTAGGACGACTCATCCGATGCGAGGTAGACGAACAGCGGCGCGACCTCGTCCGGCGTCGCCTGTCGGCCGAGGGGGATCGCCGTCCGGACGACCGACTCCTGCTTGTCGCGTCCGCCCATGAAGTCGATCACCGGTTGATTGAACGGCGTATCGATCCAGCCGGGGCACACGGCATTGACACGCACGCCATCCGGTGCGAATTCGATTGCCAGCGTGGTCGTGAGACCGATGATGGCCGCCTTGGACGCCGAATAGCATGCAAGGCCAGTACCACCGCGCTTGCCCGCGAGAGACGACATCATCACGATCGACGACTTCTTCGCGGCTCGCAGGTAGCGAAGCGACTCGCGCGCGAAAATGAAGTTGGCCCGCACGTTGATTCTGAACACCTTGTCCCAGTTCTCGGTGCTGAATTCCTCGACGCGCCCGGACAGCTGGACGCCGGCATTCAGACACAACGTGTCGATGCCGTGCATCCATTCGGACGACTTCCCGATGACGGTCTTGATCTCTTCTTCACTCGAAATGTCCGCCCGGAAAAAGCGCACCTTGCCGCCGAACCGGGATTCGAGCGCACGACCCTTGACTTCGTCGATATCGACGACCGACACGGTCGCGCCTTCGGCAACGAACGACTCCAGAATGGCGAGACCGATATTGGCAACGCCGCCGGTCAGAAGTACTCGCTTGCCTGTCAAACGTCCTGACATCACAGTCTCCTTAAGATCACTGCGCGGATAACCGCACCACGCCGCCGAATTGGCATCCCGCCGCTCGGCAGGCGCGGTTATCGGGCGCGATTGATGTTGTCCAGCACCGCATCGTTCACGACCGACGCCGCCTCCATTTGCGGCATGTGGCCGACGCCCGGAATCACGCGCAGCTGCACCGTGGACGGCAAGCTGTCGGCCTGCGGAACCGGAATGATCCCGTCACGCTCGCCCCAGAGCAGCATCACGGGACAGGCAAGTCCCGCCAGCGTCGCGCCGATCGCCTGAACCTGTCCGTTCTCATCGGCGATGGTGTCGGCGATGGCCGACAGAGCCTCCTGGACACCTTCCAGACGCTTGAACTGGAGCGTGCCCTCGACCATTTCGCTCGTGATCTTCGACGGATCGGCAAACAGCTTTTCTAGTGCAACCTGAAGCGGACGACGGCGCTCTGCAGCAACGAATTCAGTCACGAACGACCGGTTGATTTCCTTGCCGAGGCCGATCGGCGCGATGAGCGTCACCGACGCGACACGCGCCGGTTTGCTGGCCGCGAACGCGGCGGCGATCGCACCACCGAACGAGTGACCGACCAGGTGGAGTTTCCCGGACGTCACGGCGTCCGCGGCGTCCTCGACAGCTTCGGTGATCTTTCTGATCACGTCGCCGCCGGTAATCGGCGTCGATGCGCCGTGCCCGGGAAGATCGACCGCAATCGTCCGGAACTGCTCGGCGAGCGTGCCCTGGTTGAACAGCCAGGTCGACAGATCGCCGCCGAAGCCGTGAATGAGCAGCACAGCCTCATTGCTTTCGGGGCCGAGCTCCAGCACGTTCACGCTGCCCCCGGAGACGGCAATCGCCTTCGGTGCGACGACACCGCCCGCCTCACCGTCGCCCGCATTCAAACGATGCGCGTAGCTTGCGACGAGCGCGTCGATTTCCTCCTCGGTCGCGGCCTCGTCGGCGATGACGCCGATCAGCGCACCGACCGGCGCGATTTCACCTTCGTTGATCACGATGCGCCGCAGGATCCCGGACACAGTCGCTTCCACAGCGTTGTTGACCTTCGTGGATTCGACCTCGAGGAGTTCCTGGCCGCGCTCGACCTTGTCCCCCTCCTTCGCGTGCCATTCGAGCACGGTGCCTTCGGTCATCGTCATCCCCCACTTGGGGATGGTGACGGCTTCAATGAACGACATGATTGATTACCCCTTCAGAATCGACTTGACGGCATTCACGACCGCTTCCGGCGACGGCACGTACGCGTCTTCCAGGTTCGGTGCATACGGCACCGGCGTGTGCGGCGCCGTCACGAGCCGGATCGGCCCCTTCAGCGAGTCGAAGCACTTGTCGGCCAGCAGCGCGGAGATATCCGTCGCCACGCTGCAGCGCGGATTCGCCTCGTCGACGATCACGACCCGTCCGATGTCCTCCGTGTATTCGAGCAGCGTGTCCTCGTCGAGCGGCGATGTCGTGCGCGGATCGATGATGCATGCCGACACCCCGTCTGCCGCGAGAAGGCGAGCAGCCGTCTCGGCCACGCCGACCATGCGGCCGAGCGCAACGATCAGCACGTCTTTCCCGTCCCGCACCACGCGTGCTTCGCCGAATGGAATCGTGTAGGCCCCGTCGGGTACTTCGCCCCTCGTGTCGTACAGCATCTTGTTTTCGAGGAAGATCACCGGGTCGTCGTCTCGGATCGCCTGGAGCAGCAGGCCTTTCGCGTCGTACGGATTCGACGGGATCACGACCTTGAGACCGGGAATGTGCGTGAAGATCGGATAGAACGCCTGCGTGTGCTGCGCGGCAGAGCGTGTGCCTGCCCCGTACGTCGCGCGGATCACGAGCGGCGTCTTGGCGCGGCCGCCGAACATGTACCGAAACTTCGCGATCTGATTCATGATCTGGTCGAGACATACGCCCGCGAAGTCGACGAACATCAGCTCGGCGATCGGGCGCAAACCCGTGAGGGCCGCGCCGGCAGCTGCGCCAACGAATGCGGCCTCGCTGATCGGCGTATCGCGAATGCGCTCGGGGCCGTATGCCTCGAGCAGCCCGCGCGTCACACCGAATGCACCGCCCCACGCATCCTTGACACCGTTGGCGCCGGCGCCGCCAGTCAAATCTTCACCCATCATGATCACGCGCGGATCGCGCGCCATCTCCGAGTGCAGCGCGTCATTCAGCGCTTGACGGAACGATTTCTTAGCCATTGCAGTGGGTCCTTACAGATACTTCACGTAAACGTCGGCGGTCAGTGCCGAAAGCGGCGGGAACGGTGCGGCTCGCGCAGCACTCACGGCGGCGTCGATTTCGACCTCGATCTGCCCGTCGATCGCGTCCAACTCACCACTGGCTACTTGCGACCCTTCCTGCACTTGCCGGCGGAAGTTGGCCAGGCAATCGCGCTCCTGGCGCATGGCCTTCTTTTCTTCGGGGGTGCGGTAGTTGTCGGGGTCGCCGCTGTAGTGACCGTAGTAGCGCGGTACGTGGATTTGAAGAAGGCTTGGGCCACCGCCATTGCGTGCACGATCGATCGCCTCGCCTGCGGCCTGGTAGACCGCAAAAAGGTCGGTACCGTCCACTTCGGCGGCCGGAATGTCGTAGCTCTGCGCGCGCCGCGTGAAGCTGCCAGCCGAGACGAACGAATTCGCCGTTGCCTCGCCGAAGCCGTTATCCTCGATCACGAAGACGATCGGAAGCATCCAGATCTTCGCGAGATTGAAGCTCTCCGACATCACTCCTTCGTTCATCGCACCGTCACCCGCGAACGCGACGGCCACGCCACCGGTACCGAGCAACTTTGCCGTGAGCGCGGCGCCGCACGTGATCGGTGCACCGCCGGCCACGATGCCGTTCGCGCCCAGCATCCCCTTGCGCAGGTCCGCGATGTGCTGCGAGCCACCTTTGCCGCCGCACGTTCCAGTCGCGCGACCGAACAGCTCGGCCATCATTGCGCCGATATCGCACCCCTTGGCGATGCTGTGACCGTGCCCACGGTGCGTCGACGAAATGTAGTCCTTATCCGTGAGATGCAGACACACGCCGACGGCGCTGGCCTCCTGCCCCGCGCAAAGATGGGTATTGCCCGGAATGTCGCCGGTCGACATCTCGTCCATCACCCGCTCCTCGAAGCGGCGAATCGTTCGCATGGCGCGATAAGCGTCCACGAGCCGCTCACTGGGAAACTTCAAGGCGGACATTCCAATCTCCTTTATTCAAATGGTGTGCGTGGCAGCGCGCTTCGACGCGGCACCCTCAGCTTTCTTGCCAATTCCGATCGCCCGACGAATATCGTGACAGCAGTGCCGACATGCCATTTCAATCGTCACCGGACAATTTCGCCCGGTCCAATCGTGATTGGCGATATCGCGCGATCAACGATGCTTATCAGTGCGTGAGCACGGGTCGGAATCTCGATCCTCGATGCACGTTGACGCGCAAACCACGCACTCGCAATCAATCATCGACCGCTCGCTTCAACCTTCACGAACGCACCGTTCGTTCAGCGTTGTTGAAATTCTAGTTAGACGCCTAATGAGGTTCGTCCACCTAAAGGTGGAGAAAGAATGTGCCGCGGGCGCGCTAGCGCCGGTTTCACGCGTTCGGTGTTGAGTGCTCAAACCTTCGTCGTTATGATCGATCGGACCTTCCCCGCAATGGGGAAATGCGTCGCTTTATCTGACCGGCAATCGAGCGCCGGGCAACTGCGATCGAATCGCTTTTCCCCACGCGGGTGGAGTTCGTCACATGATCGATCTTCGAAATCTGGAGACCTTTTACGCCGTCGCCCAGCTGGGAGGATTTCACCGTGCCGCGGAAAGGTTGCACACGACACAGCCGGCTGTATCCGCGCGCATCGCGCAACTCGAACAGCAGCTGAAGGGGCGCCTGTTCGAGCGAGACAAACGGGGTTGCTTCCTGACCATCAAGGGCAGGCAGTTGCTCGTCTACGCCGAACAAATGATCTCGCTGAGCGCGGAGATGGTGGAGGCTGTCGCAGGCCGCACGGCCCTGAGCGGGACGGTCCAGCTCGGCGCGTCGGACACGATCGTGCATACATGGTTGTCCGCGCTGCTCAAGCGACTCAGCGTCGAGTACCCGGAGATCACCCTCGAGGTCAATGTCGACGCCACGCCGAACCTCACCGCGGGCCTCTCCGACGGCACGATCGACGTCGCGCTGCTGATGGGCCCCGTCAACGCGAGCAACGCAGAAAATCTGCCGTTGTGCAGCTATCCGATCAGCTGGATAGTCTCGTCGGATTTCGAATGCGACGCGGGGAACCTCACGCTGAACGATCTCGCGCGGCATCCGGTCATCACGTTTTCCCGATCGACGCGTCCGTATATGCAGCTGAAGGAGATGTTCGATCGGTCACATCTGCATCACGTGAGGATCTTCGGCAACTCGTCGCTGTCGTCGATCGTCCGGATGACGCTCGACGGCATTGGCATCGCGGCGATCCCGCATCACGTCGTCGCGGAGCATCTTGCGACCGGCCGGCTACGCCGCATCGATACCGGCCACGAGATGCCGGTGATGCCGTTCACCGCCAGTTTCGTTCGCCGCGTCGACATGCCGCTGAGTTCGATCGTGGCCACGCTCGCCCAAAACGTCGCCGCTCGTTACGAAGGGCGGTAGGCAACGCACTGCGCTCGCTTTGCACAAGCGCAAAAAAAAGGTTCATCGAGGATTACCGGGGAACGCGGCGCGAATCTTAAGGAAGAAGTATTCGTCGTCGCGGTACCCGTAAGCTCGACGCTTGATGACCTTGATGGTGTTGTTGATGCCTTCAACGATGCTGGTATTGAGCGGATGGCGGCAGCGAGTCACGATGCCGTGCCAGTAGCCCTGCAGACGCTCGGCGAACTTTTGCAGGGCCGCGATCCCACTTTGCTGAGCCTGCTCGAACCATTGTTCCCAAGCCTTTTGCGCCCAGGCCGGCTTTCGGTAGAACCAGAGCCGCTTGAGCTCGTCGCGTAACACGTAGACGCTTAACAGCGCCTGATTGGCCGCCAGCAATTCCTTCAGGTGCACGGCCTGATCCGGCTTGAGGTTGTGGCGGTTGCGCAGCAACAGCCAGCGGCTGGACTTCAGAACCTTGCGGGCTGGCTTGTCATGTCGGAGTTGATTGGCCTGATCGACCCGCACCCGATCGATCACTTCGCGGCCGTACTTGGCCACGACGTGGTACAGGTCGAAGACGATTTCCGCCTGCGGACACTGTTCCCTGATTTCGAGTTCATAGGCCGTGGTCATGTCGATCGCGACCGCTTCGATACGCTTGGCTGCGCCTTCGGGAAGCTGTTCGAAGAAGGCCCGGGCCGTCTCACGCGAGCGTCCCGGTCCGATCCAGAGTACTTGCCGGCTGATCGGGTCGACCACCACCGTGGCGTAGCGATGACCTTTATGCAGCGCGAACTCGTCCATCGCCAGATAGCGGATCGTTGACCAATCGGGCTCGCTCACGCGCGCCCGCAGGCGCATCTTGTCGATCGATTTGACCGTGTGCCAGCCCAGATCGTAGAAGGCCGCCACCGCCTGTACGCTGGCCGCTTGCAGCAGTTTCTCGCAAGCCTTGGCGAAGCGCTCCGTCACTCGCTGGTAACGGCCCAACCACGCCAGCTTCTCCAGTCGCGGGCCGCCGCAGCGTTCGCACCAGACCCGGCGACGAGGCACATGCAACACCACCCGGTATTCGAATAGCGGCAAGTCACGCACCCGACGAACCGTCGTCTCGTGGATCTGCTGGCAGCGTGCCCCACATTGCTCGCAGTACATGATCTTGCTGACCGGCTTTAAATACAGCGACAGCGTACGGCCTTCGCCTTCCGGCCATTCCACACGCTCCAGCCGGTAACCTGTCCAGCAGCCCAGTGCCTGAAGTGCCTTGCGATCGAGCAATTGCCTCTCCTGACGTCCTTAAAGTCAGGCGTCAGGTTACGCAATCGCTCTCAAACCCTCCACGGTTTCCTGCGATGAACCAAAAAAAAGCCAGGACTCGACGAGTCCTGACTTGTCGTGATCGTCAACCGTTCTGGCTGCGTCCCAGGCATTCGAAGACTTCGGGGCGCCGGTGCTTGAAGTATTGGGCAAGTGCCATGCCCGCAACCTGCACACCGATCAGGCAGTAGAACATCCACACATACTGCCCCGGGTCGCCACCCGCGAGCACGTCGAAGTGTGCTGCGACGAGATAAACCAGCGCGATAAAGAATACCGATGAAATCGCCGGCGCCAGAAACGACTTGGCGAAGCTCACGCCCTGGTGCCGGCCCCGACGAACGTACCAGACCAGCGACGAGATGTTGACGATGGTCATCAGGATGATGATGCCCGAGGTCCCGACACCGGAGAGTTGCCCGTACAGCAGATCCGGTTTAGCGCCCATCAGGATGAACGGCATCAGCACGCACAGAACCATGACCGAGACGGTAATCGAAGCCAGATACGGAGACTCGTGCTTCGCATGCACCTTCCCGAGGAAGCGGGGAAGCGCACCGTCCGTGCCAAGGTTGTGCATATAGCGCGAAAGCACGTTCTGCGTGGACAGGCTCGCCGCAAATGCGGAAGTCATCACCAGCATCGAAACGATCAGGTGCAGGCTAGGGCTCACGAATTTCGCGAAGGCGTCAGGGAACATCGCCGCGGGCGTCTTGGCCGCGATCGCCTGAACCTGCGGCCCGTAAGCCATGATCATCGCGTAGGCACACAGTGTGTAGATCACGCCGATAAAGATGACTGCACCATATGTCGCACGCGGAATCGTCTGGTCCGGCATCTTCACTTCGTCGCGAAACAACGCGGTGGCCTCGAATCCCATGAAGAACGACACGGTGAACAACATGCAGAACGGCACGTTGGTACTGTTCGCCAGTTGGCTCGGCATGAATGGAGCGGACGCGGAAACACCTGGCACACCACCTTTCGACAGCACACCGAATGAAAACGCCAGACAAACGACGATCTCGAGAATCATTACCCACGTCAGCACCTTCGCGGACAGTTCCACATGAAGGTATCCCAGCATCGAAACCACTAACCAGCAAGCGAGCGTCGGCCAGTACCACGGAATCGAAGCGCCGGTCATGTCGTGCACGAGATCGGAGCACGACACGCCGAAGAACGACGTGACACCGGCGAGGAGCAGGAAGTACGAGACCGCGGCGAGAATGCCGGAACCGAGTCCCGTCGACTTTCCGATGCCATAGCTGATGAACGCATAGAAGTCACCGGGGCGCTTCACGATATTGTTGAGCGTCACATAGCCGACGGAAAACAGCAGTAATACGAGCGTCGTCAGTATGAAGATCACGGGGCTGCCGACTCCGCCGAACATCAGCGCGAACGGGATGTATCCCGATACGGTCGTCAACGGGGCCGAGAACGCCAGCACGGTAAGCGCCAGACCGACGGCCCCCATGCTGCCCGACAGCTTCTTCTGCGGAGACGTTTCTATTTGAACGTCGTCCATATTCAGTTTCATCTCCATCTCCACCTCCATCTCCTTACCCCTTCAACATTTCACCAGCATTGTCGAACTTGCGCTGCATCGTGCCTCGATCGTTCGTGTGTCCGGTTCGGTTCGTCGTGCGGGTCATCGTCCGCCGCCAAATTGATCAGGTCCAATTGCCGTTGGCGATGTTTTTCGATAAGCGCGCTTTATCACGCTCATCGGGCTCGCCCCCCTCACGCAATGCCTGCCTCATGCGCCTGCAGATCCGCGTGATAGCTCGAACGCACCATCGCGCCGACGGCCGCGTGCGTGAAGCCCATCTTGTACGCCTCTTCCTCGTACATCTTGAACGTATCCGGATGCACGTACGCACGCACCGGCAGGTGGTGCTCCGACGGCTGCAGGTACTGGCCGATCGTCAGCATGTCGACGTCGTGCGCGCGCAGGTCGCGCATCACCTGCAGGATTTCCTCTTCGGTCTCGCCGAGGCCGACCATCAAGCCCGACTTCGTCGTGACGTCCGGATGCTGCGCCTTGAAGTCCTTCAAGAGCTTCAGCGAGTGCGCATAGTCCGAACCCGGGCGCGCTTCCTTGTATAGACGCGGCACCGTTTCGAGGTTGTGGTTCATCACGTCGGGTGGCGCGGCGTTCAGGATCGAGATCGCGCGGTCGAGACGGCCGCGGAAGTCCGGCGTCAGGATCTCGATGCGCGTGTCCGGCGACTGCGCGCGCGTTTCGCGGATGCATTCGACGAAGTGGGCGGCGCCGCCGTCGCGCAGGTCGTCGCGGTCGACGCTCGTGATCACCACGTACTTGAGCTTCAGCGCGGCGATCGTGCGCGCGAGGTTCTTCGGCTCGTCGGTGTCGAGCGGATCGGGACGGCCGTGGCCGACGTCGCAGAACGGGCAGCGGCGCGTGCACTTGTCGCCCATGATCATGAACGTCGCGGTGCCCTTGCCGAAGCATTCGCCGATGTTCGGGCAGCTCGCTTCCTCGCACACGGTGTGCAGGTTGTGCTCGCGCAGGATCGTCTTGATTTCGAAAAAGCGCGTGTTCGGCGTCGCGACTTTGGCACGGATCCACTGCGGCTTGCGAAGCGGCTCGATCGGGACGATCTTAATCGGGATGCGCGCCGTTTTAGCCTGTGACTTCTTCTTTTCCGAAGCGTCGTAGCGCCCCGCCGCGCTCGTCAAGGCCACCCTCTTCTCGCTCGCATCGGTCATTTGCGCCCTCCTGTCCGGCTCTCTTGCGAAAGCTGGTGGTCAACAGCCAATTTGTCGGTCGAAATGATCGCCATGCGGCACTTCACTAAAACCTCATCGAAGAGCTCGCAACGTACGAATCGCGTCAAGCCGGATGGTCATATCGCGTGTGCCGGCTATTGATTTCATTCTAGAAATGACGCGCGCGTCCCTCGTCCACCCAAAGGATGATAAAAATTTCCGAACTTCGTCAGGCGACGGCGTTTGCGCTGATGCAACCCCGTTAATCGCTGCGGCTGGCGAACGTTAAAACACGTGTCTACCCGTGCGTCGACGCGGCCGCGTCGAGAGCCAACCCCGTCAGGATTTCGTAGATACGTACGTCGAGCCCGCGGGCGTATGCCGCGCTGAATACGAAATCATCCAGCGTGAATGTTGATTCCTTGACGACGAGTGCGCCTGCCTGGATTTCGTGCCGCGCGACTGCGCCTGGCATCACGGCGATGCCGATCCTGTCGACCGCCATCTTCACGATCGTCGACAGGGACCAGTTCGCGAAGATGCGCGGGGAAGGCTTGTCCCGCGTCGCAATGGCGTCCCTCAGCGTGATGTACGGATGAGTCCGCTTCGGCAGTGTGATGATCGGGAAACGCGCCAGGGTCTCCGGCGTCAATGGTTTGTCGCCGACATCGAGATCAGGGGACACGAGGAAGTCGACTGGATATCTGCACAGCGGCACTTCGACGAAATCGGGATCCACCACCGGCCCAGCTAGCAAAAACGCCATGTCGATCTCACCGGACTTGAGCGCATCGCGAAGCGCCGGAGTGATGTCGACCACGATGTCGATGACGATACCCGGATGTTCGCGATGCACACGCTCGATGAACTCGGTGAGCCACATATGAACGATCGTTTCTGCGACACCCAGACGAACCACGCCGGACAGCGTCTGAGGGCTCGCAATCGCCGAAATCAGTTCGGACTCGAGCGCCAGGAACCGCTCCGCGTATTCCAGCAGCGTTCGGCCACGGGGTGTCAACCGGATGGTGCGAGCCGAGCGCTCGAACAGCAGCACGCCCAGATCGTCCTCCAGGCCGGAAATCCGGTGCGACACCGCGGATTGCGTCGTATGCAGCTTGGTCGCCGCCTTATGAAAGCTGTTGAGCGTTGCGACCCAGTAGAAGGTTTCCAGACTTTTCAGATTGATCATCTGCTCTGTTCACGTCGAACATGAAGAAAATTGCCAACCCGCAATCGTTCAGACGCAACAGGTGTCAGCGGCCATCGACCTCAGCGATTGACGAGCTGCTTCGGAAGGCTCAGCGTCAGCACCACGCCGATTGCGGCCATCAACGAAATGAAGAAAACGCCGTAATCGGTGCTCCCGGTCATGTCCTTGACGACGCCTACGACATAGGGGCTGACGAACCCGCCCAACCCGCCGACACAGTTGATGAAGGCGACACCGGCAGCCATGCCGATCCCGGTCAGGAACAGTCCCGGAATCGAAAACAGCATCGACGTCGTACTGTATGCACCCAGGGCTGCGACACACAACGCCGCCAATGCAATGGCCGGCGCGCCCCGCGTGAATACACTGGCGACGAGCCCCGCAATCACGCACAAAAACGGCACGACGAGATGCCAGCGGCGTTCGCGAAGTTTATCGGAGCTTCGACCGATCAGATACATCCCGACGAACGCCGCACTGAACGGCAACGACGTGTAGAGCCCGATACGCAGGACGTCGCCTGGCGCAAGCTGCGCGACCAGCGTCGGCAACCAGAACGAAACGCCGTACGAACAAATCGCCGAGCAGAAGCAGATGAGCATCATGTGCCAGACCTTTCGGTTCGTCATCGTCTGCCGCAGGTTCATCCCGGCGCCCTGTCCGTCTATCGCTCGACGATCCGCTTCCAGCTCGCGCTCGATCAAGCGTCTGTCTCGATCCGGCAACCAGCGAGCGGACGCCGGGCCGTCGTCGAGGAATACGAGCGTCAGTAGCCCGAGCACAAACGACGGTATCGCCTCGATGACGAAAAGCCATTGCCATCCCGCCAATCCATGCGCGCCCTCGAGCGCCGACATGATCGCACCGGATACCGGCGCCCCGATCATGCCGGACAAGGGCACCGCCCCGACAAAGAGCGCCACCATCTTCGCGCGGCGCGCGGACGGAAACCAGTATGTGAGGTACAGAATGATGCCGGGATAAAAGCCGGCCTCGGCCACCCCTAGCAGGAAGCGAAGCACATAGAACTGGGCTGGCGTCGAAACAAACGCAAAGGCCGCCGAAATCAGCGCCCAGAGAATCATGATTCGCGAGATGGTCCTTTTCGCACCGATCTTCGCCATCAGCACATTGCTCGGCACCTCGAACATGAAATAGCCGATGAAGAACAGGCCGGCCCCCAGCCCGTACGCCGCGTCCGTCAGCCCGAGATCCGACAGCATCCGCAGCTTCGCGAAGCCGATGTTGATGCGATCGAGATATGCCGTGACGTAGCACAACATCAGGAACGGCATGATCCGAAAGGCGACCGACCGGTACGTACCCTCAGAATGCGCGCCGTCACGGACCGGCCCGGCTGCTGAATCGTATTGCATGCTCACGTCTCTCCCTTCAGATTTCGTACCGATCTTGATCGGCGTACGCTTGGCAATCCGCACGTGCGGGCGTCAGGATATTTCTACGGTCGCCTCTACTTCCACGGCCATGCCGGACGGCAAGGAATTGGCACCGGTCGCGATACGAGCGTGCCGCCCCGCTTCACCGAGAACGGCAAAGAGCAGGTCCGAAGCACCATTCAGCACCTTCGCGTGTTCAATAAAATCGGCGTTGCACTGCACGACGCCAGCCACGCGAATGATGCGAACGACGCGCGAAAAATCGCCCTCCAGCATTCGTCCGATGTGGCTCAGGATATTCAGTGCACAGAGCTGAGCTGCGCGCTGCCCGTCTTCCACGCTGAGGTCGGTGCCAACCTTGCCTGCATATAGAAGTTCACCGCCCAGACGTGGCCCCTGGCCCGCTATCTGAAGGTAGTTTCCGGACCGCACCGCAGGCAGATAACTGCCGCGCGGCACGCTCGCCGGCGGCAGTTCGAGGCCCAGTTCGGCGAGACGCGCATCGATCGTGGTCTGTTCCGTCATTTCAACTGCCTCCAGTCGCCGCGTTCCCCCTGCCAGTTAATCGAGTCGCCCAGCGTGCGTCGGACGCTCGCGCGCAGCGTCCGAAGCAACCCTTCCCATTCGACCGCGCTGATGCCGTCCACGGCGGGTTCGGGCGCCATGAACATGCCATCCACACCGCCCGAATTGACGCAGCATTCGATGCAACGAATCTCGAGTTCTGGGTCATGAAATACGAAAGGGTTCTCCAGCAACGCCGAAAGCGCCGCGATGATTCCCGTTGCGCCCCAGTTCGACACGTTCGCGACGACGAGGTGATCCGCCGCGTTGACCGCCGCAACGCCTCCCCGACCCGCAACGCCGGTCGACGCAGCCTTCGGCGAAAATGCGGGCAGATCTGCCGCAATCACACCCATGCCGAGTTCGTTACCCCCGTCGCCCACGCCGATATGCAGAACGCCGCGCTCCTTGCCCTGATAAAACAGGTAATCGAGGTCGGCGACGAGTCCGTCGAGCGGGCGGCCGCCAAGGCCGTGATAGAGCCCCAGCGCATTGCAACCGGGGCGCTCGATCGAAATCATCACGCTGGGCCGGGTACGCTCGAGCAGATCGTCCGAAACGCGATGACTGCCTTCCTTGTCCTTGGGGACGGTCCGGATGTAGACGGGCCGCAGGTACTCGATCCCTTTCACCACACCGTCGTCCGGGAACGGCATCGGCGCCAGCCCTGCGCCGCGGCAGGTCTGCACCATCATCTCCTCCCAGTCCTCGTCGATCACGATGACGGTCGGCACCCCAAGGCCCAGGAAGAATGCGCGCGCCATCAACGCGGCGCCCACCGGACCATCGGTTTCGGGAGCACCGCCGCCCTCGGGGAATCCCGTGGCGATAAGCACCGGCCCGCCTTGTCGCCGCACCGCCTCGACGATTCGTTCGGCCGCGCCCATGCATGCAAAGCCGGGCTGCCGCTTCTGCAGCGCCTCGTAGATGTTTCCGATGAGCCCGACGCCCGTGTAGTCGAGCGTCATGAATCCGTCAATCGTGCGCGCGACGCGTTGATACTGTTTGCTGTCTGGTTGAAGCATGGCAATTGCCTCCTGGCAGGAATGCGCTCTGGATGGATGAACGCCGGATGGTCAAGCCAATGCGCTGACGAATACATCGTGGTCCACGTTACCGCCGCTCAGCACCAGCACGACGGTTTTTCCTGCGACGTCGAGTTTCCCGGCAAGGACCGCCGCGAGCGGCACTGCACCACCGGGTTCCACGACGAGTTTCAGTGTCTCGAACGCCGCGCGCATCGCCCGGCGCACCTCGTCATCGTCGACGACGAGACTCCCGGCCAGCAGTCTCTTGTTGATGGGAAACGTTAGCTTGCCGGGAGAGGCGACCTGCAGGGAATCGCAGATGGATCTGGCGCCCGCGGCATTGGCGACCTGCTCCCCCTTCGCAAGCGATCGTGCGTGATCGTCGAACCCCTTCGGCTCGACAGCGTAGAGGCGCGCTTGCCTGCAGTACGCGTTGATCGCCGTCGCGACCCCGGCGACAAGGCCGCCGCCGCTGGCGGCCGCAAGAACGACATCCGGTGCCACGGAGATGGCCTGCGTTTGCTGCACAATCTCGAGACCGACGGTGCCTTGGCCGGCCATCACCTGGCGATCGTCGTAGGGGGGAACGGTCACTGCACCGGTGCGCTCGGCAATGTCCCGTCCGATTGCTTCCCGGTCATCCGTTTGTCGGTCATACAGACGGACGGTTGCACCATAGGCCCGCGCACCTTCGATTTTTGCCTTGGGTGCATCCGACGGCATGATGATGGTAGCCGGCATGCCGAATCGCGCGCAAACCGCCGAGATCGCCAGCGCATGATTTCCAGACGAGAAAGCGACGACGCCTCGCGGCCGCAGTGCAGCCGGAATTTGCAGCACGCGATTGCAGGCGCCCCGGAACTTGAAGGAACCCGTCTTCTGAAGGCTTTCCGCCTTGACGAGCACACGGGCTCCTGCCGCCCGGTTGAGCACCTCGCTCTCGAGCAAAGGCGTTCGCACGACGAACGGTAGGATACGTACATAGGCTGCTTCGATGTCGGCGACCGAGAAATCGCCGGATGAGAGATCGGTCATGGCATTCGCTCACGGTGAAAGACGTCAGCGCATTACATCAACCGCGACCGATTCAATCCAATGAAGAACAAAAATGATTACTGATCGAAATTTGTAATCGATCGGTGATGTGCACTGAACGTCCGATGCAACGCAAAGGCAAGATTCCCCGTGCCTCGACACATCCGCAGTGCGTGCAGGTCACGAGTCGATTTTTCGGCCACCGAACGCTGCGAGCAGAAGTAACCCGGCGAGCAACGCAAAGGCAAGATGCAAGCCGATCGCATGCGCAAAGAAGCCGACAATTGCCGGCCCGACCAGATTGCCGCCATAGCCCAATGTCGTGATCGACGAGATGGCGGCGGACGGGTCCATTGCAGTTTGCCTGCCGGCAGCGGCGAACAGGATGGGGACGATGTTCGCGCACCCGGCCCCGCACACGGCAAACCCGACGATCGCGCCCGTACCCGAGGGCGCCGCGATCGCGATGGACATCCCGATCGCGCCGAGAATCCCACCCGCCACGATCACCGCGCGCGCGCCGAATCGGGTAATCAACATGTCGCCGAAGAGCCGACCGGTCGCCATAGTCATCGCGAATGCGGTATAGCCGAAGCCTGCGCGATCCTGCGCATAAGACTTCACGGATGTCAGGAACAGGGCGCTCCAGTCGAGCATCGCGCCTTCGACGAGAAAGCACCCGATCG
Source organism: Burkholderia sp. BCC1998 (assembly GCF_905339875.1). NCBI lineage: Bacteria > Pseudomonadati > Pseudomonadota > Betaproteobacteria > Burkholderiales > Burkholderiaceae > Burkholderia > Burkholderia sp. BCC1998. The sequence goes on from NZ_CAJPHE010000016.1 coordinate 196,735, forward strand.
CAATGGCGCCCATCAAGACCACGATCCCCTGCGGCAGGATCAACACCGCGGCCGTGCGCTCGCCGGGCCCTGCCGACTCCAGGTATCGCGCGTAGCGAAACATGAGCACGGCGATGACGGCTACCATCGCACCCGCTACGCCGAGCGGATTCGCGCCGGCCGACAACAGCGATCCGCCGACTAGCGAGCCCGCGATTCCGCCGACGCTGAACAGGCCGTGGAAACCGGACATCAGTTGCTCCCCGCTTTGCCTTTCGATGAGCGTAGCCTGGATGTTCATCGCGACATCGACGAATCCCAGCCCGGCGCCGAAGATCAACAGCGTGACTGCCATCGCCGGCATACCGGACAGCGTCGCCAGCAGTGGAAGCGACACGCAGATCATCGTCGCACCCGCACCGATGACCTTGCGACAGCCAAAGCGGTCGACGGCGCGCTGACAGAGCGGCATGCAGCCAACGGCGCCGATACCCAGGAAGAGCAGCAGGAAGCCGAATTTCGCTTCGTCGACGTCGAGCCGCGCCTTTGCGTAAGGCACCAGCGGCGCCCACGTCGCCACGCTGATTCCGGCGAGAAAGAACGATGCGCGTGTTGCAGCCCGCTTATTGTTTTCGCTTGTAGTCTCAACGACCATGGTTTGGGATTCGTCCGATAAATCGGACGTCTTGTGGGTGAACGGATGTGGAGGAGCCCGTTGTGACGTTTCTGCATCGGCTGTTACAGACAGCCCGACGCACCGAGAACGACGAGCCGGAAAATAAAAAAGATCCCGAAAATTGCTCGGGATCAAAGGAGAAACGACCCAGGATGAGGCGGAACATCTCCGCCCTGGTCGTTCAACGATTTAGTCCTTGTGGCTGCGACCAAGTCTTTCGAAGGTCTCCGGGCGCAGATACTTGAAATATTGAGCCAGTGCGATGCCCACGAGCAGCACCCCGATGAGGCAGTAGAACATCCACACGTACTGCCCCGGATCGCCGCCAGCCAGAACATCGAAGTGTTGGGCAATCAGCACGACGAGCGCGATGAAGAACACAGAGGAAATCGCGGGTGCGACCGCCGACTTGAAAAAGCTGACACCCTGGTGCCTGCCGCTCCGGCCGTACCACACCAACGACGAGATGCTGACGATGGCCATCAGAACGACGATCCCCGACGTACCTACTCCGGAGAGTTGCCCGTAGAGCAGATCAGGCTTGGCCCCCATCACAATGAAGGGGATCAGCACGCAAAGCACCATCACTGAAACCGTGATCGACGCGAGATAGGGCGACTCATGCCTCGGATGAACCTTGCCGAGGAATCGCGGCAGCGCGCCGTCGGTGCCGAGGTTATGCATGTAGCGCGCCAAGACGTTCTGGGTGGACAGCGCCGATGCGAATGCCGACGTCAGTACCAGCAGCGAGATCACGACATGGAGACGACCGCTGACGAATTTCGAGAATGCGTCGGGAAACATTGCGGCAGGTGTCTTGGTAGCGATGTCCTGGACATGCGACCCATAGGCCATGATCAGTGCGTACGCACAAATCGTGTAGACAACGCCGATGAAGATCACCGCACCATAAGTGGCTACCGGAATCGTCCGGTCAGGCATCCGGACTTCGTCCCGGAACAGCGCAGTCGCCTCGAATCCCATGAAGAAGCCGACGATGAACAGCACCGAGAACGGCACACTCGCGCTCTTCGACAATTGGCTTGGCGCAAACGGCGCGGTCGCCGAGAGATCCGCCGCCCCCCCCTTCGCCAGCACGAAGAACGAAAAGACAAGACACACCGCGATCTCGAGCAGCATGATCCACGTCAGGACCTTCGCCGACAACTCGACATGCAGATAACTAAGGATCCCGCAGGCCATCCAGCACGCGATCGTGGGGACATACCACGGGAGCGTGGCGCCAGTCGTTTCATGAAGAAGATCGGAGCAGGACACGCCGAAAAACGACGTGACCCCGGCCAGTAGCAAAAAGTACGATACTGCCGCGAGGATGCCCGACCCGAGACCCGTCGACTTCCCGATGCCGAAACTCACGAACGCATAGAAGTCGCCCGGGCGCTTGACGATGTTGTTGAGCGTTACGTAACCGACGGAAAAGAACAGAAGAACGATCGTCACAACGACAAACAGGAAGGGGCTGCTTACCCCTCCGAACATCAACGCGAACGGAATGTAACCGGACACGGTGGTCAAAGGTGCCGAGAATGCGAGCACCATCAGTGCCAGGCCGATCGGCCCCATATTTCCCGACAACTTTTTGGGAGCAGATTCACTTATGCGAATCTCTTGCATGTTCATCTCCATCTCCGTCCCACCTCCGTCGTTATGTGAATCTTCGTCGCACGAAAACACCTGAAAATTTTCGTTCGCTCGTGCAAGCACGCTTGCCTGTCGACTGGTCACGCATACAATTTCTTGCGAGATTCGTTGCAGGGATCGCCCGGCACGTCAGAAGCGGCTGCGGTAAGATCCATCGAGGATGGCAATGCAGCGGCGACTAGTATTTGTCGGCTTATTTCGCTACATTTGTCTCACGATTTTCGCTTCAAGACGTCTTTTGTGCACGGCAAGTGAAACGATCGTCCACCTCCAAATTGAAGAGGTCCAATTGCGATTCGCGATTTGCGCTGATCGTAAAAATTTATCGATCGCGAGAGATCCGGTGTGTGAGCTCGGCGTGATCCGATGCACGCATATGCACGGTCAAGCAAGCCCCGACAAAGCTTCGCTGCAGGCAGGTGCACCCGAACGTTTTACTTCTCGGCTCATTCCGGTTTTTGATGCAGACGCGTGACTGGACGAACCGCGGAGGAAAGCCAGACAATTTTGGGGAGAGCTCGAACGTCTCTCCAGTGTGAAGCCTGCGCGCGCTCGAGAAGACTGGCCGGCAGTTCCATCCGGCAAAATCGCCTCCTCGAATTGCGCCGCGTCGACCGGGAAGCAGCTGGGGGAGAGAGAAACAACTCGACCAGACTGGACACCTGCCGAGCGAGTCTGGTCGTCCGGCACCCCGTAGATCCAGCCGAACGTGTGAAGCAGTGGCAAATACGAACCTTGTGGACCGTCGATGCCACGCTCCTATCGTTCTCCGAACCGGAAATCAGATTTCCGTCACGAGTTTCTTTGCGCGTAGTATCGAGTTGGGACTCATACTGAGCTCGTCGACCCCCAGGTTCACGAACACAGGAATCATGTTTGGCCGGGACGCAGCCTCACCGCACACGCCGACACTGATGTTCGCCCGCTTCGCAGCGTCGCATACCATTCTGATCGCCTGAATGACAGCCGGGTGCTCAGTCCTGTAGAGCGAGGCGAGGCTGGGATTCATGCGATCGACGGCCATGATGTATTGCGTAAGGTCGTTGGTACCGATCGAGAAGAACTCGACTTCCTGCGCCAACAAATCGGCAGTGAGAACCGCAGCCGGCGTCTCGATCATGATGCCGAGCTTTGGAACTGCAAACGGCACCCCCGCTTCGGTCAGCTCCGCAGCGATGCGCTCGATGATCGCCTTCGTACGGCGAACCTCGTCGACATCGTCGACCATCGGCAGCATCACGCAGATGTT
>NZ_CAJPHE010000017.1:0-188414 GCF_905339875.1 Burkholderia sp. BCC1998
GGGGCTGCACAGCTACGGGCAACTCTGACGCATGCGCGGCGTTGCCTACCATGTTCTACCCATGCGCTTCGGCGAGCATTACCCCTACCCGCCGCCGGCGTGCCGGACCAGAATGTCCGAACGAGCATCGCCACATTCCGGATGCGACGCAGGAGGAACTGCCATGAGACGCGTCTATTTTCTGTTGCCGACGGCGCAATGCGCGCGATCGATCGTCGGCGAGCTGCTGTCGCTGCGAATCGAGTGGCGACATATCCATTGCCTCGCGAATCACGATGTCTGGCGCGACGACTTGCCGGAAGCCACGCTGGTGCAACGCAGCGACCTGCTGCCGTCGCTCGCGCGCGGCACCGCGGTCGGCTCCGCGACCGGCATGCTGATGGGGCTGATCCTGCTGCTGGTCCAGCCCGCGGGTTTGCCGATCGGCGGCGGCATCGTCGTGGCGATCACGCTGTTCGGCGCGGCCTTCGGCGCATGGGTGGCGACGATGATCGGCATCGACATGCCGAGCACGCGCCTGAAGCGTTTCGAGGAGGGCATCGAGCATGGCGAGCTGCTGATGATGATCGACGTGCCGACCGACCGCGTTCGCGAGATCGAAGACGCGATCAGGCTTCACCATACGGATGCGCATCTGCAGGGAGAGGATCCGACGGTCCCGGCATTTCCATGAGTGGCGGGGCGGCCCGAATGCCGGCCGCTACGGCGCTACACGTTGCCGGACGCCATCGCTTCATGGCGCCCGGCAGCGCGCCGTGCGCACGCTGCCGCGGGTCGCGCGTGTTGCGCGTTTTTCAGCGTTTTTCAATTCGCGGCGAGCAGCCGCTTGTAGCGCGCGAGCACGCGCGGCACGTACTCGCGCGTCTGCGGCATCGCCGGGATGCGATACCCGGCCCGAATCACGGCATTCTCTCCGGCGTTGTACGCAGCGAGCGTGAGTTCGACGTTTTCCTTGAACAGGTCGAGCAGGAAGCGCAGATACCGTGCGCCGGTCAGCACGTTGGCGCGCGGATCGAACATGTCGCCGCCCGAGAAGCGCCGGGCCGTTTCCGGCATCAGTTGCATGAGCCCGAGCGCGCCTTTGTCCGATACCGCCTTCGGGTTGTATCCCGATTCGACGTCGATCACGGCGCGAAGGAGTTCGGGCGGAACGTTGAACGACCGGCTCGCTTCGGCGATCACGTCCTCGAACGACGACGCGACGACGTGTTTCGGCGCGACACGCTTCGTCGTGGATGCGGCCGGCCTGGCGGCTGGCCTCGCGGCCGCGACGATCACTTTCAGATTGACCGTAGTGGGCACGTTGGTCAGGACGATGACCCCGTTCTTCGCCACCATGCCGAATATCTGCGCGTGAGCGGCGCACGACCATGCCGAGCCGATTCCCGCGCATGCTGCGACGATGATGGTCTTTCGTAATCCGGACGAAGGTTGGCAGTGCATCTTTCAGGCCTCCTGCATCTGCATTTTCGTGGCCGGGTGTTCGCATCGGCAATGGGGCATCCTCCTACAATTCGATGCCGGAAGAGACGCGCCGCGCGGCGCTGCAAAACTGTTACACAAGTAATCGCCGGTAGGATCCGGTAATCCGGCGAAGTTGACGATCCTTACGCGCAACAGTTGTTTTCTGCTCGATGCAACCGTGGGTGCAGAAGAAATCATTTCTCGCGCGGCGAAAGCGATCGGATAGTCCCGCCATCCGTAGTCTTACTGATGCGACGCACCACCCCGAAACGATTCACGCCTGAAACATTCCCGTCGTCGCACGACGTTTCCGCAGATGCATGCCCGGCGCGGGCGCTCGCGCGCGGCGCGGTGGCGCGATCCTTGCTCGGACGAGGAGCGTGGCCAATCGCTCGCGAGGCGGGCCACCAGACCGGACCGAGGAAATCATCAGAAAGGGCGTCCGGCACCGTGCAACCGAGGCATCGATGTCCAACGGGGGTGCAAGCGCGGGAACATTTGGGGGAAGTCGTGAATACTAAATATCGCGTGATAATTGCAGAAGATCACGATCTGCTGAGAAACGGGCTCCGGTCGATGCTTTGCGCACAAGGCGACTACGAAGTCGTCGGCGAAGCGCGGGACGGCAAGGAGGCATGCCATCAGGCAATGACGCTCGCGCCGGACCTGATCCTGATGGATCTGTCGATGCGCGGGATGAACGGCATCGATGCGAGCGCGACGATCAAGCGCCGAACGCCGTCCGTCCGGATCGTCGCGCTCACGGTGCACCAGAGCGAAGAGTATGTGCGCGAGGCGCTGCGCGCGGGTGTCGACGGCTACGTGCTCAAGGACGTTTCGTTCGACGAATTGCTGCTCGCGATGCGCATGGTCATGCAGGGGAAGAAGCACCTGAGTGCCGACGTGTACGGCTACATGGTCGACTCGTTCGTCAGCGGTCGCGAAATGCCCGCGCCGAAAAAGGCGTGGGACATCCTGACCGCACGCGAACGCAGCGTGCTGAAACTGATCGCGGAAGGACGCACCAACCGGCAGGTCGGTCAGTACCTGAACCTGAGCCCGAAGACGATCGAGAAGTACCGGGCGAGCATGATGCACAAGCTCCATCTCGCGAATCTGACGGAGCTGGTGCTCGTCGCGATGAACATGGGTCTGTTGACGACACTCGCGGCGAAATGCGCGGAGCCGAATGTGGACGAGGTGTCGACGCACGCAGTCGCCGACGGCGTGCAGGCGGCAGGCGCCGTCGCGCGGCTGGACGACTATCCGGCGGGCGGCGTGAAGGGCTGAGCGCGGCTGCGCGTCAGAGCGGCCAGGTTGCCGAGACGCGCGTACCCGTCGCGGCGGACGACTGGATCGCAAACGTGCCGCCGTGCGCCTCGATGCGGTGCTGCATGCCGATCAGGCCGAGCCCGGCCGTGCGCGCGTCGTCCGTCGAAAGCGGGCGACGTTCGTAGCCGACGCCGTCGTCGTCGATCGTCAGCATCAGGCTGCCGGCATCGTGTTGCAGGCTGAGCACGATCTCGGTGGCCTGTGCATGCTTGACGATGTTGTGGAGTGCCTCCTGCGCGACTCTGAACGCGTCGGCCTTCAGATGATCCGGTATGTCGTCGTCGTCGACGTCGCAATTGAACTCCACCGACAGCGGGTCCGCGTCGCGCTCGATGCGCCGGCACAGCGAAGCGAGCGCGGCCGGCAGTCCGAGCTTGTCGAGTATCGGCGGCCTCAGTTCGCCGCAGATCTGGCGGACTTCGCCGATCGTCTCGCGAATGCGCAGCACGGCGTCGTCGAGCAGCGTCGTCGCGTCCGCGATCTCGCCGCGGCGAATGCGCATGAGCGCGTCCTCGTTCATCAGCTTGATGAGCGTCAGCGCCTGGCCGAGCCCGTCGTGCAATTCCGCGGCAAGCCTATGCCGTTCCTTCTGCTGGCCCATCAGGAGATAGGTGTTGCAGGCATGCACGCCCGCATCGTTCGCGGCGGCGCCGCGCCGTTCGGGCTCGGGCGTCGACGGTTCCTCGAACAGCGTCAGCGACAGGTGCGTGTCGGGAAGTGCCTGCTGATGTACGACGAATCGCGCGGGATGGCCGCTTCGCCCGCTGAGCATCGCAGTGAACGAATGATGCTGAAGGGCGACGCTCGTGGACAGCTCGCTCGCCAGCTCGGCGTGGGCGTCGTCGGGCGCCAGGTCGGACAGATGCCGGCCGACGAGTTCGGCGGCCGTGTAGCCGAACAGCGCCGCGGCACTGCGATTGACCGATACGAAGGTGCCGTCGTCGGCGAGAATGGCGAGCGCCGCTCCACGCGCATCGGTGACGACAGCACTGCGGCGATCATCGGGACGCACCGCGCTGCGCAGCTTGCGCATCGCATCGATCAGATCGAGCAGCCTGATTCGTGGTCCTTCCGGCTGGCGTTCAGTCATGGTATCTCCCGAAGCGCAGTTTTCAGGAAACCGTAAGGTTTCGGTCATTCTAGGACGTGACCGACTCGGCCCGCAACATGGGGATTTCGCGCGTACGTCTTGGGGAAATACCTTCCGTATGCAACGGGAAATCCCGCCAAGCGGGCATGTCCTACCGGCCTTTGGGGGGCGTCATCCCATGACGCTCGCGACCGGATTCATGACACTTCAGTGGCGGGGCACGGAATTGTCCGCTGCCTGGGCGCGTCTCAGGGAGGCTGGTATGAACAGGATCGGAAGATCGACGATGGGCGCACTCGTGGTCGCGGGCGTTGCGCTTGCCGCGACGCCCGCGTGGTGTGCACCCGATGGCAGCGCGATCGAGAACGCCGGCGGTGCGGCCGCGGAAAACGCCGCCGCGAGCACGAGCGTCACGGAGAATGGTGCGCCGGATGCCGTCGAGAGCATGACGGGAATGAACATGCAGAACGGTGGCGAAGATTCCGTCGGAAACGCCGCCGATGGCGCGGCGACGCACGCCGCGGAGCACGCGATGGAGCCGGCCGCGGAGCACGCGACGGAGCCCGCCACCGAACCCGCAATGCAGCCCGCCGCAGGGCACGCGATGGAGCCCGCAACCGAACCCGCGATGCAGCCCGCCGCGGAGCAGGCGACGGAGCCCGCAACCGAGCCCATGACGCAGCCCGCCGCGGCGCCCGCCAACGATAGCCCCGCGCCGGCCGCACCCGCCGCAAAACCGGCGGACAAGGCCGCCTCGCAGATGACCGACGGCGCGACCGGAGCCGCCGGCATGCACATGCATCATCACGCCGTGATGCCGGGCACCGTGCACACGATGGTCCAGTATGTCGAGCCGTCGGTCCAGCTCGTGCGCGACGACGGCCGGACCGTCTCGCTGGTCAAGGAACTGGACGACGGCCGGCCGGTGATCCTGACCTTCATCTACACCAGTTGCACGACCATCTGCCCGATGATCAGCCAGACGCTCGAGCAGCTGCAGGGCGAACTCGGCGCCGACCGCGACAAGGTGCACATCATGTCGATCTCGATCGATCCCGAGGCGGACACGCCCGAGCGGCTCAGGACCTACGCGGCACGCTTCGAAGCCGGCCCCGAATGGCAGCACTACACCGGTACCGTCGATGCGAGCGTCGCCGCGCAACGCGCGTTCAACGTGTATCGCGGCGACAAGATGAACCACACGCCGGTGACGTTCGTGCGGGCCGCGCCGGGCCAGCCGTGGCTGCGTATCGACGGCTTCGCGACGCCGACCGAGCTGCTCGCGGCCTATCGCGATGTCGTTGCGTCCAACTAGGTATCGCGTCTCTGAAAGGAGCGTCGAAATTGGACAACAAGCACCGTGTGCTGATCGTCGAGGATCAGCATCTGTTGCGGGTCGGCCTGAGTCACCTGGTTTCCGAGCTGGCCGACTACTGCATCGTCGGCGCGGCGAGCGGCGGGGTCGAGGCCTGCCGTCTCGCCGAGAAGACGCGGCCCGACCTGATCCTGATGGATCTGTCCATGCCGGGCGGCAGCGGCTTCGAAGCGATCGCGACGATCAAGCGCGACGTGCCGCATGCGCGGATCATCGTCCTCACGGTTCATCGCAGCGAAGACAACGTCAGGGAAGCGTTTGCCGCCGGCGCGGACGGCTACGTGGTCAAGGATTCGCCGTTCGCCGACCTGGTGCGCGAGATGCGCTTCGTGATACAGGGCAAGTGCGTGGTCAGCCTCGACGCCTATCGCGCCCGCGCCGGCCTGCACGGGCTGCACGACGCGAACGCGCACCGGGCGCGATTGTGGAACGCGCTGACGAATCGCGAGCGCACGGTGTTGCGTCTCGTCGTCGAGGGGCACACGAGCCGGCAGGTCGGCGAGTGCCTGAAGGTCAGCCCGAAAACGGTGGACAAGCACCGCGCCAATCTCATGCGCAAGCTCGGCGTCGTGAACCTGACCGGCCTCGTTCACTTCGCGATCGACGTCGGTGTGCTCGCGCTGAACGACGACGACCGTGTGTAAATCCCCTCCATTCGGGCAGGGCCCAACAGGGGGGGATTTACCCATGGGGATGGACGGCACTCCCTACTTCTGACCCGTACCGGCGTGAACAAGAATGCAATCAACGGCATCGGCGGCGCCGGTGCCGCGGGTCGATACAGGGAGGCAGCCGTGAGCCACGAATCGTTCTCGATCCCGGCCGGCGCGCCGGGCCGGCGGCAGCGTGACGCACGACGCGTGTGCCGCGCGTGTGCGAGTCGCGGCTTCACGCTGCTCGAGCTGCTCGTCGTGATGGTCATCATCGGATTGCTGGCAGGGCTCGTGGCGCCACGGTATTTCGAACAGGTCGGCAAGTCCAACGTCAAGATCGCGCGTGCGCAGATCGTGTCGCTCGGCCAGGCGCTGGATCAATACCGGCTCGACGTCGGTACCTATCCGACGACCGAGGAGGGGCTGGATGCGCTCGTGAACAAGCCGCAAAGCGCATCGCGGTGGAGCGGCCCCTATCTGCAGAAGGCCGTCCCGGTGGATCCGTGGGACCGGCCCTATCAGTATCGTTCACCGGGCGAGCACGGCGACTACGACCTGTTCTCGCTCGGCAAGGACGGGCGCGGCGGCGGTACCGGCGAGAACGTGACGATCTCGTCGTGGTAGAGGCGCATGGCCGCGGTCGCGGCGCGCGTCGTGAGCAGCTCGCAAGGAGGCTCGACGTGAAATTCGTGCTGCATGTATTCGATACGAGCGGCTCGGTGCAGACGCTTCGCATCGACAGCGATTCGCCGGCGAACGCGGCCTCGCTCGCGCGTGCGCGCGGCCTTCGCGTCGTATCGGTCAGCACGGACGCCGGGCGGCAGCGGCGCGGCGCGAACCGGCTCGGCATGCCGCGTGCGCGGTTCGACGTCGACATGTTCGCGCGCGAGCTGGCGGCGCTGCTCGATGCGGGTGTCGGCCTCGTCGACGCGTTGCGCACGCTCGGCGGCAACGCGCGGCGCGAAGCGTCCGCACAGGTGTGCCGCGACCTGCTGCGGCAGCTCGAGGAAGGGCAGTCGCTGTCGGCGGCGCTCGAGCACGCGAGCCCGATCTTTCCGCCGGTGCTGGTGGCGTGCGTGAAGGCGAGCGAGCAGACCGGCGGCCTGGCCGACAGCCTGACGCGCTATTCGCACAACAGCGCGACGCTGCGCGAGTTGCGCGCGCGGGTCGTGTCGGCGGCGATCTACCCGACGGTGCTGCTGTTCGTCGGTGCGGCCGTCGTGCTGTTCCTGCTCGGCTTCGTGGTGCCGCGCTTCGCGACGCTGCTCGAACACAGCGGCCGCGAGCTGCCGCTGATGTCGCGGCTGCTGATGGCGTGGGGCGGCATGGTGCACGCGCACGGCACCGAGCTGGCCAGCGGCCTCGCGGTGCTGGCGGTGGCCGCCGGTATCGCGCTGCGGCGGCCGGCGCTGCGCATCTGGCTCGCGGATCGGCTGCTGGCGCTGCCCGGCATCGGGCAACACTTCCGCGTGTTTCGCCAGTCGCAGTTCTATCGCACGACGGCGATGCTGGTCGACGGCGGCATTCCCGCCATTCGTGCGTTCGATCTCGCACGCGGCCTCGTCGGCCGCGCGGACCAGGCAGCGCTGGCGCGCGCGCTGCAGCAGGTCCGCAACGGCGCGAAGATGTCCGACGCGTTCCAGCAGGCCGGTCTCGCGAATGCGATCGGCTACCGCCTGCTGACGGTGGCCGAGAAGACCGGCGGGCTCGGGCCCGTCCTCGACCGGATCGCCGCGTTTCAGGAAGCGCAGGTGTCGCGCACGATCGACCTGATTTCGCGGCTGATCGAACCCATGATGATGATCGTGATCGGCGTGGTGATCGGCGGCATCGTCGTGTTGATGTACATGCCGATCTTCGAGATCGCGTCGAGCATTCAGTAGCCGCCCCGGAGACGCGCGTGGACACCCTCACATCCTCCCCCGACAACCCGCCCGACGCGGACGCCGAACTGCGCGACCTGCTGCGCACGCTCGGCGAACGGCACGGTTCGGGCCTGCGCGCGCTCGAGGCATTGACGGCGCAGACGGCGCTGGGTGCGGACGAGATGCGCGAGCGGCTCGCGTCGCAATTCCGGATGAAGCCGATCGGCATGCGCGAACTGAATCGCCTGGAGCCGGATTTCGAGCTGGTGCCATTCGTCGAGGCAACGGCGCGCCTTTGCGTGTGCCTGCGCGATCCCGACTGCGGCGCGCTGCTGTTCGCGATCGCCGATCCGCTCGATGCCCGCACGCGCGGCTGGATCGAGCACCGGATGCGTGCGCACCCGGCGCTGCCGTACGGATGGGCGCTCGCGAGCGCGGGCGACCTGGGCGCCTATCTCGCCGTGCGGGAGAAGGACATCCGCGCGATGGATTCGCTCGCGTTCGACGATCCGATCCAGAGTGCGCCCGATCCGGCGTCGCTCGCGTTGACGCTGCAGGGCATCAGCAGCGACGACAGCCCGGTGGTGCGTCTGCTCAACTCGACGATCTACGACGCGCTCAAGATGCTGGCGAGCGACATCCACCTCGAATGCCGGGCGAACGGCTTGATGATCAAGTGCCGGGTCGATGGCGTGCTGACGGTGGTGGGGCGCGTCGAGGGCCGCGACGTCGCGGACCAGGTGCTGTCGCGCGTGAAGGTGATCTCCGAGCTCGATATCGCGGAGCGCCGCATTCCGCAGGACGGGCGCTTCAAGGCGATGTACGCCGGACGCGAGATCGATTTTCGCGTATCGATCATGCCGAACCAGTTCGGCGAGGACGCGGTGTTGCGGATTCTCGACCGCTACCAGCTGTCCCAGGCGTCGGGCGGCCTGACGCTCGAGGCGCTGGGGTTCCAGCCCGCCGACACGCGCTTCATGCGGTCGGTCGCGTCGATGCCGTACGGGATGCTGCTCGTCACGGGCCCCACCGGCAGCGGCAAGACCACGACGCTTTATGCAATCCTCACCGAAATCAACAACGGGCTCGAGAAGATCGTGACGATCGAGGATCCGGTCGAATACCAGCTCGGCGAGATCCTGCAGATACCGGTCAACGAGGCAAAGGGCCTGACGTTCGCGCGCGGCTTGCGGTCGATCCTGCGGCACGATCCGGACAAGATCATGGTCGGCGAAATCCGCGATCCCGAAACCGCGCAGATCGCCGTGCAGGCCGCGCTGACCGGCCACCAGGTGTTCACCACCGTGCATGCGAACAACGTGTTCGACGTGATCGGCCGTTTCACGAACATGGAGGTCGATCCGTACAGCTTCGTATCGGCGCTGAACGGCGTGATCGCGCAGCGGCTGCTGCGCCAGTGCTGTCCGGACTGCCTGGACGAGGACACGGTCGACGCGGATGCGCTCGCCCGCTCGGGCATCGACCCGGACACGGCCGGCAGCTACCTGTTTCGCCGCGGTACCGGGTGCGCGATGTGCCGCGGCAGCGGCTATCGCGGCCGGCGCGCGATCGCGGAAGCGCTGCGCATGAACGACGAACTGCGGCAACTGCTGTCGGAGCGCGCGCCGCTCGGGCACATCAAGGCGGCGGCGCTGCGCTACGGCATGACGACGTTGCGCGCATCGGCGATCGACCTGGTGAGGCGCGGCGAAACGACGCTCGAGGAGATCAATCGTGTCACCATGGTCGAATGATCGGCTCGCGATCGGCGTCGGCACGCGCGAGATCGTCGTCGGCATCCGCCCGCGCGCATTGTGGCGGCCGGGCCGGCGCGGGTTCGCCGCCGATCCGCTCAGCGTCGTCATCCCCGACGAACGGTTCGGGAGCGAGACGGGGGTGCTCGATGCGCTGGCTGCCGCGCTGGCCGCGACAGCCACGACAGCCGGCAGCGACGGCAACGCGAAGCGGCCGCCCGCGCGCGGCGCGCACATCGTGCTCGACGATTTCTGGTGTTGCCATGCGATCCTGCGCGGCGACTTCCGCGCGCTGCACGCGCGCGAGCTCGAGGACATCGCGCTCGCGCATTTCTCCGACACCTACGGGGTCGCCGCCGAGTCGCTGGTCACGCGCTTCGACGTGCGGCGCGGCGGCCGTGTGCTCTTTGCCAGCGCGCTGCCGCGCACACTGTACGACGGCATTCTCGGGACGGGCGCAGCCGGCGCCGTCCGCATCCGCTGCCTGCGCGCGGGGCTTCCGGAGACGCTCGATCGGGTCGCGGTGAAGCCGGACGGCGACGCGATGCTGCTCGTCGTCGGCGAGGCGTTGCTGCAGGCGGTCATGATCGAGCGCGGCGAGTGGACCGCGTACGACGCGCAGCGCCTCTTTCCGGGCGAGTCCGGCGATGCGTCGAGGCTTGCCGAACTCGCCGAGCAGCTGTTCGAGCGCTCGGCGACGCGCACGGGCCTGACGCGCGACGACTGCAAGGTCTATCTGTCCGGCGTCGACACGGATGCCGCGCCGTTCGAGGCGCGTTTTGCCGCGGCCGTGCTGCCGGGCCCCGCGGCGCTCGACGGTTCGCCTGCGCGCCGGTTGCTGGAGTACGCATCATGAGCCGCACGCTCGACATCGATTTTTGCCGGCGCCGCGCCCGTATCGGCGTGAGCGGCGCGATCCTGCTCGGCGTCGCCGCGCTGTTGTGGGGCGCGTGCGCCGTCCGGCTCTGGCACGCGTATGCGGAGAACGATCGCATCCGGGACGCGCTGGCGCTCGTTCAGCATCGCACGTTCGCGCAGCAGCACGTCGTGAAGCCGCCGCCGACCGCGGCCGCGCGGCTCGCGGAAAAGCAGAGCCAGGCCGTGCTGCGCGAACTGACCGTGCCGTGGCAGACGCTCTTCTCGATCGTCGAAGACTATCCGGGCCATGACGTCGCACTGATCGGCATCGACCAGAACCCGGCACAGGGCCAGATTCGCATCACGGCCGAAGCGAAGGACCCGGACGCGATGATCGCGTACCTGAAGTACTTGCAGACGAGCGACGTGCTGCGCGAGGCGACGCTCAACGGCCACCTCGTCGAGGAGAACGTGGCGGGAAAGCCGGTGCGTTTCCAGATCACGGCCGTCTGGAGGAAATCATGAAAGCCGATCGTTTCGCGGACCGCCTGCTCACGCTTCAGTTCGCGTGGCGCCGTGCATTCGGCCTGCCGGGGCTCGCCGGGATCCTGATGCTCGGTGCCGCGGGCATCACGTATGCGGCGCTCGCCGGCGTGGAGGCCGACACGCGCGCGATGCAGGCGCCGGCGGGCGTCGTGCGCGCCGCACGCGGCCATCGTCCGGCCGACGTGCGCGGCACGGCGGCGGACGCGACGACGCTCGACACGTTGCCGGCGCTCTTTCCGCGCTTTTCGCAAAGCGCGGACGACATCGCGTCGATCTTCGAGCAGGCGCGCGACAGCCATCTGGCGCTCGGCTCCGCCGAGTACCAGATGACGACCGAGTCGGGGGCGCGCTTCACGCGCTACCAGGTGCTGCTGCCCGTGAAGGATCAGTACGGCGCGATCCGGCATTTTCTCGCATCGGTGCTGAACCACGTGCCGAACGCGGCGCTGCAGGAAATCCACGTCGAGCGTCCGGCGGTGGGCAGCAGCATTCTCGACGCGCGGGTTCGTTTCGAACTCGTCTATCGGAGCGCCCAGCCATGATCTCCGCCGTCATGAAACCCGCGTCGCGCAATCGGCTCGTGCTCGTGCTGGGCTGCCTCGTCGTCGCCGGTACCGGATATCGCGTGCTGGTGGCGGCGATGCAGCAGCCGGCTCCGGCCGCTGCAAGCGGCATCGTCCATCGCGACGGTGCGCGCGTGGCGCCGGTGCCGGCACGCGCACATGTCGCGGTGGCCTCGCATGCCGCGGCGCCTGCGCCCGCGTCGTTGCCCGCGGCGCATGACGTACCCGCGCCGCATGACGCGGCGGCGACCGCGCGGGAACAGCTCGCCGCATTGCGTGCGCCCGTGTCCGTCGAAGCTGCGCACGATCCCTTCACGGCGTCGTCATGGCTGCCGCCGCCGCCCGTCGAGCCGCCGCCGCCGGAAACGCGTCCGGCGCCGCCGACCGCGCCGCCGGTGCCGTTCATCTATCTCGGCCAGCAGGATGCCAAGTCGGCGAAGCCGCAAGTGTTTCTCGGCAACGGAGACCAGTTGCTGATCGTTTCGCCGGGCGATGTGATCGACAGCCAGTATCGCGTCGAGTCGGTGTCCGAGTCGAACGTGGTGCTCACCTATCTGCCGCTGAACCAGATCCAGATGGTGCCCATTTCAGTGGAAGGAAAGTAAATGGAAACCGTACTGACACGGGATGTGCGCCGCAACGGGGACGGCGGCCCGTCGACACGCCTTTGCTCCGTCACCCCGGCCGGTGCGCGACCCGCACCGGCGCCCCGCTGCGCGACGCAACGCGCGCTGGCGATCGCCGTGGCGCTGCTCGCGTGCGGCGGCTGCGCGCATGTGCCGAACCTTCAGGACGATCCGACCAACGCGCAGGTGAAGATCGACGCCTTGCACGAGCGCAACGACGCGATCGGCCAGCTGCTCGACAACGCGGACGCGTTTCGTCAGCAGAACGAATTCGACGACGCGGCGCGCTCCGTCTACATGGCGAAGCAGCTCGATCCGACCAGCGAGCGCGCGCGCCGGATCGGCGCGATGATCGACCAGGACCGCAAGCATCTCGCGATCCTGCAGGAAGCGGACCGCATGATGAAGCGCGGTTCGTACACGCAGGCCGCCGAACGCGTGCATCGCGTGCTGGTCGAGGATCCGGCCAATGCGATGGCGATGCGGATGCAGGCGGAACTCGACGAAAAGCGCCGCCAGCAACACGCGGACCGCGACGACAAGCTCGCGGCGTCGTCGATCATGCGCACGCCGGTGTCGCTGCAGTTCCGCGACGCGAACGTGCGGATGGTGTTCGAGGCCTTGTCGCGGACGTCCGGGCTGAACGTCATTTTCGATCGCGACGTGCGCGCCGACCTGAAGACGACGATCTTCGTGCAGAATGCGTCGCTGCAGGACACGGTCGACATGATCCTGTTGCAGAACCAGCTCGACAAGAAGCAGATGAATGCGAACACGCTGTTCATCTACCCGGCGACGCCGGCCAAGGAGCTCGAATACCAGGAGCTCAAGGTGCGCACGTTCCAGCTGTCGAACGTCGATGCTAAGCAGATCCAGTCGCTGCTGAAGAGCCTGCTGAAGGTGAAGGAGGCCGTGATCGACGAGCGCGCGAACTCGGTGACGATCCGCGGCACGCCGGACACGATCAAGGTCGCCGAGGAAATGATCACCGCCCAGGACTTGCCGGAGCCGGAGGTGATGCTCGAGGTCGAGGTGCTGGAGGTATCGCACGACCGGATATCGCAACTCGGCATCAACTGGCCGAACTCGTTTACGGTGTCGACGCCGAGCTCGGCCGATACCTGGGGCGTGCTGCATCATCTGCCGATCAATGCGCTGAACGTGAGCGGCCTGTCGGCCACCGCGGACTTCAAGCTGACCGACACCGACGCGAACCTGCTCGCGAGCCCGCGCATCCGCGCGCGCAACAAGGAGAAGGCGCGCATCATGATCGGCGACAAGGTGCCGGTGATTTCGAGCTCGAGCACGCCGAGCACCAGCGGCCCGTCATTTACGCAGATGATCCAGTACCTCGACGTGGGCATCAAGCTCGAGGTCGAGCCGCAGGTTTATCGCGACGGCGACGTCGGCATCAAGCTGAATCTCGAAGTCAGCAACATCACCAACACGATCTCGAGCGGCAACTCGCAGGGGCTGAGCTCGCTCGCGTATCAGATCGGCACGCGCAGCGCGTCGACCAGCCTGCGGCTTCGGGACGGCGAAACGCAGATCATGGGCGGCCTGATTTCGGACGAGGACCGCCGCAACGCGAACAAGGTGCCGGGTCTCGGCCAGTTGCCGGTGCTCGGCCGCCTGTTCTCGGATCACGGCGGCGATCACAAGAAGACCGAGATCGTGCTGCAGATCACGCCGCATATCGTCCGCCCGCAGGTTGCGGCGGATGCGGACACGCAGGAAGTGTGGTCGGGCACCGACGTCAACGTGCATGCCGACCAGCTGCGACTCGATCCGGTGGCGCTGAATGCGGAGGCGCCCGCGGCGACGGACGCGAAGGCGCCGGCGGCGCCAGAGGCGAAGGCCCCCGCGGCGCCGGAGGCGAAGGTCGTTCCGGGCAGCGTGGGCGGCGGGACTTCGGGCGGCGCGGCGCCGTCGCCGCTGGAGGCCGCGGCGAACCGTGCGCAGCCATCGCCGCAGAGCGGCGCGTTCGGGCAGCTGCCGGCCGCACCGCGCACGACGCCTCCGCCCGACCCGTACGGCGGGCGGTTTTCGAGGTCTCAGCCGGGATTGCCCGCGCCGGCCCCCGGGGCCGCCGCGGCGGAGCAGCCGGCTGGCGGCGTGGCGCAGGCGGCCGCGCCGGCGGGCAATGAAGCGGCGCCCGCGCCGGGCACCACCGTGACGCCGGTTGCGTCGCCGGCACCGGCCGAGCAGGCGGCCGCGGCGGCCAATGCGCCGGCCGCCGCGCCGGCGTCGCCCGCTCCGACGCTGCAGATGCCGGCGGGCGATATCCCGAACGAAAACCCGCTTCGCCCGATCGGGAAGTGAGCCGTGAACGCCCGCCGCGCAGCGCCTCGCATTGGCCGCGTCGGTCGGCGCGGCTTCACGTTGATCGAGATGGTCATCACGCTCGCGCTCGTGTCGATTCTCGCGCTCGCGATCATGCCGTTCTCCGAACTGATCGTGCAGCGTCAGAAGGAGCAGGAGCTGAGTGCCGCGTTGCGCGAGATTCGCACGGCGCTCGATGCGTACAAGGATGCGAGCGATGCGGGGCAGATCGAAAAGGAGGCGGAAGCGTCCGGCTATCCGCCGTCGCTGGCCGTGCTCGTGACGGGCGTGAAGAACGTCCGCGACCCGAAGGGCGGCATGATGACGTTCCTGCGCCGCGTGCCGCGCGATCCGTTCTTCGCCGGCGATCCCGATACGCCGGCCGAGGACACCTGGGATGTGCGCGCGTACGGCACGCCGCCGGACCCGTCGGCCGACGCGGCTCCTGCCGGCATGGAGCCCGGCAAGGACGTGTTCGACGTGACCTCGAAATCCGCTCGTGTCGGCATCAACGGCATTCCGTACAAACAATGGTGACGGTTCATCATGAAACCCGCTCGCATGCGCAGGATCCGCGGCTTTACGCTGATCGAAATCGTGGTCGTGATGGCCATCATCGGGCTGCTTCTGACCTTGGCCGTGCCGCGCTACATGCACAGCATCGAGCGCGGGAAGGAACAGGTGCGGCGGCAGAACCTCGCGGTGATGCGCAATGCGATCGACCAGTATTACGGTGACAACGGGCAATACCCCGACACGCTCGACGAACTGGTCGCGAAGCACTATTTGCGGGCGGTTCCGGTCGATCCGGTGAACGGCGACGACAAATGGGCGACGATCGCATCGCCGGACGACACCAAGCCGGGCGTCTACGATGTGGGGCCCGCGAGCGGTGTGCAAGGCGCGCCGCCGGGCGTGGCGGGAACGGCGGGAACGGCGGGCGTGGCCGGGGCGGTGAAATGAGCCGGTCCGGCCGGGCCGCGCGCGCGCGTGCGATGCATGCCCGCCTGCGCGGCGGGCGGCAGCGCGGGCTCGTGCTGCTCGCGCTGCTGATCGCGCTGATGCTGATGTCGATCGCGCTGGCCGGCGCGCTGGATGTCTGGTCGCTGCAGCGGCGCCGCGAACAGGAGCGGCAACTGCTGTTCGTCGGCGATCAGTACCGCAGGGCCATCGTCGCGTACTACCGTGTCGGGCGCGTATATCCGCAAACGGTCGACGACCTGCTGGACGATACGCGCTTTGCCACGCCCATGCATCATCTGCGCCGCGCATATCCGGATCCGGTCAGCGGCAAGAACGACTGGTCGTTCCTGTGGCGGGCCGACCGGTTCTACGGCGTATCCAGCAGCTCGGATGGCGCGCCGATCAAGCGCGCGGGATTTCCGGATCGATACAGGGACTTCGAGGGCCTCGAAACCTATCGGCAATGGAAGTTTCTTTACCTCGCACCGGGTATGGCCGCATCGGCTGACGAAGCGTCGCCGGCGGCGCCGGCGCGGCCGGCCAGTGCGCCGAGCCTGTCCGGTTTTCCGGGCGGCTCGCTGCCCGGACAGGTGCCGACGGGCTTGCGTTGACGCGGATTCGGCACCACGCGATACAGGCCGCACGCAAAAAAGCGCGACGCCCGCAACGGGCATCGCGCGTAAAACGGCGTGGAGCGCCGACGAATGAAACGTGATGAAGAAAGGGGCGCCCGGCTAGGGACGCCCGGTTAGGGACGTCCGACCAGGGACGCCCGGTTAGGTGCGCCCGGCCAGGGACGCCCGGCCAGAGGCTCAGGCCTTCGCGAGCTTGATGCTGGTCGGCTCGGCCGTCAGGTAGCCGACGCTCGCGCCGAAGCGGTCCTTGTAGTTCGCGCGCACCAGCGGGTCGAGCGTCGCCTTGACCTTGTCGTGCAGCGGCGTCTCCCAGTCGCCCACGTGCTGGAAGTTGCTCATCACGTAGGTCCAGCCGTTGATCTCGTCGACCGCGTGCAGGCCGGTCGATTCGGCGCCGGCCGGGCACGACAGCACGCGCGCGAGCGATTTCGTGTCGACGTTGTACGCCCACAGGAAGTTGTTCACGTGCATGCCCGAGTCTTCGCCGATGAACAGCGTGCGCAGCTTTTCGGAGAACTTCAGGTTGTCGGGGTTCGCGATCTTGTCCGGGTTCGCGAGGTTGCCGAGCGCATCGGCCGCGGCGAGGTCCTCGCCGACGAGCGCGGCCGGCGCGCTCATGTCGACCGGCACCCACTCGCTGTCGATCGCGCTGCCCGACTTGTCGCGCTGGCCGGCCTTCAGGTTCAGCGCATAGACGGCGCCCGCGGCGATCTTCTTGTCCACCGCGACGTCGCGCGACACCGCATTGCCGCTGACCATCGACGTCTCGATCCGCGACATCGCCGTGTAGACGATCTTGTCCTTCGCGTTGACCGTCGTGCCTTCGAGCTTCGTGAACGCCATGCTGCCGCCGATCAGCGCCGCGTAGCGGTGCGTCTCGAGGAACGCGGCCGCCTTTTCCATCCCGGGCTTCACGCGCATCCAGTTGAACTTGCCGCCGAAGTGGATCTTCGTGTAGCTCGCGTCGTTCGGGTCGGTCGTCGTCAGGTCCATGATGTCCGACGCCTTCAGCGTGTTCGCGAGCGTCTCGATCTCGCTGCTCGTCGCGTGTCCGATCCTGATCCACGTGAGCGTCGCGCTGCCCGCGCCGGCGGACGACGTCTGCGTCCACTTCGCGACGTAGAGCGTGCCGGCCGACAGGTCGGCCGCCTTGTCGGCGACGAACATGAACAGGCCGCCGTTGGTGGCGTCGTCACCCATCATCACGGTGCGCTGGTCCGGCATCACCTGGATCAGCTCGTGCGAGATGCGGCCGAGACAGTAGTGCTTCTTCACCGTGCCGGTGCCATCCGGATTCACCGTGATCTCGGGCAGGTGGCCGTAGTGGTAGGGGTTTGCCTTCGTCTCGTCGCCGAACGTGTTCCGGCTGAATGCCTTGAACTGGGCGTCGGTCGCGGCCTTCGTCGCATCCGGCTCGTATTCCTCGCTCGACAGGTGCGTGCCCCACGGCGACAGGCTCGCGCCGCACGTGATCCACAGGCCGTGCGCTTTCGACGTGTCGACGTTGTGATACTTGACGACCTTCAGCGCGCCGCTGGACGGATCCTGGTCGAGCGTGATCACCGCGATCGGCGACGGCAGCTGGCCGTACTGTGACGCGCTTGCCTGGTCGCGCGTCGTGTATTCGAACTGCACGACCGCGAACACCGTGTTGCCCTTCACGCCGGCGACGCTGGCGTTCTTCAGCGTCAGCAGCGAGCTGCCGTCCGGGCAGTCCGAGTAGAACTGGCGCTCCTTGCCTGCCACCGAGCGGTCGATGATCGGCTGGTTGTTGATGTCGTAATAGCCGCCCGCGAGGGTCGTGCCGCCCTTGCCGTCCGGCACCATGTCGCCGGTCACGAAGAACGGCCGGTACGCGAGCTTGAAGTTGCGCGACGAGCCGTCCGAGAACGCCACCGACAGCGTTGAGCCGACCGTCGTCGTGGCCATCGCGGCCGCGTTGTCGAGCGTGGGCGCGGCCATCGCCGAGAACGTCGCCGACGTGTACGCGGCGGCCGGCGTCGCCGCCACCGGATTGTCGTCGCCGCCGCAGCCGGTCAGCAGGGCCGGCAGCGCGAGGCCGGAGAGGGGCAGCATGGGCGCGCCGGCGAGGATCTTCAGGGCCTGACGACGGGAAGCATTGGGCAACGCGGGCATGTGGAGTCCAGTTTCAGATATTGGAAGAATGGCCTTCCGCGAAGCAGGCGATCAGCAAGCAAGGCGAAGGCAAGTTGAAAACTGGACCGAAGTGTAGGGACGCTAGATGAAAGTTTTTTGAATAGAAAACGTAATGATGTGTCGGGCGTCCGTCAGGCGGGCTGCCGGACGCCGGTCGCAAGCGTTTGCGCTCAGTCGCGCTCGGGCGTCGCCGAGATGCGGTGGATCGACAGGTCGGCACCGTCGAATTCGGCTTCGCGATCGAGGCGCAGCCCGACGGTCGCCTTCAGCGCGCCGTACACGAGCGTGCCGCCCGCGCTGGCGATCGCGATGCCGCCGAGCGTGCCGATCAGCTGCGACACGAACGACACGCCGCCGAGGCCGCCGAACGCGGGTTGCCCGAACACGCCGGCCGCGATGCCGCCGAGCGCGCCGCACATCCCGTGCAGCGGCCACACGCCGAGCACGTCGTCGATGCGCCACTTGTTCTGCACGCAGGTGAACATCGCGACGAACAGTGCGCCGGCCGCGGCACCCGTGACGAGCGCGCCGATCGGGTGCATCACGTCGGAGCCCGCGCAGACGGCGACGAGGCCCGCGAGCGGGCCGTTATACGTGAAGCCCGGATCGTTGCGGCCGGCCATCCACGCGGCGAGCGTGCCGCCGACCATCGCCATCAGCGAGTTCACGGCGACGAGGCCGCTGATCTTGTCGAGCGTCTGCGCGCTCATCACGTTGAAGCCGAACCAGCCGACCGCGAGTACCCACGCGCCGAGCGCGAGGAACGGGATGTTCGACGGCGGATGCGCGGCGATCCGGCCGTCCTTCGCATAGCGGCCGTGGCGGGCGCCGAGCAGCAGCACGGCCGGCAGCGCGACCCAGCCGCCGAACGCGTGCACGACGACCGAGCCCGCGAAATCGTGGAACGGCGCGCCGAATGCATGCGTGAGCCAGGCTTGCACGCCGAAGCGCTCGTTCCATGCGATCCCTTCGAAGAACGGATAGATGAAGCCGACGATGATCAGCGTCGCGACGAGCTGCGGATTGAATTTCGCGCGCTCCGCGATGCCGCCGGACACGATCGCGGGGATCGCCGCCGCGAACGTCAGCAGGAAGAAGAAGCGGACGAGCGCGTAGCCGTTGTGCTGCGACAGCGTGCCGATGTCGTCGAAGAACTCGACGCCGTACGCGATCGTATAGCCGATGAGGAAGTACGCGAGCGTCGACACCGAGAAGTCGACCAGGATCTTCACGAGCGCGTTGACCTGGTTCTTCTTGCGGACCGTGCCGAGCTCGAGAAATGCGAAGCCCGCGTGCATCGCGAGCACCATGACGGCGCCGATCAACAGGAACAGTGTATCGACGCCGGATTTCAGACCATCCATGCCGTGGCTTCCTTGCGCAAAAAACGGGCGAGGAATGCAAGTATCGGGCCAACTTGGTGAACGGCTGCGTGCAATTGGTGCAGAGGGCCGTTTGGTGCGGCATTCCGGTGATGCCTGCACGATGGCGGGGCAGGCCACATGCGCCGCGGCTGCCATAACGAATGCACGTGCGTGGTGCGATGCGTGCGCAATTGGTGCGTTCGATGCGCGCCGCGGTGCGGCGTGGTGCGCCGCGATGCACCGGTGTGGCGCGTCAGCGGCGCGCGAACAGCGCGCGGGGGCGCCGCAGCCGCCACGCGCTGGCGCACCAGTAGACGGCGACGCTCGAGAGTCCGAGCGCCGCGAACGACAGCGCGGCGAGGCCCGCGCGCGACGGGTCGTCGCCGTCGGGGCCGAGGATCCCTTGCTGGACGATCAGCGCGGCCGTCCAGAAGCCGATCACCGCCTTCGCGAGCAGCCGGGCGCACGCGACGCGGCGCCTGTGCCCGGCATCACGCAGGCGTGTCGCGGAGGGGGCGCGAAGACACAGGAACAGGGTGGCGGCGAGCACGGCGGCCAGCGTGATGAACCAGTCGATGAGGAAAGCCATGAAGGAAGCGGAAAGCGCGTAGAGCGGATTGGAGCCTGCCCAATTCAGTGTCGGCGCGCGTGCGATTGAATCAGACAATTCCGAAATTGAAAGGCATTCTTAATCGGGAGTCGGCGTTGGCCCCGTTGCGGAGGCGGTATCATCGACACCGGTCCAACCCTGCAGGCCGTGCGGCGCACGGCCGGAGATTGCTGATGAAGATGAAGACTTCGCGGGCGCGTCGCATGCCCGGGTCCGTGCTGGCGGCCGCGGCCGTCGGCGCGGTGTTGTTGCTCGCAGGCTGCGAGAAGTCCGGCACGCCGGCCACGCAACCCGATACGGCCGCGAGCGCGGCCGCCGATGCCGCGAACAACGCGGCCAAGGCGCTCGACCAGGTGGCGAGCACCGTCAACCAGCAGATCAATGCCGCGAAGGCCGGCATCGCGAGCGCGGCATCGGCGGTGCCGCCGCTGTCGGCGAGCGGCCTCGCGTCCGCCGCGCAGGCGCAGATCGATGCGGCCGCTTCCGCGGTCGTCGCGCACGCGGCATCGGAAGCCGGCGCGAAGATCGCGGAGGCCGGCAAGAAGCTCCAGCAGTGGAGCCAGCAGAACGCATCGGGTGCGAAGCCGGCCAGCGGCGAGTAGCGGCCCTTGCGCAATCCGAGAAATGTAATTATAGTAGTTACACATTGTCGCCGGCTGCCGTTCGGGCCGGCGTCGCCGAGTGAGTGAGGAATGAATACCAGCAGCCGGTTCGCGTTTGCCGTTCACGTGCTCGCCTTGCTGTCGATGCAGGAAGGCGCGCCGCTGTCGTCCGACATCATCGCGGGCAGCGTGAACACGAATCCGGCGCTGATTCGCCGTCTGTTGTCGATGCTGGCGGCCGCCGGGCTGACCACGTCGCAGCTCGGCGCTGGCGGCGGGGCGCTGCTGGCGCGCGAGCCGGGCGAGATCACGCTGCTCGACGTGTATCGCGCGGTCGACGATGCGCAGCTGTTCGCGCTGCACCGCGAGGCGCCGAATCCCGCGTGTCTCGTCGGGCGGCACATCCAGGGCGTGCTGATCGACTATATCGGCGACGCGCAGCGCGCGATGGAAGCATCGCTTGCCACGCGCACGCTCGCGGACGTCACGGCCGACGTGCTCGCATCGGAGCAGCGCGGCCGGCCGGCGGGGAACGCGAGCGGCTGAGCGCAGGCAGCGGATGAGGTAGGGCAGGAGGCCGGGTGGCGCGCATTGCGTGGCGCCCGGCACAGCGGAGTGCGGCTCCGTTTTTTTTCGGTCTTATATGTAATTGCTGTAGTTACTTATTTATTTCTGGAGAATCGACATGACGCAACGTTCCTTGAACATCGCACTGTTTGGCGCCACCGGGATGATCGGCTCGCGCATTGCCGCGGAAGCCGCGCGCCGCGGCCATCGCGTGACCGCGCTGTCGCGCCATCCGGGGGCGGCGGCCGACGGCATCACCGCGAAGGCGGCCGACCTGTTCGATGCGGCCAGCATCGCGGCCGCGCTGCCGGGCCACGACGTCGTCGCCAGCGCGTACAGCCCGAAACAGGACGATCCCGCCAAGGTCGTCGCCGCGGCGAAGGCGCTGGTGGAAAGCACGCGCCAGGCGGGGCTGAAGCGGCTCGTGGTGGTGGGTGGCGCCGGGTCGCTCGAGGTGGCGCCGGGCAAGCAGCTGGTCGACACCGAAGGTTTCCCGGACGCGTACAAGGCGGTCGCGCTCGCGCACCGCGATGCGCTCGACTATCTGAAGACGGTCGGCGATCTCGACTGGACGTTCTTCGCGCCGGCCGCGCTGATCGCACCGGGCGAGCGCACGGGCACGTTCCGCACGGGCGTCGGCAAGCTGATCGTGGACGCGCAGGGCAACAGCAAGATCTCGGCGGAAGACTATGCGGTCGCGTTCGTCGATGCGCTCGAGCAAGACAGCTTCGTGCGCGAGATCGCGACCGTCGCGTATTGAGCGGCATCGTGGCGAGGCGGCACGCGAGTGCCGCATTCGCCGTGAGCGGCGCGCGGCACGCAGCGCAGCGCAGCCGCAGTGACCACGGGCGATTCCATCTCGACGGGTGGAATCGCCCGTTTCGTTTGGGCGCCGATGATTCATGGAGCGATGCGCACGCGACCCGTGCGCGACGCGGATCCGTCCCAGCCTGATTGGTATTTATCCCGGTCGACGCCGCGCAGCGGTTTCCATATTGTTCCCCGTCATGCAGGATGCATAGAAAAAATTTCTATCTACGAGGGACTGGGTAAATGGATGCCATCGATCGCAAGCTGCTGGAGCTGTTGCAGGCAGATGCCACATTGCCGATCGCGGAACTCGCGCAGCGCGTGAACCTGTCGCAGACACCCTGCTGGAAGCGCGTGCAGCGGCTCAAGGAAACCGGCGCGATCCGCGCGCAGGTCGCGCTGTGCGATCCGCGCAAGCTCGGGGTCGGCACGACCGTGTTCGTCGCGATCCGCACGAACCAGCACACCGAGGAGTGGGCGCAGCGTTTCACGCAGGTCGTGTGCGACATGCCGGAAGTCGTCGAGGTCTACCGGATGAGCGGCGAGACCGACTATCTGCTGCGGGTGGTGGTGGCCGGTATCGACGATTTCGATCGCGTGTACAAGCAACTGATCCGTGCGGTGCCGCTGTTCGACGTGAGCTCGTCGTTCGCGATGGAGCAGATCAAGTATTCGACCGCGCTGCCGGTGCGCGATCTGGCCGAGCCGGCGTAGCGCGCGGAACGGCAACGCGTCGCGGCGCATCGCGTCGGTGCGGGTGGGTTGCGTGTTCCCGCCGCCGTGGCCCGACGTCGTCGTAATGGCCCGCTCAGCGGCCGCGCGACATGGCGCGTGCACGTTCGTCCGCCAGCGCGTCGCGGCGCACGAACTCCGCGACGAACGGGCTGGCCGGATGGTGATGCAGCGCGTACGGCGTGTCCCATTGCGCGAGCCGGCCGTCCTTCATCACGCCGATCCGGTCGGCGATCGCGAACGCTTCAGCCTGGTTGTGCGTGACGAGGATCGCGGTGTGACCCGTGCGCTTGAGGATGTCGCGCAGCTCGAATGCGAGCCGCTCGCGCGTATCGACGTCGAGATTCGAGAACGGCTCGTCGAGCAGCAGCAGCTCAGGCGACGGCGCGAGCGCGCGGGCGAGGGCGACGCGCTGCTGCTGGCCGCCCGACAGTTCGTGCGGATACGCGCTGCCTGACGCGGCGAGGCCGACGAGTTCGAGCAGGTCCGCGACGCGGGCGCGCCGTTCGGCCTTCGGCATGCGCCGCAGGCCGAACGCGACGTTGTCGGCCGCGCTCAGGTGCGGGAACAGCGCATAGTCCTGGAACATCATGCCGATGCGGCGCCGCTCGGGCGGCACGTCGAGCGACGGTGCCGAGACGGGCGTGCCGTCCAGCACGATGCGCCCCATGCGCACGGGCTCGAAGCCCGCGATCGCGCGCAGCACGGTGGTCTTGCCGCAGCCCGATGCGCCGAGCAGGCAGCCGATGTCGCCGCGCGGCAGCGCGAGGCTCAGCCCGTCGACCACCGAGCGGCGGCCGTGCGGCGTATCGTAGGCGACGCAGAGGTCGTCGAGTTCGAGCAGGTTCACGGTGTCAGGCTCCGATCTTGTGACGGGTGCGCGCGAGCAGGATCACGGGCACGAGCCCGGCCAGCACGATCGCGAGCGCGGCGACCGCGCCTTCCTCGTAGGTGCCGCGCGCGGCTTCCGCATACAGCCAGGTCGCGAGCGTGTCGAAATTCAGCGGACGCAGCAGCAGCGTCGCCGGCAGCTCCTTCATCGCATCGACGAAGACGAGCAGCGCGCTCGTCGTGAGCGCGGGCCGCAGCAGCGGCAGGTGCACGCGGCGCAGCGTGCCGCCGGCCGTCTCGCCGAGCGAGCGCGCGGCCTGTTCGAGCGACGGCGGAATGCGCGCGAGGCCGGCTTCGATGCTGCCGGCCGAGATCGCGAGAAAGCGTACGGTGTACGCGATCACGAGCGCGGCCGCCGACCCCATCAGCAGCAGCCCGTCGCGGCCGAGCGCGGCACCCAGCAGCCGGTCGGCGGCCGCGAACGGGATCAGCAGGCCGATCGCGAGCACCGTGCCCGGCACCGCGTAGCCGAGGCTCGCGATTCGCGCGCACACGCGGGCCGGGCCCGCGCGCGCGCTGTCGCGCTGCGCGCGCGCCGCCCACGCGACGACCAGCCCGCATGCGAGCGTCGCGACCGTTGCGGCGGCGGCGATCGTCAGCGTATTCGCAAGCCCGGTCAGCAACTGCGCGGATACGCCGCCGACGAGATGCAGCCGCTTGCCGGTCTCGACCGCGAGGTACGCGGCCGGCGCGCCGAAGCCGAGCAGCACCGGCAGCCAGCCGAGCGCGGCGGCGCTCCACGCGGCCGCGCCGGTCAGCTTGCGTGGTGCGAGCGGACGCATGCGGCGGCTGTGCGCGTAGCGCTGGCGGCGGCGCCCGTGGCGTTCGAGCGCGATCATGCCGACCACGATCGCGAGCATCGCGAGCGCCACCTGCGCGGCGCCCGCGAGATCGGAGCGCGTGATCCACGTGGTGTAGACCGAGACGGTCAGCGTCTGCACGCCGAGGAATTCCGATGCGCCGATGTCGTTCAGCGTTTCGAGCAGTGCGAGGCTCACGCCGACCGCGATCGCGGGCCGCGCGAGCGGGACGACGACGCGCCAGAACGTCGCGATGCGTCCGGCGCCGAGCGTGCGCGCGGCTTCGAGGAGGCTCGCGGACTGCGTGACGAACATCGCGCGCGTGCTCAGGTACACATACGGATACAGCACGAAGCCGAGCACGAAGATCGCGCCGGGCAGCGAGCGCAGGTCGGGCAGGCGGAACTGGCGCGGGCTGTCGAAGCCGAGCAGCCAGCGGATCGCGCCCTGCACCGGGCCGATCGGGTGGAGCAGGTCGAGATACGCGAACGCGACGATGTAGGTGGGCACCGCGAGCGGCAGCAGCAGCGCCCAGGTCAGCGTCCGGCGGCCCGGAAAATCGTACGCGGTGACGAGCCACGCGCAGCCGGTGCCGACTATCGTGACAATCGCGCCGACGCCCGCGAGCAGCAGCAGCGTATTGGCGAGCGCCTGCGGCAGCACGAATTCGGCGAGGTGCTGCCAGTGCGCGAGATCGGCGCCGAGCGCGGCGGCGACCAGCACCGCGAGCGGCGCGGCGACCGCCGCGGCGATCGCGACGGCCGCGCCCAGCCAGAGGCTGCCCGCGCGCGAACCGAGCGGCCGGCGGCGCGCGCGCACGAACGCTGCATCAGTTGTCAAAGCCGACCTTGTCGACGAGCTGGCTGGCCGCCTTGCGGTGCTTCGCGATGTCGGCCAGCGGCAGCGGGTCGACCTTCAGCGTGCCGAAGCTCGCGATCACCGGATCGAGCTTCACGTTCGCGCGCACCGGGTATTCGTAGTTCGCCTGCGCATACAGCGCCTGCGCTTCCGGCGACACGAGGTACTCGAGCAGTTTCACCGCGTTGGCCTTGTGCGGCGCGTGCTTCGCGACGGTCGCGCCGCTGATGTTGACGTGCGTGCCGCCGCTCTTCGCGTTCGCGAACGTCGGCCGCACGACCTTGATCGCGTCGCCCCACTTGCGCGCGTCGCTGCCGGCTTCCGCGTTCTTCATGTGACCGACGTAGTACGCGTTCGCGAGGCCGACGTCGCAGATGCCGCCGAGAATGTCGCGCGCGACGTCGCGGTCGCCGCCCGTCGCCTTGCGCGCGAGGTTCGCCTTCACGCCGCGCAGCCACTTTTCGGTCGCGGCTTCGCCGTCGTGCGCGATCATCGCCGCGACGAGTGCCGTGTTGTACGGATGCTGCCCCGAGCGGATGCAGACCTTGCCCTTCCATTTCGGATCGGCGAGATCCTCGTAGCGGAACGCGTCGACCTTCAGGTCCTTCTCCACGTACAGCACGCGATCGCGCAGCGACAGCGCGTACCAGTCGCCCTGCGCGCCGCGCAGGTTCGCGGGGATCGCGTCGTCGAGCACCTTCGAGCGCACCGGCTGCGCGAGCCCGCCGTCGACGAGATCGAGCAGGTTGCCGATGTCGACCGTCATCAGCACGTCCGCCGGCGACTGCGCGCCTTCCGCCTTCACGCGCTCGAGCAGGCCGTCCTTCACGAACACCGTATTGACCTTGACGCCGCTCTGTTTCGTGAACGCGTCGATCAGCGGCTGGATCAGCTTCGGTTCGCGGGTGGTGTACAGGCTCACTTCCTCGGCCGCGTGGGCCAGCGGCGCGAACGCGGCGGCAAGGGCGAGGGCGCCGGCGAGCGGCAGCAGGCGGGTGCGCGGATTCGACATGGAGACTCCGATGAGGCAGGCGGACGAGGAAGCGTTCCGGGGCGTGCCTGCCGCCCGAGCGACCCGGAACATTACAAAGCGAAAGATTTCGGATTCTAGATCGAAATGGGAATGATTATCAAATGAAAGGTGATGGAAAGTGATGCGGAAGGAACGGGGAGGGACACGGAGACGGGGCGTCGCGGCACGGGCGCAAGCGCGTAGAATGCCCGCTTCAACGAATTCGACGGAGCCGCACCGACCATGAACGATCAGCGCAAGAAGAACCCTGTCCGCAACGTGAGCATCCTGATCGTCGTGGTCGTGCTGTTCGTGATCGGGACGATCCTGTACAACGCGATCTCGCAGAAGCGTGCGTACGACGAGGCCCATCCGGCCGAGGCCGCGAGCGCAGCGTCGCACTGACGCGGACACGGATGCGCATGATCGCTGCGTGGCCCGGTCGGGCGGCCAGCGATGTGTCTGTGGGAAGCGGGAAGCGGCGGCGGGCGACGCGCGAAGCGCCGCGTTACGCCAGGAGAGACGCGGGCGCCGAAGCCGGCGCGCCGCATGCAAGGATCAGGCGTGCGTCATCGTGACGCAGGCGCAAACTTCGGGCGGATCCGAGCGTAGAACACGGCCGCGAGCAGCGCGAGCCATGCCGCGCCGACGTAGAGCGCGACACGCGTATCCTCGAACCAGCCGAGCATCACGATCACGAAGCCCATGAACGCGATCGTCAGCGCGGGCGCGACGGGCCACAGCGGCACCTTGAACTTCAGCGCCGCGACTTCCGCGCTCGACAGGCGACGGCGCATCGCGACCTGCGACAGCAGGATCATCAGCCACACCCACACGGTCGCGAACGTCGCGATCGCCGCGACCACCAGGAACACGTCCTTCGGCATCAGGTAGTTGAGCAGCACGCCGACCAGCAGCGCGCCGGCCATCACGAGCACCGTGACCCACGGCACGCCGTGCCGCGACGTCGTCATCAGCACGCGCGGCGCCTGGCCCTGCCGCGCCATCCCGAACATCATCCGGCCCGCGCCGAAGATGTCGCTGTTGATCGCCGAGATCGCCGCGCTGATCACCACGAGGTTGAGGATCGTCGCGGCCGACTTCACGCCGAGCGCCGAGAAGATCTGCACGAACGGGCTGCCGTCGCTGCCGACGCCGGTCCACGGGCTGATCGACATCAGCACGACCATCGTCAGCACGTAGAACAGCAGGATGCGCGCGGGCACCGCGTTGATCGCGCGCGGAATCACGCGCTCCGGGTCCTTCGCCTCGCCGGCGCTCATCCCGATCACCTCGATGCCGCCGTACGCGAAGATCACGACCGACAGCGACGCGATCAACCCGCCGATCCCGTTCGGGAAGAAGCCGCCATGGTTCCACAGGTTCGCGAACGTCGGCACGTCGGCCGAATGGCCGAAATGCATGCCGCTCAGCAGGATCGCGACGCCGCCGCCGATCATCGCGACGATCGCGCCGACCTTGATGATCGACAGCCAGAATTCGAGCTCGCCGAACACCTTCACGTGGCACAGGTTCAGCCCGCAGATGACCGCGACGACGCCGAGCACCCAGATCCATTGCGGGACGTCCGGAAACCAGAAGCCCATGTAGATGCCGAACGCGGTGATGTCGGCGATCGCGACGATCACCATTTCGAGCGTGTAGGTCCAGCCGGTGACGAAGCCCGCGAACGGCCCGAGGTTTTCCGTCGCGTAGTGGCCGAACGAGCCGGCGACGGGCTCGCGCACGGCCATCTCGCCGAGCGCGCGCATCACCATGTAGACGGCCGCGCCGCCCAGGATATAGGCCAGGATCACCGCCGGGCCCGCGAGCTGGATCGCGGACGCC
The DNA here is from genome assembly GCF_905339875.1 of Burkholderia sp. BCC1998. Taxonomy (NCBI): domain Bacteria; kingdom Pseudomonadati; phylum Pseudomonadota; class Betaproteobacteria; order Burkholderiales; family Burkholderiaceae; genus Burkholderia; species Burkholderia sp. BCC1998. The sequence goes on from NZ_CAJPHE010000017.1 coordinate 28,298, forward strand.
GAGCCGTAGAACAGGCCGGTGCCGATCGCCGAGCCCAGCGCGAGAAAGCGGATGTGCCGCGCGCTCAGGTGGCGCTGCAAGTTTTTCATCGAGTCTCCGATATCGTTTTATGCGACGGACCGGGCAAGCGGGGCCGGTCCCGATGGCTCAAGTTGTCTATACAACTTAAATGTGAACGAATGATAACAAGCCGGGCCATGTGACCGGAATCGGGTATTCCCTGACTGGCGCAACCAGCGGAATCGGGCGTGGGGCCATCGCGCGGCGGGCGCGCGGGCCCTGTGGGGCGGGCGGAGCATGCGTCGGAAGGGGATTGCGGGAGCGGGGCGCGCCGCCGGCCGGCCCGCTTGCATGCGCGGGCGGCCGGCGGCGGGACAACTTCATGCCGTCATGCGGGCAGGCGAATGACGCTTGCGTCCTTGCGGATCAGCAGCGACGACGCGAGCATCTGCTTGCACTGGTGCGCGAGCACCTTCAGGTCGTGCGTGAGCTCGGCGCCCACCGCGTCGGATTTTTCCGCGGACACGACCATCGCGTCGAGCTCGCGCGTGATCTGCTTCGTCGCGTCGAGCTGGTCGGCCGGCGGCGGCTCGCCGGCTTCCGCCTTCTCGAGATTCTCGAGCACGGCGGACAGGCCGCGGCGCAGCGCATCGTCGTGGACGAGGTGCGCGTCGGCCGCGCATGCGCTTCGGATCAGCGGGGCGGCGGCGGTGATCTGCGCGCCGAGCACGTGCGTCTGCACGAGCAGGTCGTTCAGTTCGGGCACGAAGCGCTGGTGCGCCTTCGGCTCGATCATCATCCGCTGGAACGCCTGGCCGAGGTTCGCGAACGCGATGTGCACGTCCTTGCGCGCGAGGCGGTAGCGGTAGTCGTCGTCGAGGGCGGCGGCCGGTGTCTCGATCGCCGCGGCGACGACCGGCACGACGGCCGCGCCGTCGGCGGCCGGCACCGGCGGCGGCGATGCACCGCGCCCGGCGCGCCAGACGGCCTCGAAATACTTGCGGGTCGACGTCAGCATGTCGGTGACGAGCTTGCCCATCAGCCGGTATTCCCAGTACGGGAACAGGCGGCTCGCGGCGATCGCGATCATGCAGCCGACCACCGTGTCGATCGCGCGCTCGCCGATGATCCGCATGCTGCCCGGCGCGAGCAGGTGGAACATCAGCAGTACATAAGACGACGTGAATACGACGCTCGCCGCGTAGTTGAACAGCAGCAGGCTGTAGCTCATCACCATCGACCCGAACATGATCGCGATCAGCAGGTGCGGCTCCTTGACCGTGTAGATCAGCGCGATGCTCGCCGCGCAGCCGATCAGCGTGCCGACGATACGCTGCGCGTTGCGCTGCTTGGTGAGCGAGTAGCCGGGCTTCAGGATGATGATGGTCGTCATCACGATCCAGTACGCGTTCGTGAGCGGCAGCAGCCGGCCGAGCCAGAAGCCGACCGCGACCGCGATCGTCACGCGCAGCGCGTGGCGGAAGCTCGGCGAGCGCATGTTCAGGTTCGAGAAGATCAGCAGCGGCGACATCCGGCGCCGCTGCAGGAAGCGCGTGAGCGCCTTGTCGATCTTCAGTTCGGTCTGCTGCGGGTCGGCATGGCCCGACAGGTTGCGGCGCATCCGGTCGATCAGGCGCGTCGCGCTCCAGATGCGCCGGAACGTCGCGAGCACGGCCGCGTAGGCTTCCGCGTTGGTGGCCGGGAAGCTCTTCTTGCGCATCAGCTCGATCTCGTACTCGATCGCGCGCAGTTCGGCCTTCACGCTGATGCGCGAATGCGGCGCGCGGTTCTCGAGCACCGCGAGACCGATCTCCTCGAGATCGGCGGCCGCCTTGCAGATCAGGTCGCGATAGAAAATGATCAGGTCGGAGCCGCCGAACGTGTTGCGTATGAGCGGGTAGTCGGTGTGTGCGCCAACGAACAGTTCGTGCAGGTCGACGCTGTTGATGAACAGGTTGTACATCGTCGCGCGGCCGGGATCGAGCTTGCCGCGGCGCAGCTTCGGCAGGTTGCGCAACACGATGTCGCGCGCGGTTTCCTGCGTTTCGACCGCGGTGATCTGCTTCGCGACGAGATTGCGGTAGCACTCGTCGAGATCGGCGTCGAGATCGTAGAACCGCGCGCGCGCGAGCAGGTAGTCGGCGCACGCGAACAGGCTTTCGGCGAGCGCCTGCTGCTCGATCCGGCGCGCCTGCCATTGCGACACGAGCGTCGCCCAGTACGTGTACCAGAGGCCGCCCGCGAGAATCCAGCCGGCATTGATGAACGCCTGCAGCGGCGTGAACTTCTCCTCGAGCGTCATCACCATCATGAACAGCGTCGCGAAGCTGATCTGCGGCCAGCGGTTGCCGTAGACGACGATCAGCGACAGCACGAACGTGAGCGGCACGATCGTCAGCCACAGCGCAAAGATGTTCGGCGTGGCGAGGCCGGTCGCGAGCGCGGCCAGGAAGCCGATCACGCTGCACGCGAGCATTTCGTTGTGCTTGTACTTCAGCGGGCCCGGCATGTCGACGACGCACGCGCCGAGCGCGCCGGTCGAGATCGTGAAGCCGAGCTCCCGGTTGTGAAACACGATCAGGCACAGCACGGCCGGCAGCGATACGCCGACCGCGATCCGCAGGCCACCGAAAAAGTACTGGCTGTAGAAAAACTTTCTGATTTCGACCGAATAGCGCATCGATGGGCTGAATGACAGACGAAGACGCCCGGGGCGGCGTATTGACTGGCGACGAGTCTATCGTATTTCGCGGTCCGCAAAACCTGGCCGTTCGGACGACGTTCATCGCGACGGCCCTTTTGCTATCCTTGGTGCTCCCGTGCGCCCGGCCCGTCCGGCGCGAGGCTCCGACACCCGCTTCATGCTCCATCTCTTCTATTCGAACCGTCACGAGACGCTGGCCGACGCGCTGCTCGACGACCTGGCCGCGTTCCCGGCCCGCAACGGCCCGTGGGCGCCGCAGCAGGTCATCGTGCCGAGCGCGGCGCTGCGCCGCCGTCTGGAACTCGACATCGCCGCGCGCCACGGCGTGTGCGCGAACGTCGAGTTCACGTATCTCGCGCAATGGCTGTGGGCGCAGATCGGCCGCGTGCTGACGGTGCCGGCACGCTCGCCGTTCGCACCCGATCGCCTCGTGTGGCGCTGCTACCGGCTGTTCGCGCAGGGCGCGGGCGGCGCGCCGTGGCTCGCGTCGCCGCGGCTGGCCGCGTATCTGTCCGCGTCCGACGATGCAATGCGCTACGAGCTCGCGCAGCGCGTCGCGGCCGTGCTTGATCATTACCTGACTTACCGGCCCGAATGGCTGGCCGCGTGGCAGGCCGGCGAATCGGTGCTCGCGGGCGACGCCGCGCCGCGCGGGATCAGCGACGCCGCACGCGACGACGAGCGCTGGCAGGCCGCCCTGTGGCGCGCGCTGCTCGCGGAGCTGAGCGACAGCGGCACGCCGCCCGCGCATCGCTTCCTCGTGGAGGCGCGCAACCTCGATCCCGAAACCGTCCCGCGTGCCGACTGGCCGGAATCGGTCAGCGTGTTCGCGCTGCCGACGATGCCGCCGCTGCACGTCGCGCTGCTGCGCGAGCTGTCGCGCTGGATCGACGTGCGCGTCTATGCGCTCAACCCGTGCCGCGAATTCTGGTTCGACATCGTCACCGCCGCGCATGCCGAGGCGCTCGACGCGGCCGGCCGGCTCGACTACCAGGAAGTCGGCCATCCGCTGCTCGCCGAGTGGGGCCGGCAGACGCAGGCGCAGCTGCACATGTTGCACGAACTGACTGAAAGCGCCGCGTCGGGCGATGCGTCGCGTTTCGTCGGGAATCCCGCGCCGACCTGGCTTGCGCGCGTACAGAACGCGATCCTCGACCTGCAGCCGGAGGCCGCGCTCGGCGAAGCGCCGGTCGAGCGCGGGATCGAGGTGCACGTGTGCCACAGCCTCGCGCGCCAGCTCGAGGTGCTGCACGACCGCCTGCTCGCGTGGTTCGATGCGGACGCGACGCTGCAGCCGTCCGACGTGCTGGTGGCGGTCGCCGATCTAGCCGCGGCCGGGCCGCTGATCGATGCCGTGTTCGGCACGGCGGGCGCCGGCGGCGCGCGCGTGCCTTACCGGATCACCGGCCTGCCGCCGTCGCAGGCGAACCCGGTCGCGCGCGTGCTGCTCGAATGGCTCGCGTTGCCGGAACGGCAGGTCGGCGCGCCGGAGCTGGTCGAATGGCTGCGCGTCGACGCGGTGGCGGCCCGTTACGGCATCGACGCGGCCGCGCTCGAGACGGTGCAGACCTGGCTCGCGGCCGCCGGCGCGCGGCGCGGGCTGTCGCCGACGGCGAGCGACGATGCGGCGGTGCCTGCACCGCGCCATACGTTTTCCGATGCGCTCGCGCGGCTGTTCCTCGGCTATGCGATGCCCGAAGGCGCGGCACCGGTCGGCGCGTGGCTGCCGATCGAGGCGGCCACCGGCAGCGAGGCCGAACTGCTCGGCCGGCTCGCGCGCTTCACGGACGATCTCGACGGCTTCTCGCGACGGCTTGCCGACGCACACACGCCGCGCGCATGGAGCGAACTGTTCGCCGACACGCTCGCACGGTTCTTCGACTCAGGCGCCGCGTATGCCGATGCGCTCTCGGGCGTGCGCGACGCGCTCGACGCGATGCTCGCCGCGATGACGGAAGGCGCGCCCGACGAGGCGCTGCCCGCGGCCGTCGTGCGCGCGGGGCTGGCCGCCGCGCTCGACGATCCGGCGCGCGGCGGGGTGCCGTGGGGCGGCGTCACGTTCTCGTCGCTGACGAGCTTGCGCGGGCTGCCGTACCGCGTCGTGTGCCTGCTCGGGATGGACGACGGCGTGCTGCCGAGCCTCGCCCGCGCGGACGAGTTCGACCTGATGGCCGTGTTGCCGAAGCTCGGCGACCGGCAGCGCCGCGACGACGAGCGCAACCTGTTCCTCGACCTGCTGCTCGCCGCGCGCGACCGGCTGCTGATTGCCTATACGGGGCGCAGCATTCGCGACAACGCGCCGTTGCCGCCCGCGGCGCTCGTCGACGAACTGCTCGACCATCTCGCGCTCGTCACGGCCGGCGAGGACGCCGCGCCGGACGCGGTCGATGCCGCGCGGCGCGCGTTCATCGTCGAACATCCGCTGCAACCGTTCGCGGCCGAGTATTTCCGGCCCGGCAGCGAACTGGCTTCGTACGACGCCGAGCGCGCGACACTCGCGTCGCTGCTGGCAGCCGAAGCCGCGCGCGACGCGACGCGCGAGCAGCCGTTTTTCGCGCAGCCGCTGCCGGCCGAGCCGGTCGAGCCCGTCGCGTTCAGCGAATTCGAACGGTTCTGGCGGCATCCGGCCCGCGCGCTGCTGCGTGCGCGGCTCGGCATCGTGCTGTCCGACGCGCAGGCCGAACTGCTCGATACCGAACCGTTCGCGCTCGACTTCGCGGGCAGCGACGCGCTCGCCGAGCGCGTGCTGCCGCTTTTGATCGAATCGGACGAAGGCGGCGTGCACGATCATGCGCTGCGCATCGCGGACGCCAGCCCGGAACTGCCGGGCGGCGCGACGGGCGCGGTGTGGCGCGACCAGGCGCTCGGCTCGATGACGCAGCTTGCGTCGAACGTGCGGCGCGCGCTGGCCGACGGCATGGAACGGCGGCCGTTCGCGCTCGCGATCGCGCCCGCATGGCCCGACACCGACCAGGCGCTGTTCGGCGCCGACGACGCGATGCTGTCGCGCGATGCGGTGAGTGCACCGCTCGAGCTGCACGGCACGCTGAACCGGCTGACGCCGGCCGGCCAGATCATCTATCGCTATGCACGGCCGAGCGCGCGCGACTACCTGTCCGCGTGGCTCGCGCATCTCGTCTATTGCGCGGTGGAGCCCGAGGGTCCGCGCCGCACGCTGTGGTTCGGCAGCGGCGGCGCCTTCGAGCTGACGCCGGTCGCGGCGCCGCTCGAGCGCCTCGCGCCGCTCGCCGCGCTGTTTCGCGCGGGGCGGCGCATGCCGCTGCGCTTCTTCCCGCGCAGCGCATGGGCGTGCGTGTCCGACGGCGAGGCGAAGGCCGCGAGCGTATGGATCAACGAGCGCGTGGTGAGCGAAGCCGACGATCCGGCCATCGCGATCGCATGGCGCGGCGCGCATCCGTCGCTCGACGAGCCGTTCGGCACGCTCGCGCGGCTCGTGTTCGAGCCGATGCTGGAACACCTGAAGGAGGTCGCATGAGCGCCGCATCCCAGCCGCAGGCGGCGCTCGAACTCGACGTGTTCGCGTGCCCGCTCGACGGCGTCAACCAGATCGAGGCGTCGGCCGGTACCGGCAAGACCTGGAACATTTGCGCGCTTTACGTGCGCCTGTTGCTGGAGAAGGATCTCGGCGCGGACGAAATCCTCGTCGTGACCTTCACGAAGGCGGCGACGGCCGAATTGCACGAGCGGATCCGCGGCCGGCTGGCGCAGCTCGCCCATGCGCTCGATACCGGTGACGACGGCGGCGATCCGTTCGTCGCGCGCCTGCTCGAGACGACGCTCGGCGCAGCCAGCGCGCTCGACCCCGAGACTGCCGCGAAGCGGATCCGGCGTGCGTTGCGCGCATTCGACCAGGCGGCGATCCACACGATCCACGCGTTCTGCCAGCGTGCGCTGCAGGAAGCGCCGTTCGCGGCCGCGATGCCGTTCGCGTTCGACATGCAGGCCGACGATGCGGCGCTGCGCTTCGAGCTTGCGGCGGACTTCTGGCGCACGCGCGTCGAACCGCTCGCCGCACGCTGGCCGGGCTTCGCGACGTGGCTCGTCGATTCGGGCGCGGGGCCTGCCGCGCTCGACGCGCAGCTGGCACGCCGGCTGAAGAAGCCGCTCGCCGCGCTGCGCTGGGACGGCGTCGTCGAACCGGACGAATCGGCCGAGGCCGCTGCGGCCGAATGCTTTGCGGAGGCCGCACGGATGTGGGCCGCCGAGCGCGACGCGATCGACGCGTTGCTGCGCACCGCGCAGCCCGCGCTGAACCAGCGTTCGCACAAGCCCGACGCGCTCGCCGATGCGCTCGCAGCGTGGTCTGCGCATTTCGCGCAGGGCAATGCCGTGGCCGCGCTGCCGAAGGCGGCGCTCAAGCTCACGCGCACCGCGCTCGTGAAAGCGACGAAAAAGGGCGGCGCAACGCCCGAGCATGCGTTCTTCGATGTCGCCGATGCGCTCGAAGCGGCGGTGGCCGCGGCCGAGGCCGCGCAGCGCGCGCGCTGGCTCGCGCTGATCGCCGACTGGCTCGACACCGCGCCGGGCGCGCTGGCCGAACGCAAGCGCACGCGCCGCGTCGTGTCGTTCGACGACCTGCTCGCGAACCTGTATCACGCGCTGCATGCGCATCCGTGGCTCGCCGAGACGCTGCGCGCGCGCTATCCGGCCGCGCTGATCGACGAATTCCAGGATACCGACCCGCTGCAGTTCGCGATCTTCGACCGGATCTTCGCGCCGGGCGGCCCGCTCTTTCTCGTCGGCGATCCGAAGCAGGCGATCTACAGCTTCCGTGCGGCGGATCTGCACACGTATCTCGCCGCGCGAGCCAGCGCGAGCGCGTGCTACACGCTCGCGGTCAACCAGCGCTCGACGCCGGCGATCGTCGATGCGTGCAACCGCTTCTTCATGTCGAACCCGCGCGCGTTCGTGCTCGACGGGCTCGACTATTACGCGGTGCGAGCCGGCACGCGCGTGCGCGCACCGTTCGTCGACGGCACCGATCCGGGACCGGCCGGCGATTTCCGGATCTGGGCGCTGCCGGGCGGCGACGGCACGCTGCTCAAGCGCGACGCACAGGCACAGGCCGCGCAGGCGTGCGCGGCCGAGATTGCCCGGCTGATGCGCGGCGCGCGCGAAGGGCATGTGCGGCTCGGGCGTACGCCGCTGTCGCCGGGCGACATCGCGGTGCTGGTGCAGACGCACCGGCAGGGCAGCCTCGTGAAGCGCGTGCTCGCGACGTGGGGCATCGGCAGCGTCGAGCTCGCGCAGGCGTCGGTGTTTTCGACCGGCGACGCGGAGCAGCTCGAGCGCGTGCTGGCGGCGATCGATGCGCCGGGCGACCTGCGGCGCCTGCGCGCGGCGCTGGCGGCCGACTGGTTCGGCCTCGATGCGGGTGCACTGTGGCGAATGGAGCAGGGCGACGGCGGCGCGTCGCGCGAAGCGGACGACAGTGCGGACGCGATGAGCTGGGTCGAGCGCTTCTCGCGTTATCGGCTGCTGTGGCGCGAACGCGGCTTCGCGGTGATGTGGCGCACGTTCACGCGCGAGTTGCGGATCGCCGAGCGGCTGATGGCCGGCGCGGACGGCGAACGCCGCGTGACCGACATCAACCATCTGGCCGAGCTGACGCAGGCGCGCGCGTCCGCGCAGCCGGGCATCGCGCCGACGCTGCGCTGGCTCGCCGCGCAACGGCTCGACGGCGGCGGCGAGGAAGCCCAGTTGCGTCTCGAATCCGATCGCAACCTCGTGCAGATCGTGACCGTGCACAAGTCGAAGGGCCTCGAATACGCGGTCGTGTTCTGTCCGTTCCTGAACGACGGCGGGCTGCGCGAGCCGCCCGCGTCGGCGCTGCCCGACGCCCGCGAGTATCACGACGACGCGGGCGACGCCGTGCTGCATTACGGGTGCGACGACGAAGCCGCCGAGCATGCCGCGCGCCAGGCGCTGCGCGAACAGGCGGCCGAACGCGCGCGGCTCGTCTACGTGGCGCTCACGCGCGCGGTCTATCGGTGCTATCTCGTCGCCGGGCCTTATCTGTCGTCGCGCTCGACCCGCGAGGCGCGGCGCAGCGTGCTGAACTGGCTCGTGGCCGGCGCCGGCCAGTCGTTCGACGCGTGGCTCGACGAGCCGCCCGACGAAGCGGCGCTCGACGCGGCGTGGCAAGCACTCGCGAGCGGGCCCGTGAGCGTTGCACCGTTGCCGGTGCCGGCGCGCCGTGAGCGGCTCGTGGCCGGGCACGATGCATCGCAGACGCTCGCGGCACGTCATGCGACGCGCGTGTTGCGCGACGCGTGGCGGATGGCGAGCTTCAGTTCGCTGACCGCGTCGATGGCACGCGAGGAAGCAGGCGTCGCGCTCGTGCCGGACGACGAGCTGCGGCCCGATCACGATGCGCTTGCCGCCGTGGCGCCGGACGGCGCATTCGTCGTGCCCGACACGGCGGCGGTCGAGCCGCCGGACGACGACATCCTCGTGTTTCCGCGCGGTGCGGCAGCGGGTGAATGCCTGCACCGCCTGTTCGAACTCAGCCGGTTCACCGAGCCCGATTCGTGGCACCGGGCGGCGCTCGGCGCGCTGCACGACCGGCCGGTCGAGGCCGAGCCCGAACTCGCGACGCGCCTGCCGGCGATGATGGCGCGGCTCGTCGGCGATGTCGTGCGCACGGAGCTCGTGCCGGGCATGCGGCTTGCGGATCTCGATCCCGCCAGGCGGCTCGACGAAATGGGTTTCCTGTTTCCGGCGCCGTCGCTCGAGCTGGGCGCGCTGCGCCGGTTGCTGGTCGCGCACGGCTATCCGGACGTTGCGCTGGACGCGGGCATGCTCGCCGGTTTCATCAAGGGTTTCATCGACATGATCGTCGAACACGACGGCCGCTTCTGGATCGTCGACTGGAAGTCGAACCACCTCGGCAATACGCCGGATGCCTATGGTCCGCGCGCGCTCGACGTCGCGATGGCCGATCACGCGTATCACCTGCAGGCACTGCTCTATACGGTCGCGCTGCATCGCTATCTGCGCGGGCGGCTGCCCGACTATGACTACGACACGCACATGGCGGGCTACCTGTACCTGTTCGTGCGCGGCGTGCGGCCCGGCTGGCGCAGCGGCGGCGAACCGGCCGGCGTGCATGCGCGGCGGCCCGCGCGCGAACTCGTCGACGCGCTCGACCGGATGATGGAAGGGGGCCGCGCATGAACGTCACCGACGATACGCTCGAATTCACCGGTGGCCTCGTCGCGCGCCTGCCCGAGCCCGCGGATTTCGGCATCGCGCTCGCGGAAGGGTTCGCGCGGCGCATCGGCGACCTGTCGCGCCGCGCGGGTGCGCCGGCCGCGGCCGCGCGCTGGGCGGCGCGCGCCGCGTTCGCGACGAGCCGGGCGACCGCGGGCGGTCACGTGTGCGTGTCGCTCGGCGCGCTCGCGCAACGCTACGAGGAACCGGTCGACGACGTGCGCGCGGCGCTTGCCGCGAGCGGCGTGGTGGCGTTCGGCACGCTCGCGCGCGGCGACGAGCGGCCGCTGATCGTCGACCGGCTCGACCATCTGTATCTGTCGCGCTATTTCGACTACGAACGTCGGCTCGCCGATGCGCTCGTCGCGCAGGCCGGCGTCGCCGCGCCGGGCGACGCGCTGTCGCCGGACCGGTTGCGCGACAGTCTCGCGCGTTACTTCGGGCCCGCGACGGGCGACGTCGACTGGCAGCGCGTCGCGGCGATCGTTGCGCTGACGGGACGCGTGACGATCGTCAGCGGCGGCCCCGGCACCGGCAAGACGACGACCGTCGTCGGCGTGCTGGCGTGCCTGCTCGACGCGCATCCGGGCTTGCGCATCGCGCTGGCGGCACCGACCGGCAAGGCCGCGCAGCGGATGCAGGAAGCGCTGCACGCGCGGGCGGGCGACCTGCCGCCGGAACTTGCCGCGCGCCTGCCGGACACGTCGTACACGCTGCACCGCCTGCTGGGCGGCGGCGGCGCGGCGGGCTTCCGCCATCATCGCGACAATCCGTTGCCGTACGACCTGATCGTGGTCGACGAGGCGTCGATGATCGACGTCGCGCTCGCCGCGCATCTGCTCGATGCGCTCGCGCCCGGCGCTCGGCTCGTGTTGCTCGGCGACAAGGACCAGCTTGCCGCGGTCGAGGCCGGCGCCGTGTTCGCCGAACTCAGCGCCCGGCCGACGTTTACCGCCACGGCGCGCACGCGCATCGCGGACGCGCTCGGGATCGACGAAGCGGCGTTCGTCGCGGCGTTGCCGGTGCCGGACGGCGAGGCGGCGGGGGCGGCCGGGGCGGTTGCCGCGCCAATTCCAGCGCCAGCATCCGTTCCGTTACCGGCTGCTCCCGCGCGCAAGGCGTCGGCGCGGCGGAACGTGGATACGCGCCAGGCGTCGCTGTTCGACGACGAGCCGCAGGCTGAAGCGGTTTCGCCGGCCGATGCCGCGCCACCCGCGGCTTCGTTGCCGCCTGCGGCGCTTGCACCGACCGACACCGATCGCACCTCGGCGGCCACCGATCCTGCATGGATCGAGGCCGGCGAACTCGCGTGGCTCGACGCGGTCGAGCTCACGCCGTTCGATCCGGCCGCTGCGGGCGATTCGGCATGGGCGTCGACCGTTGCAACGCGCGCCGCCGAAGGCGTTGCCGCCGCGTCCCCCGCACCCGCACCGCTCGCGGACTGCGTCGTGTGGCTCGAACGCAATTACCGCTTCGGTCTCGATTCGGCGATCGGCCGCCTGTCGCTCGCGATCCGTCGCGGCGACGTGCAGGGCGCGCTCGACGCGTTGCCGACGGACGAGGCCGCGGCCGCGTCGTTTCATGACGATGCGGGCGACACGCTTGCGGCGTCGACCGTCGAGCGGCTCGCGCGCCGGTTCGGCGCCTACCTCGATGCGTTGCGCGCCGCGTTGTCCGCGCCGGTGCCCGACCCGTTGCCGTTGTTCGATGCGCTCAACCGCTTCCGGATCCTGTGCGCGACGCGCACGGGCTCGCGCGGCGCCGAGCACGTCAATGCGCTGGTGGCCACGCATGTGCGGCATGCCGCGCGCGTGCCGCTCGCGGTCGGCGCACACTGGTTCACCGGGCGGCCGATCATGGTGACGCGCAACGACTATGCGCTCGGGCTGTTCAACGGTGACATCGGCATCGCGCTGCCGGACGCGCACGGCGTGCTGCGCGTGTGGTTCCGCCGCGCGGACGGCTCCGCGCGCGCCGTGTCGCCTGCAGCGCTGCGGCCGCACGAAACGGCGTTCGCGCTGACCGTCCACAAATCGCAAGGCTCCGAATTCGACGAGGCCGCGCTCGTGCTGCCGGCGTCGTTCAGCCGCGTGCTCACGCGCGAACTCGTCTATACGGCCGTCACGCGCGCGCGTGCGCGCGTGCAGGTGATCGGCCCGCGGCGTGTGCTGGCGCAGGCGGTCGCGACGCGCACGCAACGCGATTCGGGCCTCGCGGCCCGCGTCGACGAGGCGCTCGCGCGGCGCCGCAAGGAGACGTCGCGATGATGATCCGCTACACGCTCGATCCGGCCGAAGTCGAATGGACCGCCGTGCGCGCGCAGGGCGCGGGCGGCCAGAACGTCAACAAGGTATCGAGCGCGATTCACCTGCGCTTCGACATCCGCGCGTCGTCGCTGCCGCCCGTCATCAAGGAGCGGCTGCTCGCGCTGTCCGACCAGCGCATCACGCGCGACGGCATCGTCGTGATCAAGTCGCAGGAATACCGCACGCAGGAGAAAAACCGCGAGGCAGCGCTCGCGCGGCTCGATGCGTTGATCGGCAGCGTCGCGTTCACGCCGCGCGCGCGCGTGGCGACACGGCCGACGCGCGCATCGAAGGAGCGGCGGCTCGAACACAAGTCGCGCCGCAGCGTGGTGAAATCCGGAAGAGGGAAGGTGATCGACTGACGGAAGATCGACCCGGCCGGCATGGCGGGCGCCGCCGCGCCCGTCAGCGCATCACGGTGCCCGCGCTGTCGAGCACGAAGTCGACGCAGAACACGACGAGGCGGCTTTGCGCACGAATGGCGACGGCCGCCGTGTAGCAGTCGCGGCCTTCGGTCAGCGAGAAGTGCGGGCCCATCAGCGCGACGCGCCCCGGCGCCGCGATCGCGCGCTGGAAGTACGGGCGCCGCGACCAGTTGCTGTGCGTCTCCGGGAACAGCGGTGCGAGCCGCGTGCCGCTCGCCTGGCCATCCTCGGGCCGCGCGCCGATCGACGGCAGGAACTGTTCGCCGATCTCGTCCGTGACGAACACGCGGCGCGCGGCCGGCACCGCGAATACGCGCTGCGCGGCGTCCTGCAGGTTGCCGCTCGCGGAAAAGGCAGCCGCGCCGGTGAGCACGAGCCGCTCGATCGCATCGAAGCCCGGCTGCTCGGCGATCGCCGGCGTATGCCGGCGCGCGATGAAGCGTTGCCACGCGGCGTCGAGCATCGCGGGCGCCGCGGCGCTCGCGTGCGCGATCGACGCATCGGGCTGGCCGAACTGGAAGCCCTGGACGAAATCGATATCGGCTTCCATCAGCGTCTGCAGCGCGTCGTCGCTTTCGACACCCTCCGCGAGCACCATCGCGCCGGCCTGGTGGAGCATCGATACCAGGTGATGCATGATTCGGCGATCGTCGGCCGACGCGTTCGCGCGCTCGACGAGCGAGCGATCGAGCTTGACGATATCGGGTCGCGCGCGCCACACGCGGTCGAAATTCGAGAATCCGGTGCCGAAATCGTCGATCGCGATCAGGAAGTCGCGATGCTGGATCATGTCGATCGTGCGGGCGAGTGCGGCTTCGTCGCGCGACGGCTGCTCGACGACTTCCAGCACGATGCGGTTCGGCGGCAGCGCGAAATGACGGCACAGCGCCTCGACGAATTCGCGCTGCACGAGGCCCGAATCGAGCACGCGTGGCGTCACGTTCAGGAACAACCAGCCGTCGCCGATGCCCTGCGCGACGAAGTTGGCCGTATGCAGGCAGCGGGCGAGCCGGTCGAGCAGCAGCGCGTCGGCAGCAGCGCGCGTCTTGTCGAACAGCGCGACCGGCGAAGCCAGCGTACCGTTCTCGTCCACGACGCGCAGCAGCGCTTCATAGCCGACCACGCGCTTGTGCGTGATCGACAGCACGGGTTGGAACACGCTGCGCAGCGTCGTGTCGCGATACGTGGCGATCCAGCCGCTGGGCGTCGGTGTCAGGCGTTCGAGCAGGGAATCGAGAGAGATGTCGCGGGCGGCCTTCATGTCAACGACGCCCTGGGGCGATCGGGGGACGGTATCGTGCGCGCCACGCAGAAGCCGTCGCACGCGCAGGTGGACGCGAAAGAACGTGGTGCATCGTGACCGCCTTCTGCGGATGAGTGTTACGAGTGTAACGGGAATGGCGCGGCGCGCGTATCAGGGTAACTCCAGACGCAAACGCTACACCGCCGCGTGGACCGGGCTGTCCGCCCGCAAGCGCGACACGCAAGGGCCGCCGGTCGTGCACGCGGCGACAGCGCCGCGTGTGCCGCGTGCATTGCGTGCGAAGAAGACCGGCGGATCAGGAAAACGGAAAACGGGCAAGCCATGCGGCTGCATCGGCATCAGGTGAAAACGACCTGCGCCGTCGCGCACCGGTCCATGCGCGGCGCTCGACGAACGGTGGCCGCCGCCTCGCGGGAAACCGGCAACCGGCAGGCGCGGGGTCCTGCGCGTCGCTCAGGTCGCTTCGCCGCCGCGCGGGCCCAATCCGGGAATCCGCTTGATCACGCCGGTCGCAAGCGCGGTGCCGACGAGCACGATCGCGCAGCCTTCGATCATCACGACCGACACGTGTTCGCCGAGGAACAGCGCGCCCCACAGCAGGCCGAACACCGGGATCACGAACGTCACCGTAATCGCGCGTGCCGGGCCGACATGCGCGATCAGGTAGAAGAAGATGAAATACGCGATGCCCGTGCAGGCGATGCCGAGCGCGAGCACGGCGCCCCACGCATGCGCGCTGACGGCAGCCGCGGGCCAGGTCGCGATCGCGAACGGCAGCAGCAGCACGGTCGAGCCGATCATGCTGCCGGTCGCGTTGACGAGCGGGTCGACGCCGCTGAGCGTGCGCTTCGTGTAGTTGGCCGCGATGCCGTACAGCAGCGTCGCGCCGAGCGCGGCGGCGGCAGCCAGCGCGGTGGCGCTGGCGCCGGTGCTGCCGCTTGCGTTGGCGACCTGGTCCCACACGAGCGTGAGCACGCCGGCAAAGCCGATCACGAGGCCGAGCGCGCGCGGCAGCGACAGCTTGTCCTTCAGCCAGAGGTAGGCGACGAGCGCGCCCCACAGCGGCGTCGTCGCGTTGATCACCGACGTCACGCCGGCCGACAGCGTCAGTTCGGCGAACGCGAACAGGCAGAACGGGATGCCCGAGTTCAGCGCGCCGACGACGAACAACGGCCATGCGCGACGGCGCAGCTGCGCACCGAGCTCGGCGGGCTTGAAGCGCGTCAGCGCGAAGCCGGTGAGAAACAGCGCGCCGATACCCACGCGCAGCGCCATCAGCGGCGCGACACCGAAGTCGGCGACGCCGACCCGGATGAACAGGAACGACGCGCCCCACAAGGCGGCGAGGACGGTCAGCAGAAAGGCGTTCTTGGGTGACATCGAGCGTGGCGGGCGAGGGGACGGGATGCAAAGGATCTTACACCGCGTTACCGCGCCGTCGTTTCACGATCTGATGAAACGGCAAGAAACGGCAAGAACGGACAGGAAACGGGAATGCCGCCGGTCGCTGGCGCGGGGGACCGGCTTCGGGCGACCGGCCTCGGGCGACCGGCGGCGGGCGGCATGCTTCGGGCGGCCGGCTGCGCATGGAGCGGCACGCTCAGTGATGGTGGTGCCAGCCGCCGCGTCCGCCGAAGCCGAGATTGAGCGACAGCGCGGGTCCCCAATAACCGCCCCATGCCGGCGCATACGCAGGCGCCGGGTAGTAGTAGGCGGGGCCCGGATCGACGTACACGGGCGCCGGCTGTACCGGTGCGGCCGCGTAATAGCCGCCGGGATAATAGCCGTACGGGTAGTAGCAGCCGGCGAGCGTCGTGCACGCGAGCGTCGCGGCGGCGAGTGCGACGAGGGTCCTGTTCATGATGTCTCTCCGGCGGAGCCGGCAATCGGCAGATGCTTAAGCTTAGGCCGCGCGGCGATGACAAGATGCGCAAAACGGTAACGGATCATTTCCGGGCCGCTGCGTCGTGTTGCGGCGCCGCATACGAAAAACGGCGCTTCCGCCGCGCGGAAACGCCGTCAGGCCGGAGCTTGCCGCGCGTCGCGCGGCAGCCGGGTAAGCCGGTCGGCTTATTTGCCGACCTGGTTGCCGATGATGCCGCCGGCGGCTGCGCCGCCCAGCGTCGACAATGCGTTGCCGCCGATCGCCGCGCCCGCGACGCCGCCCACACCCGCACCGATTGCCGTATCGCGCTGGCGCCGCGTCATCGAATCGCAGGCCGACAGGCTGGCCACCGTCGTGACGAGCAGCGCGCATACCCCAAAACGCCGAATCGAAGCATTCATGATGGTTGTCCTCGCGATAGTGAACGGAAGGTCGCACGAGCGCATCGCGGCCGCGCATGAAACCAATCTACCTGCCGTCCCAACGGGCTGCTGTAAGGACTTGTTAAGGCTCGGGCGGTTTCGTAATCAATTGTTTCCCTTGCGCCGGCAGGCACGACGCATGCGCGCGCACGCAAAAAAGCCCGCTCGAAAGCGGGCCTGGTGCAGTGCGCCACGATGCGGTCCGTGCGGACCGCCGCGTTCGCTGGCCGGCTTACTGACGGTGATAGATCTCGGCGCCGGTCTTCACGAACTCGACCGCCTTGACTTCCATCCCCTTCTTCAGCGCTTCGCTTTCCGACACGCCCTGTTGCGCCGCGAACTCGCGCACGTCCTGCGTGATCTTCATCGAGCAGAAGTGCGGGCCGCACATCGAGCAGAAGTGCGCGACCTTCGCGGAATCCTTCGGCAGCGTCTCGTCGTGGAATTCGCGCGCCTTGTCCGGGTCGAGGCCGATGTTGAACTGGTCTTCCCAGCGGAACTCGAAGCGCGCCTTCGACAGCGCGTTGTCGCGGACCTGCGCGCCGGGGTGACCCTTGGCGAGGTCGGCCGCGTGCGCGGCGAGCTTGTACGTGATGATCCCTTCCTTCACGTCGTCCTTGTTCGGCAGCCCGAGGTGTTCCTTCGGCGTCACGTAGCACAGCATCGCGGTGCCGAACCAGCCGATCATCGCGGCGCCGATGCCCGACGTGATGTGGTCGTAGCCCGGCGCGATGTCGGTGGTCAGCGGCCCGAGCGTGTAGAACGGCGCTTCCTTGCACCAGTCGAGCTGGAGATCCATGTTCTCCTTGATCAGCTGCATCGGCACGTGGCCGGGGCCTTCGATCATCACCTGCACGTCGTGCTTCCACGCGATCTGCGTGAGCTCGCCGAGCGTCTTCAGCTCGCCGAGCTGCGCTTCGTCGTTCGCGTCGTAGATCGAGCCGGGGCGCAGGCCGTCGCCGAGCGAGAAGCTCACGTCGTACGCCTTCATGATCTCGCAGATCTCTTCGAAGTGTTCGTACAGGAAGCTTTCCTTGTGATGCGCGAGGCACCACTTCGCCATGATCGAGCCGCCGCGCGACACGATGCCCGTCATCCGGTTCGCGGTGAGCGGCACGTACTGCAGGCGCACGCCCGCGTGGATCGTGAAGTAGTCGACGCCTTGCTCGGCCTGCTCGATCAGCGTGTCGCGGAAGATTTCCCAGGTCAGGTCCTCGGCCTTGCCGTTGACCTTCTCGAGCGCCTGGTAGATCGGCACCGTGCCGATCGGCACCGGGCTGTTGCGGATGATCCACTCGCGCGTTTCATGGATGTGCTTGCCGGTCGACAGATCCATCACCGTGTCGCCGCCCCAGCGGATCGCCCACGTCATCTTGTCGACTTCCTCGCCGATCGACGACGTGACGGCCGAGTTGCCGATGTTCGCGTTGATTTTCACGAGGAAGTTGCGGCCGATGATCATCGGCTCGGATTCCGGGTGGTTGATGTTCGCGGGGATGATCGCGCGGCCGCGCGCGACTTCGTCGCGCACGAACTCGGGGGTGATCTCGGCCAGCGCGTTCGCGCCGAAGGCCGCGGCGCCGAACGCCTGGCCCGGGTGCTGGCGGCCCATCATCGCGGCGAGCTTCGCGCCGTTCGGGCCGCTCGACTTCAGGCTCTCGATGTATTCGGCGCGGCGCTGGTTCTCGCGAATCGCGATGTATTCCATTTCCGGCGTGATGATGCCTTGCCGCGCGTAGTGCATCTGCGTGACGTTCTTGCCGGCCTGCGCGCGGCGCGGGTTGCGGTGCAGGCCCGGGAAACGCAGGTCGGCGGTAGCCGGGTCGGCCGCGCGCTCGAGGCCGTACTGGCTCGACAGGCCGTCGAGCACTTCGGTGTCGCCGCGTGCCTCGATCCAGCGCTGGCGCAGCGCGGGCAGGCCCGCGCGGATGTCGATCTTCGCGTCCGGATCGGTGTAGGGGCCCGACGTGTCGTACACGTAGATCGGCGGGTTCTTTTCGCCGCCGAAGCCGGTCGGCGTGTCGGCCTGCGTGATTTCACGCATCGGCACGCGGATGTCGGGCTGCGAGCCGGTTACATACACCTTTCGCGAATTGGGCAGCGGCGCGACGGCAGCAGCGTCGACGTGGGCGTCGGCAGACAGAAACTTCGGATTGGCGTTCATGCAATCTCCTGTGTGAGCGCCGGGCAGGCGCTTCGGCGCTTGCCCGGAGCCCTTGACGAATGTGGGGCTCGAGCTAAGCAGGAGACGAGGCTTGGTGAGGCGGCGGATTTCGTCAGAAGGATGGCGGTGAAATCCGTACGCTTCCCTGCGCTGGCATTATCCAGATCAGGTTCAAAGGGTATTTCTCACCCGCAATGCCGGTTGTTTGACCGAACGCATTGCAGGACCCCCGCGTTAGCAGCGCACACGATACACTGGCTTGGCGGCGGTTTCAACCGGGACGGGATCGGCCGTCCCGGTGCGGCCGCAGCATGGCGGGCGGTGTGATGGCCCGTCGAAATGACAGCGAGCGTCGCCACCGCGCGGCCCCACGGCGCGGCCGGCCGCGGCGAAGCGGTGCAACATGGCGCGCCTTCGCGCGACCTCACAAAAAAAATTTCGCAGCGGCTGTCATTTCCCGCGACGTCGTCCGTCTATTCGGCTCCTTAAACCCATGTTTTGGAGAGATGTCATGAAAAACGTACTGATCGCCACCTGTGTCGCTGCTTTCGCCACGCTTGCAACGGGCGCGTATGCGCAGAACGACGCGATGTCGCAAAACGGCTCGTCGATGTCGAAGGACGCGATGGGGCACGACGCGATGGCGAAGGACGGCGCAATGAAGAAGGACGCCATGAAGAAGCATGCGATGAAGAAGGACGCGATGAAGAAAGACGCGATGTCGCACGACGAGATGGGCAAGGCGAAGTCGGACGACAAGATGGCGCCGTCGAACTGACGGAGCCGGGCAGGGCGTGCGGCCGGCGCATGTGCTCGACGACGGCCGCCCGCGTCTCGTTTTGTCTCGACTCGACTCGTCTCGTCGACGCGTTCCGGGAGTTTTCATCATGCAAACCGTTCCCGCCACCGGGCGCGCGGCCGTCACGCCGCCCGCCCGCAAGATTCATCCCCTGTGGGTGCGCGTGAGCCACTGGCTCAACGCGCTCGCGGCGATCCTGATGGCGCTGTCCGGCTGGCGCATCTACGATGCGTCGCCGATCTATCCGCCGTTCGTGTTTCCGCACGGCATCACGCTCGGCGGCTGGCTCGGCGGCGCGCTGCAATGGCATTTCGCGGCGATGTGGCTGCTGGTCGGCAACGGGCTGTTCTACCTGGCGATGTCGATCGCGACCGGACGCCTCGCGCGCAAGATGCTGCCCGTCACGCCGGCGTCCGTGTGGCGCGACGTGCGCGCCGCGCTGCGCGGCCGGCTCGCGCACGACGATCTGAGCGTCTACAACGCGGTGCAGCGTGCCGCGTACCTGGTCGCGATCGTCGATCTGATCGTGCTGGTGCTGTCCGGGCTGACGATCTGGAAGTCGGTGCAGTTTCCGCTGCTGCGCGAACTGTTCGGCGGTTACGACAACGCGCGCGTCGTGCATTTCTGGGCGATGTCGCTGCTCGTCGCGTTCTTCTTCGTGCACGTCGCGATGGCGCTGCTGGTGCCGCGCTCGCTGCTCGCGATGCTGCGCGGGCGCTGACCCGTCAACTCCGGGTGAAGGAAATCATCATGTCCGATTCCGAATACAGGCGCGCCGATTCGCGCTGGACGCTCGACCGCAAGTCGCTCGAACTCGACGTGCGCCGCGAGCTGGAGATGCCGTCGCGGCGGCTGTTCAACCGCCGCATCCTGACGCTCGGCGGCCTGACGATGCTGACCGGCTGCACGCTGAAGGACGACGCGTCGGTCAACACGTTCCTCGAGAAGGTGTCGCGCATGAACGACCGCGTGCAGGCGTGGCTCTTCAGCGGCGAGCGGCTCGCGCCGACCTACACCGAGGCCGACATTACGCGGCCGTTCCCGTTCAACGCGTATTACGGCATCGACGACGTGCCGCACGTCGACGCATCGACGTACCGGCTCGTGCTGTCGGGCCGCGTGACGGGCAAGCGCGTGTGGACGCTCGACGAGCTGTATGCGCTGCCGCACGCGGAGCAGATCACGCGGCACATCTGCGTGGAAGGGTGGAGCGCGATCGGCCGCTGGGGCGGCACGCCGTTCGGCGCGTTCCTGGCGCGTGCCGGCGCCGATACGCACGCGAAATACGTCGGCTTCAAATGCGCGGACGACTACTACGAAAGCATCGACATGCCGACCGCGCTGCATCCGCAGACGCTGCTCGCATTCGACTACGACGGCCATCGCCTGCCGCCGGAATTCGGTTTCCCGATGAAGCTGCGGATGCCGACCAAGCTCGGCTACAAGAATCCGAAGCACATCATGGAAATCTTCGTGACCGATACCTTCCCGGGCGGCTACTGGGTCGATCAGGGGTACAACTGGTTCGGCGGATCGTGAAGCGGCGGCGCGCGAACGCGTGCTGCCGTGCGTCGCGGCGTGTCACACGGATTCGCGCACCTGCAGGTCGACGCGCAGGCCGACCGCCGCCGCCATGTTCACGAGCGCGTCGAGCCCGAACAGGTTGATCTTGCCGCGCAGCAGGTCGGACACGCGCGGCTGCGTGACGCCCAGCCGTTGCGCGGCCTGCGCCTGGCTGAGCTCGAGCTGCGCGATGCGCTGCTTGAGCGCGATCATCAGCTCGGAGCGCAGCTTCATGTTCTCGGCTTCGGCCGGCCGGCCTTCGAGTGCGTCCCAGACGCTCGCATGACGTTCGTTGCTCATCGTTTCCTCTCCATCATCAGCGCCCGGTAGCGTCGGGCCGCCAGGTCGATATCGGTCTTGCAGGTGCGTGCCGACTGCTTGCGGAAGCAATGCAGCACGTAGATCGCGTCGGCGAAGGTCGCGACGTAGACGATCCGGAACGCACCGCTCGCGTCGCGCAGGCGAATTTCCCGCACGCCCGGGCCGACGGTGCGCATCGGCTTCCAGTCGTCGGGCGCGAGGCCGCGCTGCACCTGGTCGATCTGGTGGCCGGCTTCGCGGCGCGCGAGAAGCGGAAAGCCGCGCAGGTCGTCGAGTGCGGTGCCGACGAACACGACGGGCTTCGGCGGAAGAATGGTGGAATTATACAAAATTTTGTATGGGTGGTGTGCGGGTCGAAAGGGCGAATGTCGGCGGCCGGACGCGCCTGCCGACCGTCGCCGATCATCACCATAAGCGCGAAGCGACCGCTGAAGCGCATGACTGGCCATCAGGCCGATGGAGCGATCGCTGCTGCAGGACGGGATGCCGGGCGGCCCGCGCGACGCCCGCGCCGCGCGTATTCGGCCCCCGATCCGGTTGGTCCGGATGCCGAAAAATGTCGCGCCGAAACGTCAGTCGATAAGCTTTCAGACTGGTCTGATGATGCTTTCGAATCCTTGATGCCATAATGCCGAGCGTGCGCAGCCGAAGCGGCTCGCGCCCGCTTTTCGACCCTCTGCCGCCGCTTGCCGGTTCTTATTCGTCGCCGTTCGCACTGCCATGTCGTTCCGCACGTCCGTCTCCGCCTTCCCGGTCCAGTCAGGGCCGTTTGCCGGTCTCTCCGGCGTCTTTCAGCGGAGCACGCGACACGTCGTGCGGGCGGGCTGAACGATGACCCCGCTCGACCGCCTCCTCGATTTCCTCGCCCGCCTGCCGATCCGGATCCGCCTGCCGCAAAGCCGCGGCGGCCGCGTCGCGCTCGCCCTCGTCTTCATCTATTTCGTCTGGGGTTCGACCTACAGCGGCCTGCATTTCGCGCTGCAGTCGTTCCCGCCGCTGCTGCTGTCGGGGCTGCGCAACCTGCTCGGCGGGATCGGCCTGTTCATCTTCGCGCTGCGGCGCAAGCCCGAATGGCCGACGCTGCTCGAAATCCGCAACTCGGCGATCGTCGGCACGATGCTGGTCGCGCTGTCGTCGGGCACGATCGCGCTCGGGATGCGCACGGTCAGCAGCGGCTCGGCCGCGGTGATGGTCGCGACGGTGCCGCTGTTCGCGACCGTGATCGCGGCGGTCGCCGGACGCGCGGTGACGAAGGGCGAGTGGGCGGCCGTCGCGCTCGGGATGGTCGGCATCGTCGTGCTGAATTCGGGCGGCGCGGCCGCCGCGAACTCGGCGCTCGGCACGATCTGCGTGCTGGCCGGCGCGCTGTTCTGGGCGGGCGGCGCGCATCTCGCGACGCGGCTCAAGCTGCCGTCCGACCTGTTCCTGTCGACGTCGCTGCAGATCGGCCTGGGCGGGTTGATGTCCACGATCGGGGCGTGGCTGATGGGCGAGCGCATCGAGCAGGTCGCGGTCGCGCCGGTGTTCGCGTTCGTGTACCTGATGGTGTTCTGCACGATGGCAGCGTACGTCGCGTACGGCTACCTGATTCGCCACACGAGCCCGATCATCGCGAGCAGCTGCATGTATGTGAACCCGATCGTCGCGGTCGCGCTCGGCGCGCTGATGCTCGGCGAGCCCGTGACGACGGCAACCGTGGTCGCCACCGTCGCGATCCTCGGCAGCGTCGGGCTGTCGTTCCTGTTCGATCCCGCGCGCCGGCCCGCGGCGCGCGCGGCGGCCGATGCCGCGCCGGGCGTGGTGACCGTGGCGACCGCGGCAACCGTCGCCGCCGAATCGACGGCGGATGCGGCGTCAGTACCGGCTCAGGCGGCGATGCCGGAGCCGGCACCGATCCTCGCGCCTTCCGCGGTACCGCTTGCGGTGCCCGCACCGGCCGCCGTCGTGGACCCGGCCGCGGTCATGGATCCCGCGCAGGCATTCACGCCGCCGCCTGCCGTCAATCC
Organism: Burkholderia sp. BCC1998; assembly: GCF_905339875.1. Taxonomy (NCBI): domain Bacteria; kingdom Pseudomonadati; phylum Pseudomonadota; class Betaproteobacteria; order Burkholderiales; family Burkholderiaceae; genus Burkholderia; species Burkholderia sp. BCC1998. The sequence continues at coordinate 51,390 of NZ_CAJPHE010000017.1, forward strand.
GGCCGCGTCGCGGGCCGACGCATGACGCCGGTGCGCGACGCGGCGTTCAGTCGCGATGTGCGCCGCGATGGTGGGACCAGCCGGCGAGTGCGGTAAACAGCAGGCCGGCCGCGCACATGCCGATCCAGCCAAAGGCGTGCCACGCGGCGACGCCGGCCGACGAGCCGAGCGCGCCGCCGATGAAGTAGCACACCATGTACACGGTATTCACGCGGCTGCGCGCCTCGGGCTTCAGCGCGTAGATGCGCGACTGGTTCGAGATCTGCGCGGCCTGCACGCCGACATCCAGCACGATCACGCCGATCACGAGCCCGACGAGGCTCGTCCCCGACAGCGCAAAAATCACGAACGACGCCGCGAGCAGCGCGATCGCGAGCGAGATGATCGCGCGCGGGCCGCGCGTGTCCGCGAAACGGCCCGCGTACGGTGCAGCCAGCGCACCGGCCGCGCCGACGATCCCGAACAGCCCTGCGGCCTGCGGGCCGAGGTGGAACGGCGCACCGGCGAGCAGCAGCGTAAGCACCGGCCAGAACGCGCTGAACGCGGCGAACAGCGCGGCGCCCGTCAGCGACGCCTCGCGCAGCCCGCGCAGTTCGACCGCCAGGTGCCACATCGAGCCGAGCAGCTTGCCGTACGGCAGCGTCGACGTCGGCGAGCTGCGCGGCAGCCGCAGCACGATCACCGCGGCCAGCGCGACGAGCGCCGCGACCGACGCGCCGAACACCGCCCGCCAGCCGAAATATTCGGCGACGAAGCCGGCCGCCGTGCGCGCCAGCAGGATGCCGAGCAGCAGGCCGCTCATCACGGTGCCGACCGCATGCCCGCGCTCGGCCGGCGGCGCGATCTCCGCCGCGAACGGCACGGCCTGCTGCGCGATCGTCGCGAGCACGCCGATCGCAAGGCTCGCCACGGCCAGCACCGCCAGCGACGGCGCGGCCGCGGCGACGATCAGCGCGATCGACAGGCCCGCGATCTGCATCAGGATCAGCCCGCGGCGATCGAAGCGGTCGCCGAGCGGCGCGAGCAGGAACATCCCGGCCGCATAGCCGAGCTGCGTCGCGGTCGGCACCGCGCCGATCCACGACGCGCCGTCCGGGAAGGCCGAGCGGAAGCTGTCGAGCAGCGGCTGGTTGTAGTAGATGTTCGCGACCGACACGCCCGCGATCGTCGCGAGCAGCAACAGCAGGCTGCGCGAGTAGTGGGGCGAGGCGGCGTCGGTCGGACGGTCGGTGGAGGCGGCGGACATGGCGGCAACGGAACGGAGTTGGGCGGCGTGGCGCGCGGCGCGGCGTCGGTGGCGCAGGCGGCCGGGCGCCGATCGAGCGTGCCGATCATACCGGAGCACCGGGAATCGTGCCGGCGGCGCTGCGGCGCTGCGGCCAGAAGCCCAGAAGCCCAGAAGCCCGGAAGCCCGGAAGCCCGGAAGCCCGGAAGCCCGGAAGCCCGGAAGCCCGGAAGCACGGAAGCACAGAAGCGCAGAAGCGCAGAAGCGCAGAAGCGCAGAAGCGCAGAGGCGCAGTCGGCTGCGCGGCTGGCGCGATCACAGCATGGCCGGCCGCGCTCAGCCGCAATCAACCGCAATCATTCGACGCGGCCCCGACCAGCCGCAACCGCTCGTCATGCATCCGCGATTGCGTACCGTTCAGTCGACCAGTTCCCCGCTCGGCTCATAGAACGGATACGGCCCGTCGCCTTCGTCCACGTACACGTGATGGGACGTCATCCCCATGTCCGGCGTATGGACGTGCACCGCGAACGCGGGCGGCTCGAGCCGGAACGCGGACGGCGCGTCCGCTCGCAAATCGAACGCGACCTGGTGCGCGGGCGCCGGCACGGCCGATGCGAGCGTGCCGCCGAAGCGCGTGAACATCGTCCGGTGCACGTGGCCGCACAGCACGCGCTCGACGTTCGGATAGCGGCGCAGCAGCGCGTCGAGTTTCGTGGCGGCGATGGGCGCGAGGCGCAGCGCGTCCATATGTCCGATCCCGGACACGAACGGCGGGTGATGCAGCGCGACGATCACCGGCCGGTCGCGCGCAGCGTCGAGTTGCGCGGTGAGCCACGCGAGCCGCGCATCGCACAGGTCGCCGTGGCTCGTGCCGGGCACCTGCGAATCGAGTGCGAGCACGCGCACGGCGCCGACGTCGAGCGCGTACTGCACGAACTCGCCGTCCTGCAATTCGGGACGATCGGCGAACGCGCGGCGCAACCCCGCACGATCGTCGTGATTGCCGACCATCAGGTAATACGGAATCTCGAGCGGCGCGAGCAGGTCGCGCAGGTGGCGGTATTCGTCGTCGTGGCCGAAGTCGGTCAGGTCGCCGGTGACGAGCACCGCGTCGGGGCGCGGCACCAGCGCGTTCAGCTTCGCGATGCAGCGCGCGAGCGCGGCGGCCGTGTCGACGCGCCGGTACGCGAGCTGGCCCGGGCGCTTGATGTGGAGATCGCTGATTTGAGCAAGCAGCATCGTCGTTCCTCGGAATGTGTGGTTATCGTGGGGCGGTGTTACGCGGCGAGTGCGATCAGGCCTTCCGGCGCGATCGTGAGGCCGACCGCCGTGCCGCGCGCGAGCTCGATGCGGCCCGGCACGTCGATCACGAGCGCGTCGGGTGCCGCATGCTCGATCGTGAGCCGCGTGCGTTCGCCGAGGAACGCGCACGCGCCGATCGCGCCGCGCAGCGGCGCATGCGCGGGATCGGCGAGCTGCGCATCCTCCGGACGGAAGAACCACTCGTCGGCGGCGTGCGGCGTGACGATCGCGCCCCCCGTCGTCACGAGCGCGCCGTCCTGCCATTGTCCTGCAAGCCGGTTCAGCGTGCCGATGAACTGCGCGACCGTCCGGTTCGCCGGCCGGTAGTAGATGTCGCGCGGCGTGCCGATCTGCTCGATGCGGCCCGCGCCCATCACGACGATCCGGTCGCCGAGCTCCATCGCCTCGGCCTGGTCGTGCGTGACGTAGACGGTCGTCACGCCGAGCTCGCGCAACAGTGCATTCATCTCGCGGCGCAGCACGTCGCGCAGCTTCGCGTCGAGCGCGGTCAGCGGCTCGTCGAGCAGCAGCACGCGCGGGCGCACCGCGAGCGCACGCGCCAGCGCGACCCGCTGGCGCTGGCCGCCGGACAGCTGATCGACCGGTTTGTCCGCATGCGCGTCGAGCCGCATCATCGCGAGCAACTCGTCGACGCGTTCGCGCAGCGCGCGCGGCTCGGTCTTGCGGATCTTCAGTCCGTAGCCGACGTTGCCACGCACCGTGAGGTTCGGGAACAGCGCGTAGTTCTGGAACACCATGCCGACCTGGCGGCGCTCGATCGGCAGCGCGGTCACGTCGTCGCCGCCGAACCGGATCGTGCCGCCGGCATCCGGCGTGTCGAGGCCCGCGATCAGGCGCAGCGTCGTCGTCTTGCCGCAGCCCGACGGGCCGAGCAGCACGAGCGTCTCGCCCGCGCCGATCGACAGGTCGAGCGGTTCGAGCACGCGCGTGCCGCGGAACGTCTTCGCGCAGCGGGTCAGGGTGATGGGGGTGGAATCGAGTTTCATGGGAAGGGTAAGGTCAGCGCAGGGTCAGCGCGGGCGACGCTTCAGCGCGCGCGTGCCGGACGGATCGACGCCGAGCCACTGCATCGCGACGAGCAGCGGCAGCGTCATCAGCAGGAACACGATCGTGTACGCGCTGCCGACTTCGAGGCGCAGCGACGCGTAGGTATCGGCGAGCCCGACGGGCAGCGTCTTCGTGTCGGGCGTGTGCAGCATCCAGGTCAGGTTGAATTCGCCGATCGACAGCGTGAGCACCGCGAGCGCGCCCGCGACGATGCCAGGGCGCAGGTTCGGCAGCACGATCGTGACGAAGCGCGTGGCGAACGACGCGCCGAGGCTCGCCGCGCCTTCCTCGAGCGTGCGCAGGTCGGCGCCGGCGGCGACCGCCGCGACCGCGCGCACCATGAACGGCAGCGTGAACACGACGTGGCCGACGACGATGAACCACAGGCTCATCCGGAACGCGGTGAAGCCGCCGTACACGACCAGCAGCGCGAGCGCCGACGCGAGGCCCGGCAGCGCGACCGGCAGCACGAGCGCTTCCTCGATCACGCGGGCGACGCGGCTCTTGCTGCGCGCGAGCGCATAGCCGGCCGGCACGCCGACGGCGAGCACGATCGCGAGCGTCGCGAACGCGACGCCGAGCGACAGCGCGACCGAGCCCTGGTACTGCTGCCACACCTGTTCGAGCCAGCGCAGCGTGAGGCCGCTCGACAGCCCGCGGAAATAGTTGACGGTGAGGCCCGCGAGTACCGACATCACGACGGGCACGATCAGGAACGCGCACAGCAGCAGCGTGACGCCCCATTGCAGCGCGGCGATCGCGCGCGCGCCCGACACGCGCGGCGCGCGTCGGGCGGCGCCGTTCGCGTGCGACGGAGCGGGCGCCGGCGACGGCGCGGACGAACCGGAAAGCGATTGCATGCAGGAATCCTCAGGCCGCGGCGGCGGCGGTGTGGCCGGTGAACCGGCGCGCGAGCGCGAGCACGGCCCACGTGACGATGCCGAGCACGATCGACAGGCCGGCAGCCGTCGCGATGTTCGCGTTCAGCGTGAACTCGGTGTAGATCGTCATCGGCAGCACGTTCAGGTCGGTGGCGAGCGTGAAGGCGGTGCCGAACGCGCCCATCGCGGTCGCGAAGCAGATCGCGCCGGCCGCGACCAGGCCCGGCGCGAGCGCCGGCAGCACGATGTCGACGAAGATGCGCCACGGCGACGCGCCGAGCGAGCGCGCGGCTTCCTCGAGCGACGCGTCGAGCTTCGACGCGGCCGCGATCACGGTGACGATCACGCGCGGGATCGAGAAGTACAGGTAGCCGACGAACAGCCCGGCAACCGAATACGCGAACACCCACTTGTCGCCGGTCAGCTTCGCGGACAGCATGCCGATCAGCCCTTGCCGGCCGGCGAGCATGATCACCATGAAGCCGACCACGACGCCCGGGAACGCGAGCGGAAAGGTGAGCAGCGCGAGCAGCACGCGCTTGCCGGCGAATTCGCGGCGCGCGAGCAGCAGGCCCGAGATCGTCGACAGCGCCAGCGTCGCGAGCGTGACGCCGGCCGACAACGCGATCGTTTCGCCGAGGCTCGTCATGTAACGCGCGTTGCCGAGCAGCGCCGCGTATTGCGTGAAGAACGCGCCGTCGGCGGACACCCGCACGAGCGCCGCCATCGGCAGCAGCCAGAACGCGGCGAACACCGCGAGCGCCGGCGCGACGAGGGCGACGCGCCAGCGCAGCGGGAAAGTCAGGTCGAGCATGGCGTGGTCCGGCGCTTACTGCATCACTTGCAGATATTGCTGGCCGAACGCTTGCTGGCCGGCCGCCATCTTGCCGAAGTCGACCGATTTCGCCCGGGCGTATTCGCTCGCCGGCAGGAACTTCGCGGCGACGTCGGCGCCGAGCGTCTGCGCGCGCACCGGACGCAGGTACGCATTGGCCCACAGCTTCTGGCCTTCGTCGGACAGCACGAAGTCGAGCACCTTCCTGCCGTTCGCGTCGTGCGGCGCACCCTTCACGAGGCTCATCACGTACGGCACCGCGATCGTGCCTTCCTTCGGAATCACGAACTCGACGTTCGCGTGATCCTTGTACTTCGCGCGATACGCGTCGAAGTCGTAGTCGAGCAGGATCGGAATCTCGCCGGACAGCACGCGCGCATACGCGGTCTGCTTCGGCACGATCGGCGCGTTCGCCTTCAGCTTGCGGAACCAGTCGAGCCCCGGCTTGAAGTCGTCGAGGCTGCCGCCGAGCGCCTGGTTGACGGCCACGGCGCCTGCATAGCCGACGAACGCGCTCGACGGATCGAGGTAGCCGACCATGCCCTTGTATTCCGGCTTCAGCAGGTCGGCCCACGAGCGCGGGACCGGCTTGCCGTCGAGCGCGTCCTTGTTCACGAAGAAGCCGAGCGTGCCCGAGTGGATCGCGAACCAGTAGCCCTGCGGGTCCTTCAGGTTCGCGGGGATGTCGTTCCAGTGCGCGGGCTTGTACGGCGCGATCACGCCCTTGTCCTTCGCCTGGAACGCCGACGACACGCCGAGATAGACGACGTCGGCGACCGGGCTCTTCTGCTCGGCGATCAGCTGCGCGATCGCCTGGCCCGAGTTCTTGTTGTCGAACGGCACGCGGATGCCGGTCTTCTGCTTGATCGCCGCGATCTGCGCGGCCCAGTCGGCCCATTCGGGCGGGCAGTTGTAGCAGATCGCGGATTCGTCGGCATGGGCCGCGGGTGCGAACGCGACGAGCGTGGCGCAGGCGATGGGGGCTGCGAGCACGCGCAGCAGCGAGGTCAGGCGAAAGGACACGGTGGATCTCCGGGCGGGGTCGGGGTAGCTTGCGCGCGCCGCGCACGATGGCGTGGCGCGCGTGTTCAGGCTTGGTGCAACTGCAGGTCGGCGGCCGGCGGCGCGACCGTCGCGCCGTCGCGTACCGTATGCGGCAGGATCAGCGACGTGCGCTCGATCGTCGCGCCGCCGATGCATTCGACGAGGCGCTGCCATGCATGGCGGCCGATGTCCTGGTTCGGCGTCGCGACGCTCGCGAGCGGCGGCGCGAGCAGCTCGCCGATCGCGATGCCGTCGAAGCCGAGCACCGACAGGTCGTCGGGAATCGAGAAGCCCGCGCGGCGCAGGCCGCGCATCACGACCATCGCGAGCAGGTCGTTGCTGCAGAAGAGGGCGGTCGGGCGCGTGGCTCGCGCGGTGAGGTGCGCGAGCACCGCGTCGGGCAGCTCGGCCGCGTTGAAGTCGACCTCGACCGGCGGCAGCGTCGCGACGCCGGCCTCCTCGAGCGCCTGCGCGTAGCCGAGATGGCGCTGGCGAGCGCGATCCGACGCGGCGAGCGAACCGGCCAGCATCAGCACGCGGCGATGACCGCGTGCCGTCAGCATGCGCACGCCGTCGTAGGCGGCGCTGCGGTTGTCGACCGACACCGACGGGCGGCGTTGCGTGTCGTTGTGCATCAGCACGTAGTGCGGGCCGTCGCGGTCGAGCATGTCGAGCAGCGGATGCGTGTCCGCATCGGCGACGGTCAGGATCAGCCCCTCGACGCGCTGCTCGCGCAGCGTCTCGATCGCGTGGCGCTCGCGCGCCGCGTCGTATTCGGTCGTCATCAGGATCAGCTTGAAGCCGGCCGCGGTCGCGAGTTCGTCGATGCCCTGCAGGCAGTCGGCGAATACCGGGTTCGACAGCGTCGGCAGGACGACGCCGACGAGCCGCGTGCGCTCGCCGCGCAACTGTCGGCCGAGCGGGCTCGGGCGGAACTGCAGCGTGTCGATGGCGGTGCGGATGGTCGCCAGCGTGGCGGGGCTGACGGTATGCGGCGCGTTGATCGCACGCGAGACGGTGGCGATCGAGAAGCCGGCGAGCGCGGCGACGTCCTTGATGGTAGGGGGCATGAAGTTACGCGATGTAAACGTTTTCGACGGGAGAATTATCGAAAGCGTTTGTGACTTCGCGATGACTCACGAGACGTCTGTTTCGTAAAAGATGCGATACAAACATCAGACGGTTGGCGCCCGGCGAGCGGGGCGGATTCGATTGTATCGGCGGATGCTGCGGCGCGGGAGGAAATCGGCGACGGTGTCGCGCCGACGTCGATTGCGGCGCTCGAGTTCGGGTGTGGACAGGGCAGGGCGACATGTTGCATCGCGATGCAATGCGCGCGAATCAGCTAATGCATGTGCAAGCAATGGTAGAATCGCGTCCGCCCTTTTGCCGGGGTGATGAAATTGGTAAACATAGCGGACTTAAACGATTGAGTGCCCGGCCGGAAACGACCGGTGCAGAACCCTTCAAATTCGGTGAAACCCCTGACGCGCGCCTGCGTCGAGGCAACGCCGAGCCAAGCCTCGCGGTACGAGTGCAGCGAGGAAGGTGTAGAGACTAGACGGGGGGCGCCTAAGGCGCACGGGCGGTAATACCGCCCGCGCGCGACGGCGAAGGCATAGTCCAGCGCACGAACGGCGTCGTTTCGACGACGCCGGCTTTGAAAAAAGCAGTGTGACGAAAATCCGCCGCCTTAACTGGCTTGCCGGTTCGAGTCCGGTCCCCGGCACCAAGATCGCTTCCGTGCGATTCCATGAAGTTCCGAAAACCCGCGAGAAACAAGCCGCTCGCGGGTTTTTTGTTTTTCAGGTCGTGCTTCGATGGCGGCGGCCTGTTCCTGTAGCTCCCCCGCGCCGGCCAAACGCAAACGTACCGGCGATTGAAATATCGATTCCCCGCAATTTGCTTCAGGCGTCCGCTCGTCGCCCGAATGAAGCGCGCTTCAACACCCGGCTATCCGCTTTCCGCGCCGAAAAACAGCCTGCGTTCTGGAGAGCACCTTTCCGCCGCAGGCCGCTAACAGCAGAAAAACGGCTCATTACACTGCGCCCGTCGCATCGCCGGGAAACATCGACGCGACGCACCTTCGCAGCACGCAACCGTTGCGACCAGCAAACGAAAGACCTGGGGGTAAATCGTCATGAACATGCGTTGGGGGATCATCGCACCCGCCGCGTTACTTGCTGCCGCGGCGCATGCACAAAGCAGCGTGACGCTGTACGGCAAGATCGAGGACGGCATCAACTACACGAGCAACGCGCGCGGCCACGGAACCGTGCAACTGCAAAGCGGCTACGACTACGGCAGCCGCTGGGGTATCAAGGGCACCGAAGACCTCGGCGCAGGCTACCAGGCGATTTTCACGCTCGAGAGCGGCTTCGACGTCAACAACGGAAAAATGAGCCAGGGCGGCCGGGAATTCGGCCGTCAGGCTTTCGTCGGCATCGCGTCGGATCGTTACGGCACCCTGACGTTCGGTCGCCAGTACGATCCGAGCGTCGACGTCTTCTCGCCGCTCACCGCAAACGGTAACTGGACCGGCTACCTGTTCTCGCATCCGTACGACAACGACAACACCGACTACTCGTTCCGCGTGAACAACGCGGTCAAGTACGTGTCGCCCGCGTGGCACGGTGTTACCGCGGAGGCGATGTATGGATTCAGCAATCAGGCGGGCGGCTTCGCGAACAACCGTCTCTATGGCGCCGCGCTGCAATACCAGCAGGGCGGGCTGACGGTCGGCGCGTCGTATCTGAAGATCAACAACGCACGCAATGCCGATTCGGCCGGGGCGATCACCGGCGACAACACGTTCGATGCGTCGTCGCAGCAGAACATCGGCATCGGCGTGAATTACGCGTTCTCGAATGCGCTCGTGGGATTCACGTATTCGCACGTCGACGTCTACGATCCGACTTCGAACGCGTATTTCACCGGTACGACGCAGCCGGCGGGCGGTGCGTGGCAGTCGTGGAAATTCGACAACTTCGAGGTGAACGGCCTCTATCACTTCACGACAGCGTTCTACGTCGGCGCGGCATACACGTACACCCAGGCCCGCGTGGCGTCGACGGTCGGCTCGTTCAATCCGAAGTGGCATCAACTGAGCGCGAAGCTGAACTACGACTTGTCGAAACGCACGTCGGTATTCGTCGAAGGTGTCTATCAGCATGCGCTGAACGCGCACACTGGAACCGACTTCGACTACGCGTACGTTCCGGGCGCCGCCGATATCTCGTCGGGTCCGAATCAATACGTCGCGCGTGTCGCGCTGCTGCATCATTTCTGACGCTGCTCTCCGGGCGGTTATCGGTCATGTGTGGGTAAAAGTCCTGAACTTCGGGAAATGTCGGCTCGACGGGCCACGGCGGGCCACTTCGCTGCGACGAAAGCGCCGCCGTGTGATACTTGGCACGCACGTCACACTCGACGCCGTCACCGCCATCGCCGCACGTGACGCGGCCGATGGAATAAAACGACGTTTTTCCTCCCGCAAGACCACCCGCCATGACCGATTCGAACTACCACTATTACGAACCGTCGCAAGGCCACGGGCTGCCGCACGATCCGTTGAACGCGATCATCGGCCCGCGCCCGATCGGCTGGATTTCCTCCCGCGGCAACGACGGCACGCTCAACCTCGCGCCGTACAGCTTCTTCAACGCATTCAACTATCGTCCGCCGATCATCGGCTTTTCGAGCACGGCCGCGAAGGACAGCCTGCGCAACGTGCAGGAAACCGGCGAGTTCGTCTGGAACCTCGCGACGCGCGACCTTGCCGACCGGATGAACCAGACCTGTGCCGCCGTGCCGTACGACGTCGACGAATTCGAGCTCGGCGGCCTGACCGCGATTGCGTCGCGCCTCGTCGGCGTGCCGCGCGTGGCGGAAAGCGGCGTCAACTTCGAATGCAAGGTGACCGACGTGATCCGGCTTCGCGATCACCGCGGCGTCGAGACGCCGGCCACGCTGGTGCTGGGCGAGGTCGTCGCCGTGCATATCCGTCACGACCTGCTGAAGGACGGCCTCTTCGACACGTTCGGCGCCGGCATCATTCTGCGCGCGGGCGGCCCGTCCGCCTACGTGCACGTGACGCCCGACAGCCGCTTCGACATCGCGCGCCCCGACGCGTGATGCATCGCATCATCGACGCATCGCGCCTTCGCGCCTTCGCGCGCCGGAACGATCCGGCGCGTGAGCGCTGAAGCACGCGGACGCGCACCGACGAAGCAAAAGACCCCGCCGAAATCCAGGATTTCGCGGGGTCTTTCGCTTCGTACCCTCCGACACGCGTGACAGACGCGCATCGATTCCGCGCTCCCCGACGCGTTGACGCATCGCAGCACACGCAACCGTTCTTCAAACCCACCGGCAACGCCGCTCACCCATCGTCGCCGCCATGGCAAATCTGCTCACCCCGAACGAGCGGGTTGGGCATCGACGTCCGGCACGGCAAGGCATACATTCCCAAGGTTGGCGTGCTTATCCGCGCGCCAGCCTGCGCGTGAGCCGGCAACCGGCCGCGCGCCTTTATCAGCGTGAGACACAATCGAGCGTGGAGACGACACGATGAGCCTGTCAGAGCCATTGCGTCTGCATGTGCCGGAGCCCACCGGGCGCCCGGGCTGCAAGACGGATTTTTCCTATCTGCATCTATCGCCGGCCGGCGCGGTTCGCCGCCCGCCGATCGACGTAGCGCCGGCGGACACCGCCCATCTCGCCCGCAGCCTGGTGCGCGTGCTCGACGATCACGGCGAAGCCCTCGGCCCGTGGGCGCCGGATCTCGACGATGCGCGCCTGATCGCCGGGATGCGCGCGATGCTGAAGACCCGCATCTTCGACGCGCGGATGATGATCGCGCAGCGTCAGAAGAAAATCTCCTTCTACATGTTGAGCCTCGGCGAAGAGGCGATCGGCGCCGCGCATGCGATGGCGCTGCGTCACGGCGACATGTGCTTCCCGACCTACCGCCAGCAAAGCATCCTGATCGCGCGCGACGTGCCGCTCGAACGGATGATCTGCCAGCTGATGTCGAACGAAGGCGACCCGCTGAAGGGGCGCCAGCTTCCGGTGATGTACTCGGACCGCGAAGCCGGCTTCTTCTCGATCTCCGGCAATCTCGCGACGCAGTTCATCCAGGCGGTCGGCTGGGCGATGGCGTCGGCGATCAAGGGCGACACGAAGATCGCGTCCGCCTGGATCGGCGACGGCGCGACCGCGGAAGCCGACTTCCACACCGCGCTGACGTTCGCGCACGTGTATCGCGCGCCGGTCGTGCTGAACGTCGTCAACAACCAGTGGGCGATCTCGACGTTCCAGGCGATCGCGGGCGGCGAGGGGACGACCTTCGCCGGGCGCGGCGTCGGCTGCGGCATCGCTTCGCTGCGCGTCGACGGCAACGACTTCCTCGCGATCTACGCGGCGTCGACCTGGGCCGCCGAACGCGCGCGCCGCAATCTCGGCCCGACGCTGATCGAGTGGGTCACCTATCGCGCCGGCGCGCATTCGACGTCGGACGATCCGACGAAATACCGGCCGGCCGACGACTGGGCCCATTTCCCGCTCGGCGATCCGATCGCCCGCTTCAAGCAGCACCTGATCGCGAAGGGCATCTGGTCGGACAGCGCGCACGACGCGCTCACGGCCGAACTGGAAGCCGAGGTGATCGCCGCGCAGAAGGAAGCGGAGAAGTTCGGGACGCTGGCCGACGATCGGATTCCGTCGCCGGCCTCGATGTTCGACGACGTGTACAAGGAGCTGCCCGCGCATCTGCGCCGTCAGCGCCAGGAACTGGGAGCGTGATCATGGCGCAACATGAAACAACGACGGCGTCGGCCCAGCCGATGACGATGATCCAGGCGCTGCGCTCCGCGATGGACGTGATGCTCGGCCGCGACGACGACGTGGTCGTGTTCGGGCAGGACGTCGGCTACTTCGGCGGCGTGTTCTGCTGCACCGAGGGGCTGCAGGCCAAGTACGGCAAGTCGCGCGTGTTCGACGCGCCGATCTCGGAAGGCGGGATCGTGGGTGCTGCGGTCGGGATGGGCGCGTATGGCTTGCGGCCGGTCTGCGAGATCCAGTTCGCGGACTACTTCTACCCGGCGTCCGACCAGATCGTGTCGGAAGGCGCGCGGCTGCGCTATCGCTCGGCGGGCCAGTTCACCGCGCCGATGACGATCCGGATGCCGTGCGGCGGCGGCATCTACGGCGGCCAGACGCACAGCCAGAGCCCGGAGGCGATGTTCACGCAGGTCTGCGGACTGCGCACGGTGATGCCGTCGAATCCGTACGACGCGAAAGGACTGCTGATCGCGTCGATCGAGAACGACGACCCGGTGATCTTCCTCGAGCCGAAACGCCTGTACAACGGGCCGTTCGACGGCCATCACGAGCGTCCGGTCACATCGTGGCTCAAGCATCCGGGCAGCGAGGTGCCGGACGGCTATTACACGGTGCCGCTCGACACGGCCGCCGTCGTGCGGCCCGGCAACGACGTGACGGTGCTGACGTACGGCACGACCGTCCACGTGTCGCTGGCGGCTGCCGAGGAGACCGGCATCGATGCGGAAGTGATCGACCTGCGCACGCTGTGGCCGGTCGATCTCGACACGATCGTCGCGTCGGTGCGCAAGACCGGCCGCTGCGTGGTGGTGCACGAGGCGACGCGCACCTGCGGCTACGGCGCGGAGCTGGTGTCGCTCGTCCAGGAACACTGCTTCTACCATCTGGAGGCACCGGTCGAGCGGACGACGGGCTGGGACACGCCGTATCCGCACGCGCAGGAATGGGCGTATTTCCCCGGGCCGGCCCGGGTCGGCGAAGCGTTGCGCCGCGTGATGGAGGCCTGAGATGGGGATTCATGTCATCAAGATGCCGGATATCGGCGAAGGGATCGCCGAGGTCGAGCTGGTGGCCTGGCACGTTCAACCGGGGCAGACGATCGCCGAAGACCAGCCGCTCGCCGATGTGATGACCGACAAGGCGGCGGTGGAGATTCCGTCGCCGGTGGCGGGCAAGGTGCTGGAGCTCGGCGGCCGGATCGGCGAGATGATGGCGGTCGGCAGCGAGCTGATTCGTCTCGAAGTCGAAGGCGACGGCAACCTGAAATCGGGCGCGAAAGCACACGATGCAGGCCCGGATGCGACGCGGCGAGCGGCGGCGGTCGACGTGCCTGCCGAGTCGTCTTCCATAGCTGAGGGATCCGAAACACATGCGTCGTCGAAGGCGGCGACGCACGCCGCGTCCCGCGCGCCGGCCGAGCCGCGCCGCGCGGAACATGCGGCGGCGCCGCGCGCGGCGCTCGCGCCGGGCGAACGGCCGCTCGCGTCGCCGGCGGTGCGCCAGCGCGCGTGGGACATGGGCATCGAGCTGCGCTACGTGCGCGGCACCGGCGAGGCCGGGCGGATCCTGCACGCGGACCTCGACGCGTATGCGCGCACGGGCGGCGGCGCCGCGCGCGGATCGCAAGCGCGCGGCTACGCCGAGCGCAACGACGCAACCGAGGTGCCGGTGATCGGCCTGCGGCGCGCGATCGCGCGCAAGATGCAGGAAGCGAAGCGCCGCATTCCGCACTTCAGCTACGTCGAGGAGATCGACGTCACCGAGCTCGAGGCGCTGCGCGCCGAGCTGAACCGGCGCCACGGCGACACGCGCGGCCGGCTCACGCCGCTGCCGCTGCTGATCCGCGCGATGGTGATCGCGCTGCGCGACTTCCCGCAGATCAACGCGCGCTACGACGACGAAGCCGGTGTCGTCACGCAATACGGCGCGGTGCACATGGGCGTCGCGACGCAGACGGACGGCGGCCTCACGGTGCCGGTGCTGCGTCATGCGGAGGCGCGCGACGTATGGTCGATCTCGGCGGAAATCGCGCGGCTCGCCGACGCGGTGCGCGCGAACCGCGCGCAGCGCGACGAGCTGACCGGCTCGACGATCACGATCTCGAGCCTCGGCGCGCTCGGCGGCATCGTGTCGACGCCGGTCATCAACCATCCCGAGGTCGGCATCGTCGGCGTGAACCGGATCGTCGAGCGGCCGATGATCCGCGACGGCGCGATCGTCGCGCGCAAGATGATGAACCTGTCGTCGTCGTTCGACCATCGCGTCGTCGACGGCGCGGACGCGGCCGAATTCATCCAGGCCGTGCGCGAGGTGCTCGAGCGCCCGGCGCTGCTGTTCGTGGAGTGAGCCCGATGAAGAACGAACACACCACGCTGCTCGTGATCGGCGGCGGGCCGGGCGGTTACGTCGCCGCGATTCGCGCGGGGCAGCTCGGCATTCCGACGGTGCTCGTCGAGCGCGACCGGCTCGGCGGCACGTGCCTGAACATCGGCTGCATTCCGTCGAAGGCGCTGATCCACGTCGCCGACGCGTTCGAGCAGGCGCGCGGGCAGGCCGGCGAGGGGATGCTCGGGATTCGCGTGCGCGCGCCGGAGATCGACATCGCGAAAAGCGTCGCATGGAAGGACGGCATCGTCGAGCGGCTCACGCGCGGCGTCGGCGCGCTGCTGAAGAAGCACGGCGTGCGCGTGCTGCACGGCGACGCGCGCGTCGTCGACGGCAAGACGGTCGACGTCGTCGCCGGCGACCACACGACGCGGATCGCCTGCGAGCACCTGTTGCTCGCGACGGGTTCGGAGCCGGTCGAACTGCCGTCGATGCCGTTCGGCGCGCACGTCGTCTCGTCGACCGAGGCGCTGTCGCCCGCGTCGTTGCCGAAGCGGCTGGTCGTCGTCGGTGCCGGCTACATCGGGCTCGAACTCGGATTCGTCTATCGCAAGCTCGGCGTCGACGTCAGCATCGTCGAGGCGGCCGAGCGCGTGCTGCCTGCATACGACGCGGAACTCGCGAAGCCGGTCGCAGATTCGCTCGCGCGGCTCGGCGTCGGGCTATGGACGGGCCACAAGGTGCTGGGCCTCGCGAGCGACGGCGCGGTGCGCGTGCAGGCGCCCGACGGCGCGGAGAAAACCCTGCCGGCCGATCGCGTGCTGGTCGCGGTCGGTCGCCGGCCGCGCGTCGACGGCTTCGGGCTCGAATCGATGCCGCTCGATCGCAACGGTCGCGCGCTGCGCATCGATGACGAATGCCGGACGTCGATGCGCAACGTATGGGCGATCGGCGACGTCGCCGGCGAGCCGATGCTCGCGCATCGCGCGATGGCGCAAGGCGAGATGGTGGCCGAGCTGATCGCGGGACGGCGCCGCAAGTTCACGCCGGCCTCGATCCCGGCCGTGTGCTTCACCGATCCCGAGGTCGTCACGTCCGGCTGGTCGCCCGACGACGCGAAGGCGGCCGGTGTCGACTGCATCAGCGCGTCGTTCCCGTTCGCGGCGAACGGCCGCGCGATGACGCTGCAGGCGACCGACGGTTTCGTGCGCGTCGTCGCGCGGCGCGACACGCACCTGATCGTCGGCTGGCAGGCGGTGGGGCGCGGCGTGTCGGAACTGGCCGCCGCGTTTTCGCAGTCGCTCGAGATGGGCGCGCGGCTCGAGGACATCGGCGGCACGATCCACGCGCATCCGACACTCGGCGAAGCGATGCAGGAGGCGGCGTTGCGCGCGCTGGGACATGCGCTGCACGTGTGAGCATGTGCCGACCCGTGCGGCTGATCGAAGCCCCGCCACGGCGGGGCTTTTTTGCGTGCGCGGGTCGCAGGCGTCGGCGTCGGGTCTCTCGCGCCGGATTCGATGTTGCTTGTCGCGCCGGCAATATCCGGGTCGCCGACGATCGATCAACGTCGAGGCTGCGCATGCGGGCCTTGCCGCGGAAGGTCACGAAGGCACCCGCGTGTGCGCGGGCTGCGCCGTCACGTCGCGATAGAACGCATCGATCGCGTCCACCATCTGCGCAAGTCCCGGCTGTTCGAGCGGATAGTGGCCGGCGTTGTCGAGCATCACGACCTTGACGGGCACGTTGCGGATCCGCGCGAGGAATGGCTCGCTCAGGTGCTTCGGCGTCCAGCGGTCCGCGGCCGGCTGCGTGAGCAGGATCGGGCAGACGCGGAAGTTCTCCGGTTCGATCGCCGGCCGATACGACATGTACGAATCGAGAAAGGCCATCGTCATCGCGTTGCCGGCCGACGTGCGATCGGACAGCCACACCTTCAGCGCGTCGTCGCGGTTGACGAGCGCGTGCATCTTGCTCGCGAGCGACATCGGGATGCGCATCGCGCGCAGCGGCGTCTTCGCGGTGAAGTGCGTCATCGGGCCGCCGACCCGGCTCATGAACAGGTTGCGTGCGGTTTCGTCGCGCACCTGCCGAAGGCGCTGATCGAGGAACGTCATGCCGACGATGCCGTCGACCCTGCCGTTGAGCGCGGCCACATGATAGGTCAGCATGCCGCCCGCGCTCAGCCCGTAGAGCACGATGGGGCGATCGTCCTTCGCGCGCTCCGCGTCGATCAGGTCGCTGCCGGCGCGCACCCAGTCGTCGTAGCGCACGAGCGCGCCGCGCGCCACTTCGGTCATCCCGTATTCGGGCATGTCCACCGCGATCGTCTCGTAGCCGCGTCGCGCGAGCTGCTCGCCGACGATCATCGACATCTGCCGCCCGTTGGTACCGACGCCATGGAACAGGATCACCTTCACTTTCGCCAGAGGATCGCGATACGTGTCGAGGTGGAGGCGATGACCGTTCCAGCGCCACCATGCCTCATTCGGCTCGCGGTCGGCGGTCCACTGGAAGTCGGACGGCAGGAATGCCTGCATGGCACGCCAGACGGGTTGGTCGGCATAGGTCTTGGACATGGCGGCGGACTCCGGTCGATTGCACGAAAGGGCGGGTTGCGATGGAGCCCATCTTGATCCGGCGGCCGGTCGCCGGCCATGCTGGCGTGGGCCAACCGCTTTAGAATCTAGGCCAACACACGTCACGAGGCGTCCGATGAACGTCTGGAACTTTGCCCGCAGCCCGGCTTCCGTCCTGCTGATGATCGCGTTCGGGCGAGCGCGTGCGATCGCGCCGGCGGCCTTGCTGAAGGGCTCGCAACTCACGCTGAAGCAGCTCGCCGATCCGGACTTCACGGTGCTGACCGCGCAGGAACTGACGGTCGCGTCGAACCTGCTCGCGCTGACAGGCGACGAGCCGGGCGTCGGCCTGACGGTCGGCCTGTCGTATCAGCTGTCGGCCTACGGGCTGCTCGGGTACGGGCTGCTGAGCAGCGCGACCGGCATGGACGCCGTTGCGCTCGCCGGCCGCTATCTGGCGCTGACCTATACGTTCGTCGGGATGACGTACCGTCGCGCCGGTCGACACGACGCGATCGTATTCGACGCGTCGCCGGAACTGTCGACGCCGCTGCAGCGCTTCTTCGTCGAGCGTGCGATGGGCGCGACCTGTCGCGTGCTGCGCGACGTGACCGGCGACGCGTTCGAACTCGCGACGTTCGACGTCGCGTATGACGCGCAGCCGGGCGGCCGGCAGGTACTCGGCACGCGGGTCCGGTACGGGCGGCCCGGCAATGCGATCACGTTCGGGCATGCGCAGCTCGAACGGCCGTTGCCGCAGGCCAACGCCGCGACCGCCGCGATGTGCGAGCGCATGTGCGCGGAGCTGGTCTCGCGCCGGCGCACGCGCGTCGACTTCGTGTCGTTCCTGAACGAATACCTCGCTACGCGGCCGTTCGACCGGCCGCCGCAGCTGAAGGACATCGCGACGCTGCTGAACACGAGCGAGCGCACGCTCAAGCGCCGGCTGCGGGAAGAGGGCGCGTGCTTCCGCGACATCTCGAATGCGGTGCGCAGGACGCGTGCGCAGACGCTGATCGCCGAAGGGCGGCTGTCGATCAAGGAAATCGCGGAGGAACTGGGGTTCAGCGACATGTCGTCGTTCTCGCAGGCGTACAAGCGCTGGACCGGTGTCGCGCCGAGCGTGTCGCGGCTGGCCGGAACGGGCGCGTAGCGGGCGGGATGCGGGTTGCGGTTGACCCTCCCGCGCGAACCGTTCATCGTGGCGGTTCCACGCCGATTCACTGGCCTCGCACGGATTGTCGTCGGATCGGAGCAGCTCGCCTGAGCCGCGGCGGGCGGTGACCGCCGAAAGCGCTCTCGCAAGACTGTTTCGTCATACCAGGCGACCGCGCAACCGTGGCGTGCGCGCTGACCTACGATGAAGACATCGCGTCCATCGTCTGCCCAACCATGTGTACCCACTACCGCGCCCCCGATGAAGACCCGGGCATCAGCGAGCTGAGGATCGGCATCGGCGACCTGTTTCGCCGCGACCCGTGGGAACCCGACGTGTATCCGGACTATGCGGCGCCCATCGCACGTGCCGACGGCGACGGTCTCGCGGTCGTCAGCGCGGTGTTCGGTTTCTGGCCGAAGTTCATGCAGCCCGAGCGTCTCGACGAGCGCGGCCGCAAGCGAAAGAAGCTCGATACGGTGAACGCGCGCGCGGAGACGGTCGGTGAGTCGCGACTCTACGGCAACGCCTGGCGCAATGGCCAGCGCTGCCTGATTCCGGCGCGCTGGATCTTCGAGCCGTGCTACGAGACGGGCCGCAACGTGTGGCACCGGATCGGCGTCGACGGCTGGCAACCGTGCTGCGTCGCCGGCCTCTGGCGGCGCTACGAAGCGGCCGACGGCCACGAGCGGATCGGCATGACGATGCTCACGGTCAATGCGGACGATCATCCGGTGTTCGCGCGCATGCATCGGCCCGGCGACGAGAAGCGGGGCGTCGTGATCCTGCGTCGCGACGACTACGACGAATGGCTGCATGCACGCGACGTCGAGGCCGTGCGGCGCATGCTGACACTCCTTCCTGCGGCCGACATGGTCGCCGCACCCGATCCCGTGTCGCCCGCCGGCGCCTGAGCTTTCGTTTTCCATGCATTTGTCATACGCACAACCGACTGCTCCGCGGGTCGGACGTATCCCGTTTTCTCAGACGATTTCCAAAATTCCCGGATTCCGGGTAATCACCGATATCAGCCAAGTTGTATATACAAGATCATCCGCTGGCAATGTCGGCACACGTCGTGCCCGTTGCGCGCCAGCGTGCTGACCGTGCGTGCGTGGCGCATGCCGGCGATCCACGGCGCCCCGCACCCGACGAGCCGAAAAGGGCGGCTCGGCACGTTTTCCGTCTCGTCTCAACCATTTGTGATCCTCAGTATCTTGGAGATTTACCCGTGTCAACGAATCCCAGTGGAAAAGCCGGCGGTCTGATCGAGGTACGCTCGATCGATTTCATTCCCGACGCCGAACGCCACGGCGGACTGCTGAGCCAGTTCACGCTGTGGCTGTCCGCGAACATGCAGATCACGGCCATCGTCACGGGCGCGCTGGCGGTCGTGCTCGGCGGCGACGTGTTCTGGTCGCTGGTCGCGCTGTTGCTCGGCCAGTTCATCGGCGGTGCGGTGATGGCGCTGCACGGCGCGCAGGGGCCGCAGCTCGGGTTGCCGCAGATGATCTCGAGCCGCGTGCAGTTCGGCGTCTACGGCGCGATGATCCCGATCGTGCTCGTGTGCCTGATGTACATCGGTTTTTCCGCCAGCGGCTCGGTGCTCGCCGGGCAGGCCGTCGCGCAACTGCTGCACGTCGACGACGCGGCCGGCATCCTGCTGTTCGCGGCCGTGATCGTCGTGCTGACGGTGTTCGGCTATCGC
Source organism: Burkholderia sp. BCC1998 (assembly GCF_905339875.1). Lineage (NCBI taxonomy): Bacteria > Pseudomonadati > Pseudomonadota > Betaproteobacteria > Burkholderiales > Burkholderiaceae > Burkholderia > Burkholderia sp. BCC1998. The sequence continues at coordinate 71,357 of NZ_CAJPHE010000017.1, forward strand.
GCGATCCACTTCGTCGGCCGGATCGCGAGCGTGATCGGCATCGTCGCGTTCGTCTACATGTTCACGCAGCTGTTCGCGAACCACGACGTCGGCGCGCTGCTCGCGAACAGGCACTTCTCGCTCGCGAGCTTCCTGCTGTCGATGTCGCTGTCCGCGTCGTGGCAGATCGCGTTCGGCCCGTACGTCGCCGACTACTCGCGCTACCTGCCGCGCTCGACGTCGTCGGTCGCCACGTTCCTCGCGGTCGGCCTCGGCTCGGTGATCGGCGCGCAGGCGGCGATGGTGTTCGGCGTGTTCGCGGCGGCGCTGGCCGGCAGCCAGTTCGCGCACCACGAGGTGTCGTATATCGTCGGCCTCGGCTCGACGGGCGCCGTGGCCGCGCTGCTGTACTTCAGCATCGCGTTCGGCAAGGTGACGGTGACCGCGCTCAACGCGTACGGCAGCTTCATGTCGATGGCGACGATCGTCAGCGGTTTCCGCGGCAAGGGCGCGGTGTCGTCGAAGAGCCGTCTCGTGTACATCTTCGGGATGATCTGCGTGTCGACGCTGATCGCGCTCGCCGGCCGCCATTCGTTCCTGAAGGAATTCACCGCGTTCATCCTGTTCCTGCTCGCGTTCTTCACGCCGTGGAGCGCGATCAACCTGGTCGACTACTACTGCTTCACGCGCTCGCGCTACGACGTGCCGGCGCTGTCCGATCCGGATGGCCGCTATGGCCGCTGGAACGTGATGGCGATCACGATCTACGTGGTCGGCATCCTGGTGCAGCTGCCGTTCATGTCGACGCACATCTACACGGGCCCGCTCGTCGACGCGCTCGGCGGCACCGACATCTCGTGGATTCTCGGCCTCATCGTGCCGGCCGTGCTGTACTACGTCGGCGCGCGTGCGTCGCGGCGCAGCATCCCCGAGCGCCTGATCCTGCCGCTCGAACGCGGCGAGGTTCATCACTGACGCATCGCGTCGTCCGCCGGGCCGGCTAGCAGCCGGCCTGAGCGGCCCGCCGCCGCGAGCCCGGCTCGACCGGCAGCCGCGTCGTACCTCACCTTCGTTATCCGCGATGCCGGCATGGCAGACCACCGTGCCCGGCGTCGTTCCATTCTCTTTTCATTGAATAGTAGGACTAAGCAGATGAACGCACGAGACATTCGTTCCCGGGCGCGATCGGCGCATGCCGGTCTTCGCATGGCCGTTACGGCCGCATGCCTGGGTGGGTCGGGCGCCGCGCTCGCGCAGGACGGCGTCACGCTGTACGGCGTGATCGACGAATTCGCGCAGTACGTGAATACCGGCAACGGCTACACGGCGGCGATCGGCTCGGGCGGCCAGTGGGGCAGCCGCTTCGGGCTGAAGGGCGGCGAGGACATCGGCGGCGGCCAGAAGATCGAGTTCGCGCTCGAGAACGGCTTCAACCCGAACGACGGTTCGCTGGCAAGCTCGGGCAGCATCTTCAACCGGCAGGCGTGGGTCGGCATCGCGGGGCAGTGGGGCAAGGTGCGTGCGGGCCGCCAGAATTCGCCGCTGTTCAACGACCAGGGCGGGCAGGACGCGTTCGGCGGCGTCACGCAGGCGTCCGGCATGGACAACCTGACCGTGTTCGCGTTCCGCACCAGCAATACGCTGTCGTACCAGAGCCCCGAGATCGCCGGTTTCCAGGCCGGGCTGTATTTCGGATTCGGCGACGCGGGCGGCGTGCGCTCGGCTGGCTCGAGCCAGCAGTTCGACGTGACCTACGAGCACGGGCCGTTCGCGGCATTCGTCGCGGGCCAGTGGCTGAAGAACAAGACCGCGACCACGACCGATCGCACGATCATGGCCGGCGCGTCGTACGCAATCGGCAAGGCGACGGTGTACGGCGGCTTCTCCGCGGTGAAGTGGGCAGACCTCGGGATCGATTCGCGCGTGTACGGGCTGTCGGTCAAGTACCAGCTCAATCCGGCGAACTACGTCGCGCTCGGCTATGCGTACCTGCACGACCAGAGGTCGCAGGGCGACAACGCGGACCAGTTCGGGCTGATGTACGAATACGACCTGTCGAAGCGCACGAGCTTCTATGGCGCGCTGTCGTACCTGCGCAACCGCAACCAGGCTGGCTACACGCTCGCCGGCGCGGCGAACCCGGGCCTGCCGCTCGCGTATCCGGGCGCGAATGCGCGCGGCGTGCAGCTCGGCATCGTGCATCGCTTCTGACGGTGCATCGGGCGCCGGGCCGCGCGGGCTGGCGCCTGTTTCCCGTCACGGGTGCGCGCAATCGCGTGCCTGCATGCGCGCGCCTACATCCCCAGCCGTTCCGCGAGCGAATGACGCTGCATGCAGCGCTCCATTGCGTCGAGGAACGCCTGCTCCGCAGCGTTCATCTTGCGGTCGCGATGCCACAGCAGGAACACGTCGACGTCGACGAGGCCCTCGTCAGGCGGCAGTCGCCACAGGCGTTGCTGCGCGATGTCGTCGCGCACGATGTGCTCCGGCAGGCAACCGATGCCGTAACCGGCGAAGATCAGCCGCCGCACTTCCTCGAGGCTCGGCGACGACGCGACGATGCGTCCGGTGAAGCCCTTCTGGTCGCGGAACACGGTGAGCGGCGACAGGCTGTCGCCGATCTGGTCGCTCGTAAACGACACGAAGTTTTCCGCGAGCAGGTCGTCCATCCGCAATTGGGTCTGCCCGAACAGCCGGTGATGGCGGCCGCAGTAGATCGCGTAGCGCTGCCGCAGGAAGCAGCGCATCTCCAGCTTGTCGTGCGGCGTGCGGCATAGGCCGAGCCCGGCGGTGGCCGTCTTCTGCAGCAGCGACGACAGGATGTCCGACGAGCGCATCACCTCGATCTGCAGGTCGATGCGCGGATACGCGCGATGGAAGTCGGCGAGGAATTCGTCGTAGACGGGCGACTCGATGCGGCTCACCGTCAGCAGCCGGATCGAGCCGGTCAGGTCGGCCGTGCTGTCGTCGAGCTCCGTTTCGAGCCGCGACACGCCGCCGTAGATGTCGCTCGCGATCCGGTACACGGCTTCGCCCGCCGGCGTCGGCGCGAAGTGCGCGCCGCGCCGCTCGATCAGCTTGCGCTCGAGGGCCTCCTCGAGCCGCCGCAGCGCCTGGCTCACGGCCGGCTGCGTCACGTGCAGGCGCGCGGCCGCGCGGCTCACGCTGCGCTCCTGCATGATCACCAGGTAGGTGCGCAGCAGGTTCCAGTCGAGGCGGTCGTTGAGGAAGGGGGCGAGGTCGGCGCGCATCGGGTCAGTCATTAGCTGAATTTATACGCGAAATAATAACTTGAAATTTGACTAATGATGTGCGGTCGCCGATAAAGGAGGGGCGCCGCACCGTGCGGCGCGAGGCCGCGACAGATGGCCGGCCATCACGATATCGCGCGTGCCGCGGCGCGCGCCAGGAGCCCGCATGACCCAGTCCCTTCCTTCCGCCCGCCAGCCGGCGCGTGCCGCGACGGCCGCGTTCATCGGCACGATGATCGAGTGGTACGACTTCTACATCTACGCGACCGCCGCCGCGCTCGTGTTCGGGGAACTCTATTTCCCGTCGCATGACCGCTTCGTCAGCACGATGGCGTCGTTCGCGACGTTCGCGGTCGGCTTCTTCGCGCGCCCGCTCGGCGGCATCGTGTTCGGCCACCTCGGCGATCGCATCGGCCGCAAGAAGGCGCTGATGACGACGCTGATGATGATGGGCGTCGCGACCGTTTGCGTCGGGCTGCTGCCCGACTATTCGAAGGTCGGCATGCTCGCGCCGGTGCTGCTGGTCGCGCTGCGCGTCGTGCAGGGGATCGCGGTCGGCGGCGAGTGGGGCGGTGCGGTGCTGATGGCGGGCGAACACGCGCCGCAGGGTCGCCGCACCTTCTTCGCGTCGTTTGCGCAACTCGGCAGCCCGGCCGGGCTGATCCTGTCGCTGGTCGCGTTCCGCGCGGTCACGTCGATGGACAAGGCCGACTTCCTCGCCTGGGGCTGGCGCCTGCCGTTCCTCGCGAGCTCGGTGCTGCTCGTGGTCGGCATCCTGATCCGGCTCGGCGTGAACGAGTCGCCGGAGTTCGCGCGCGTGAAGGAGACGAACCGTACCGTGAAGCTGCCGGTCGCCGAAGTGTTCCGCTCCGCATCGGGGCTCGTGCTGCTCTGCATCGGCGCGAACACGATCGGGATCGCGGGCGTCTATTTCACCAACACGTTCATGATCGCGTACACGACGCAGTACGTCGGCGTGTCGCGCTCGCTGATCCTCGACAGCCTGTTCGCGGTCGCGATCATCCAGTTCATCGCGCAGCCGATCGCCGCGTGGATCGCCGAGCGCATCGGCGGCGCGCGTTTCCTGAAGATCGCCGCGCTGCTCGCGATGCTGTCGCCGTACCCGATGTTCATGCTCGTGCAGGGCGGCACGTCCGCGTCGCTCGTCGCGGGCATCGCGCTCGCGGTCGTCTGCATGGCCGGTTTCTATTCGGTGATCGCCGGCTTCGTGAGCGGCGTGTTTCCCGCGCACGTGCGCTATTCGGCGATCTCGCTCGCTTATCAGATCTGCGGCGCGATCGCGGGCGGCCTGACGCCGCTCGTCGGCACCTGGCTCGCGCATCGCTTCGCGGGGCAGTGGTGGCCGCTCGCGGTGTTCTACACGGGTCTCGCCGGCGTCTCGCTGCTTTGCATCGTCGCGCTCGACGCGCGCCGCGCGGCCCGGCCGGCCGCCGCCGAAGCGCTCGGCTCGCGCTGAAACTCAACGAACGAATTCATCGGAGTGCAAATGAAAGACCTGCTGGAAATCGACGGTGCCCGCCTGTGGCGGAGCCTGGCCGACATGGCGCGCATCGGCGCGACGCCGCGCGGCGGCGTGCGGCGCCTTGCGCTGACCGACGACGATCGGCGCGGGCGCGACCTGTTCGCGCAGTGGTGCCGCGACGCGGGAATGACGGTGAGCGTCGATGCGGTCGGCAACCTGTTCGCGCGGCGCGCCGGCACCGATGCCCAGGCCGCGCCGGTGCTGATCGGCAGTCATCTCGACACGCAGCCCGAAGGCGGGCGCTTCGACGGCGTGTACGGCGTGCTCGCCGCGCTGGAGCTCGTGCGCACGCTGAACGATGCGGGCATCGCGACCGACAAGCCGCTCGAGATCGTGTCGTGGACCAACGAGGAGGGCGCGCGTTTCGCACCGGCGATGCTCGGCTCGGCGGTGTTCACGGGCGCGCTGCCGCTCGACGACGCGCTCGCGAAGCAGGATGCCGACGGTGTCACGCTCGGCGCCGCGCTGGACGCATGCGGCTACCGCGGCACGCGCGCGCCGGGCGGCGCGCTCGACGCGTATTTCGAAGCGCATATCGAACAGGGCCCGGTGCTCGAGGCGAACGGCACGACGATCGGCGTCGTCACGGGCGGGCAGGCGATCCGCTGGCTCGACGTGAGCGTGACGGGCGTGGCCGCGCATGCGGGCACGACGCCGATGCCGTATCGCAAGGACGCGTATTTCGCGAGCGCGCAGATCGCGCTCGAACTGGAACGGATCGTCGCGGGCTACGCGCCGCGCGGGCTCGCGACGATCGGGCAGGTCGGCATCCGCAACGCGTCGCGCAACACGATCGCAGGCGACGTGACGTTCACGGTCGACCTGCGCCATCATGACGATGCGCAGGTCGACGCGATGGAGCGAGACCTGCGCGACGCCTGCGCGCGCGTGGCCGCCGCGCGCGGCGTTCAGGTGTCGATCGACACCTGCTGGCGCAGCCCGGCGACGCCGTTCGACTGCGCCTGCGTCGAACTGGTCGCGCAGGCGGCGGACGCATTCGGCTACACGAACGAGCGGATCGTCAGCGGCGCCGGTCACGACGCGATCCTGCTCGCGCGCCGCGTGCCGACCGCGATGGTGTTCATCCCGTGCGTCGACGGGCTGTCGCACAACGAGGCCGAAGACGCGTTGCCCGACGACGTGACGCGCGGCACGAACGTGCTGCTCAACGCGGTGCTCGCGCGCGCGGGCGTCGCGACGCGCGTGGCCGCGGCCGCGCACGACGCATGACACGGCGAATCGACGAGGACCCACGATGAAAACCTATTTCCACCCCGAACAGTTGCTGCACCATCCGCGCACCTACCTGTCGCGCGGCAGGATGCGCGAGCCGCAGGAGGTGCCCGAGCGCGCGGCGCGGCTGGTCGCGGCGGTGCATGCGCTCGACTTCGACGTGCGCGAGCCGGCCGACCGCGGCACCGCACCGATCGCGGCCGTGCACGACATGAACTACCTGCGTTTTCTCGAGGAAGCGCACCGCGACTGGAAGCGGATGCCCGACGACTGGGGCGACGAAGTGATGTCGAACGTTTTCGTGCGCGACCCGAACCCGCTGCGCGGCGTGCTCGCGAAGGCCGCGCGCTATCTCGCCGACGGCAGCTGCCCGGTCGGCGCGAACACGTGGCGCGCCGCGTACTGGTCCGCGCAGAGCGCGCTCGCGGCCGCGGCGGACGTGAACGACGGCGCGCGCGATGCGTACGCACTGTGCCGGCCGCCCGGCCATCACGCGCGCCGCGATGCGGCCGGCGGCTTCTGCTACCTGAACAATGCGGCGATCGCCGCGCAGGCGCTGCTCGGCCGCCATCGCCGGATCGCGATCCTCGACACCGACATGCATCACGGGCAGGGTGTGCAGGAGATCTTCTACGGCCGCGACGACGTGCTGTACGTATCGATCCACGGCGACCCGACCAACTTCTATCCGGTCGTCGCCGGTTACGAGGACGAGACGGGTGCGGGCGCCGGCGACGGCTACAACCTGAACCTGCCGATGCCACACGGCGCGCCCGAGTCGGCGTTCTTCGAGCGGCTCGACGACGCGCTGCGCGCGCTCGCGCGGTTCCAGCCCGACGCGCTCGTGCTCGCGCTCGGCTTCGACATCTACAAGGACGACCCGCAATCGCAGGTGGCCGTCACGACCGACGGGTTCGGCCGGCTCGGCGGCGCGATCGGTGCGCTCGGCTTGCCGACGGTGATCGTGCAGGAAGGCGGCTATCACCTCGAGAGCCTCGACGTGAATGCGCGCGCGTTCTTCGGCGGGTTCGCCGGCGCGCGCTGAGCGCTGAGACGTCGATACGTCGATACGTCGATACGTCGGTACGTCGGTACGTCGGTACGTCGGTACGTCGGTACGTCGGTACGTCGGTACGTCGATGCGTCGAAACGTCGATACGTCGATACGTCGATACGTCGATACGTCGATACGTCGGTACGTCGGTACGTCGGTACGTCGAAACGTCGATGCGTCGAAACGTCGAAGCGGCGGCGCGCGATGCGCAGGCCTTCAACGAAAATGCCCGCACCGGAATCCCGGCGCGGGCATTTCTCAATCGCGGTGCCGCGTATCGGCACCATGCGGATCACCGGGCGCTTACGAATTCGCGGCGACCGGCGCGCGGCGGCGCTGGATCATCTGCAGCGCGACGAGCGCGAGCCCCGCCGCCGCGATCAGCCCGCCGACGAGCGGCACCGCCGCGTAGCCGAAGCCGGCCGAGATCGCCGCGCCGCCCGCTGCCGCGCCGACTGCGTTGCCGAGGTTGAACGCGCCGATGTTGACGGCCGACGCGAGGCCCGGGGCTTCGTGTGCGGCACGCATCACGCGCATCTGCAGCGGCGGGACCACCGCGAACGTCGCGACACCCCAGACCAGCAGCGTGACCGCGGCGCCGGCATGGGTGCGCGCGAGCAGCGGGAACGCGGCCATCGTCACGATCAGCAGCACCAGGAAGCCGATCAGCGTGCCGTCGAGCGAGCGGTCGGCGAGGCGGCCGCCGGCGATGTTGCCGATCGAGAAGCCGACGCCGATCAGCACGAGCATCGCGGTGACGAAGCCGGGCGTCGCGCCGCTCAGGTGTTCGAGCGTCGGGGCGACATACGTGTACAGCGTGAACATCGCGCCGGCGCCGAGCACCGTGGTCCCGAGCGCGCCGAGCACGACCGGGCGCGTCAGCACCGACAGTTCGGCACGCAGGTTCGGCATCCTGCCGGCTGCGCCCTTCGGCAGCGCGGCGAACAGGCCGGCGATCGCGATCAGGCCGAGCACCGCGGTCGCCGCGAACGACATGCGCCAGCCGATCATCTGGCCGAGCCAGGTCGCGGCCGGCACGCCGCCGACGTTCGCGATCGTGAGGCCCATGAACATCGTCGCGACCGCGCTGGCCTGCTTTTCACGCGGCACGAGGCTGGCCGCGACCACCGAGCCGAGCCCGAAGAACGCGCCGTGGTTCAGGCTCGTGACGAGTCGTGCGAGCAGCAGCGTCGTGTAGTCGGGCGCGACGGCCGACAGCAGGTTGCCGATCGTGAAGATCGACATCAGCGCGATCAGCGCCGAGCGGCGCGACCAGCGCGCGAGCAGCAGCGTCATCAGCGGCGCGCCGACCATCACGCCGATCGCATACGCGCTGATCAGCATGCCGGCCTGCGGAATCGACACGTGCACGCCGTCGGCGATCACGGGCAAGAGGCCCATCGGCGAGAACTCGGTCGTGCCGATGCCGAACGCACCGGCGGCGAGCGCCAGCAGCGGCAGTGCGGCGCTGCCGCCCGGGCGGGAAGGAGAAGAAGTCGTGGTGTTCACGCGATGCGCTCCGGTAAGCATGGGGCAACGGCACCGGGCCGTTGTGGACAGGGTGAAGTGTGCCTGCGTTACTTTTGCGGAAAAAGCCGTGCTCGGGCGAAATTATCTTGATTTCATGTCAACAATGCGCGATTGGGCTGCACGCGCGTACGGCCCGCAGCGCGGGGCTTCCCGCGCTGCGACGGCCGGCCGCCGGCCGTGCGGACGATCGAACCGTATCCGGAGCAAGGTTTTCGTCGTCGGACGGAACGCGGTGTCCGGGCGGGTGCGCGATCCGCTTGCGCGTCGCGCTCGATACGCGGCGGGTGTTCGGCGTGATGCGGGCGGCAGGCGGGGCAGGCGCGCGCGGGGGGGGGCGACCGGCGTACCGTGTCGTCAGGCCGGTCGGGCGACGGGCCGCACAGCCGGCGGGCCCGGCGCGAGCGCGTCATCCTTCCCGCCAACCCACCCTTTGCCGGCGCGGCTTGCCGCCCAAAAAAATCCCCGGTCACAGGGGGACCGTGGCCGGGGCGGAAAGGCATCCTCTCTTTGGCACGAGGGTGGATGCGGGCGCAGTATATTTCGGTGCATAACGTTTCGAAGTAACGTTAAACGGCCCTTTTTGGCGTCAATTTGAAAATTCCGGCGTGATGGCGTCGATCGTCACCGATTCGAAAGATTGGTCGTGCGCTCGGACGGACGTTCCGGGTGCGCGAAGACGCTAATACCGGCCGTCGTCCGAAGCGACTGCGCGCAGACGGCCGAATCCGCTGCCGCGCGCCGAGGCGAAATCCGCCGGCGTCGCGCGGGTCGCGCATGCTAGGCCGGTCGGTCAGTCCGCCCGTCCGGCCGCGTCGCGCACCGCCTCGAGAAACCGCGCGACGACGGGCGAAGCCGGCGCCGCCGCACCGTCGAACACGAACTCGATGTCGAAGCGGCTCGCGAGTTCGTCGAGTGCGACAAGCCGGACCGTGCGCGGGCACGTCGGCGACGCGCTTTCCGGCACGAATGCGCAGCCCATGCCGGCCGCGACGAGACCGATCAGCGTCGGGATGTCGCTGCCGACCTGCGCGATGCGCGGCGTGAAACCGGCCCGGTCGCACTGGGCCATCAGGAAGCGGTGGTGCGCGGCGGAGCGCTGCGCGTCGAACCAGACGAACGGTTCGTGCGCGACGTCGGCGAGCGTGCGCGGCGCGTGGAAGCGGCCGCCGGGCGGCGCGGGCATCGCGAGCACGAAGCGGTCGCTCAGCAGCCGCACGCCCGACAGATGCGGCGCCTCGTCGCGGCGCCACGCCATGATGCCGCCGTCGAGCTGGCCGCGCATCAGCGCCGCCGCCTGTTCGGCCGACAGCATCGGCGCGATCGACAGCTTCACGTCCGGACACGCGTCGCGAAACGCCTTCAGCACGTTCGCGACGACCGGCAGCGGCAGACAGTTCGGCAGCGCGCCGAGGCGCAGTTCGCCGAGCTGGCCGGCCGCGCTGCGCAATGCGCGTTCGCGGCTGTCCTGCAATGTCGCGAGCAGGCCGGTGGCATCCTGCAGGAAACTCGCGCCGGCCGCCGTGAGCGTGACGCCCGTCGCGCGGCGGATCAGCAGCGGCGTGCCGATCGCATCCTCGAGCTCGCGGATCTGCCGCGACAGCGCGGGCTGGACGATGCCGGCCGCGCGGGCGCCGGCCATCACGCTGCCGGCTTGCGCGACGGCCACGAAGTAACGCAGGTGACGCAGTTCGATCTGGCGCATGCGGTGTCGGCTCCGGTGTTCGGTCTCGATTCGGTGGATATGCCTGTCAAGCATAGCAAGTGCCATCCGATGGTATTGGAAAGCATGGCGGGCGTGCCGTACGATGGTCGTCGTTGCCGGGCCGGTTCACTGGCCCGTGCGTTCTCCTTGCCCCGATTCCCGACCGTGTCCCGCACCATGCCGCTTCATATCCAGACCCCCTATATCCGCTCGCAAATCGCGTCGCGCCGTCTCGGCAAGAACATCCGGCTGAAGCTCGACGCGCTGCAGCCGTCCGGCTCGTTCAAATTGCGCGGCATCGGCGCGGCGTGCGAAGCACGGCATGCGGCCGGCGCGCGCCGGTTCGTGTCGTCGTCGGGTGGCAATGCGGGCATCGCGGTCGCGTATTGCGGCCGCGAACTCGGTGTGCCGGTGCTCGTCGTCGTGCCGGAAACCGCGTCGGCCCGCGCGCGCGAGCTGATCCGCGTCGAGGGGGCGGAGGTGGTCGTGCACGGTGCGAGCTGGGCCGAGGCGAATGCGTTCGCGCTGTCGACCGTCGGTACGCAGGACGCGTTCGTGCATCCGTTCGACGATCCCGTGCTGTGGCAGGGGCACGCGACGATGATCGACGAGATGGCGGCGGCCGGCCCGAAGCCCGACGCGGTCGTGCTCGCGGTCGGCGGCGGCGGGCTGCTGTGCGGCGTGCTCGAGGGGCTCGCGCGCAACGGCTGGCACGACGTGCCGGTCGTCGCGGTCGGGACGGAAGGCGCCGACAGCTACGCGCGTTCGGTCGCGCACGGACACCCGGTCGAATTGCCGGCGATCACGAGCATCGCGACGTCGCTCGGCGCGAAGCGGCCGTGCGACGCGGCGGTCGCATGGGCGAAGCGGCACGCGATCCATCCGGTCGTCGTGTCGGATGCGCAGGCGGTGGCTGCGTCGCTGCGGTTCCTGGACGAGCACCGGATCGTCGTCGAGCCGGCGTGCGGTGCTGCGCTGGCCGCGCTCGAACAACCGGTGCCGGTGCTGGCTTCGGCGTCGGAGATCGCGGTGATCGTGTGCGGCGGCGTGACGGCGACGGCCGAGCAGATGCGGACGCTGAACGCGACGCTGCGGTAACGCGCTCGGGCATGTGACGCAGCGCAGCCGGATCGTGATGCGGACGAAGACGTCGCGGTGAAGTGACGGCGAAGTGACGGCGGGGCGGGACCGATCGCGGGCATCCGCGGAATCGGGGGCGTGTCGTCTGTCGCGACGGGCTGTTTCCGCTCGCGGGTTACGTCACGCCGGGCGCGCGCAGCCAGTGGCCGGGGGCAAGATCTTCTCGCCGGAGGGTGACGGGGCGGGGATCGGCCGGCGCACCGCGCACACGGTGCACGGCGCGGCGAGGGCGCGCGCGGTCAGTTCGCGGACGGCGCGCTGGCGCCGGTCGGTGCGGACGAGGCGACGGGGTCGGCAGCAGCGGGTGCGGACGTCTTGCCTGCCGGCGTCGGAGCAGCGTTCGAGGGCGTCGGCGCGGACGCCGCCGGCGCAGGCACCGTCGATGCCGGCGTGGCAGCGGCAGACGTCGACGTGGCCGGCGTCGAAGCGGACGTAGGCGCCGAAGCGGAAGTGGGCGTCGAAGCTGAAGCGGCTGCGGAGGCTGACGCGGGCGTCGAAGCCGAGGTGGGCGCCGAGGTCTTAGCAGGTACCGCAGCCGAAGCAGGCGCCGAAGCCCGCGCCGAGGCCGAAGCTTGTGCCGAACCCGAACCCGAACCCGAACCCGAACCCGAACCCGAACCCGAACCCGAACCCGGCGCGGCACCCGCCGCAGCCCCCGAACCCACTCCGGCTCCCAACCCCGACCCGACGGCCCGCATCGTCCCCGGCGCGACCACGGCCGATGCCGCAGCAGGCACGGCCGGCACGACCGACGTGCCCGACGTCGGCGCGACACTCGGAACGGACAGCGGCACCGGCGCCGCCGGCGGCGTCGGCACGACCGGCGTCGTCATCTTCATCGGCTCGCCCTGCGGCGTCGGCGCAGGCTCGGGCAGCGGCGTCACGGGCTCCTTCTCGGCCGCCTTCACGGTCGCGCGATCGCGGCGGGCCGGATCGATCTTCAGGAAATGCTCGACGAGATTGAAGAAGCGCTCGTAGAACACGCCGGCGGGAATCGTCTCGCTCGCGGTCTTCACGAGCGCGTCGTCGCTCGACCCGATCGGCAGCGACAGCGAACCGAACACGCTGAGCCCGACGCTCGCCGACGTATTCGACTTCTTCAGCGTGTAGCGGTCCTGCACCGCGTTCACGTACGCGATGCTCGACGAGCCGTCGGCAGTCGCGTCCGCGCACACGACGTGAAACTCGATCACGACGTGCATGTCGTTGCTCGGCTGGAAATTCTTGCTGCCGTCGACCGCATCGTTGCGCGACGACGACACGACATAACCCTGGCTCAGCAGCGCGCGCCGCGCGGCCTCGCAGGACGCGTCGGATTTAGAGTGGAACGTGTGCGCATACGGGCTGCTCGTCGCGTCGAACTGCTCCTGCTGGTAGATCGGCTTGGGTGGCGACGAGCACGCCGCCAGCACGGTCGCGGCCGCGAGCGCGCACGAAACGGAAAACAGGCGAAATCGGTTGTGCATGGCGTCTTTCAATAGGCTCGGCGAGATGCCGCGCGGGGCCGCGGGCGCAACGCACGCGGCGGCGGGGCCGGTGCGATGCGCGTGGCAATCTCGTATGGCCGGGGCGTCATTATAGTTTCGTTTGATGTCGCGCTCGCTTCAACCGGCCGGCGCCGGCCGCGCGGCGGCGAGCAAGCGCGACGCCAGCGGGTGGTGTTCGCCGCGCCGCGAACGGATCGCGTGGATCTCCTCGGTCACGTCGCCCGCGCGGCCGAGCCGGCGCAGCCCGCGCAGCAGCGATGCGTCGTTCGCGCCGAGTTCGCTGAGCGGAAACACGCCGAGGCCGCGCGCCGCGAACACGGCCATCAGCGCGCTGTCCTCGAATTCGCCAGCGATGCGGAGCACGATCCGTTCCCGCTCCAGCCACAGGTCGAGGCGCGCGCGCAGCGCCGAGTGGGCGGTCGGCAGCAGCACCGGCAGCTCGGCGAGGCACGCCGGAAAGCGCTGTCGCGCGGCCGGCGTGACGAGCGCCGCGGGCCCGTACCAGTCGACCGGCGACGCGACGAGCCGCTCGCTCGTCACGCGCAGGTTCGACCCCGACGGCGCGCCCTGGCCGGCCAGCACGAGGTCGAGGTGATGCAGCGCCAGTTCCGCGAGCAGCGCGTCGTGCTCGCCCTCGTGGCACAGCAGCCGCAGCGTGGGCGTGTCGAGCACCGGCGCGAGGAGCGCATGCGCGGCGAGCTTCGAGATCCCGTCCGCGAGGCCGACCGCGAGCCGTACGGTCGGCTGGCTGGCCGCCGCGCGCACTTCGTCGGGAATCAGCCGGCCCATCTCGAAGATGGCCTCCGCACGCGCATACGCGGCCTGGCCCGCGTCGGTCATCGCGACACCGCGCCCGGCCGGGCGCAGCAACTGGTGGCCGAGCGACTTTTCCAGCTCGCGGACCTGCGCGCTGATCGTCTGCACGGCCATGTCGAGCCGCTCGGCGGCGCGTGCGAAGCCGCCTTCCTTCACGACGACCCAGAAATAGTACAGATGGCGGAAATTCAGCATCGGATCGTTATTTCGTAAAAACCGAACCAAAGATCAGATTTTCTCTGATTTTTGCGAAGTCGTGCGCTACCTATCATCGGGCTTTCCACCTTCGAATCGGCCCTTTTCATGGACTCCCTGCTGACGCTTGCCGCCGACCCCGCCGTCTGGGCCGCGCTCCTGACGCTCGTCGTGATGGAAGTCGTGCTCGGCATCGACAACCTGATCTTCATCTCGATCCTCAGCAACAAGCTGCCCGAAGCGCAGCGCGCCCGCACACAGCGCCTCGGCATCGCGCTCGCGCTCGTGATGCGCCTCGCGCTGCTCGGCAGCGTCGCGTGGATCGCGAGCCTGACCGAACCCGTGTTCACGCTGTTCGATCACGCGTTCTCTTGGCGCGACATGATCCTGCTGTCGGGCGGCCTGTTCCTCGTATGGAAGGCGACCACCGAGATCCATCACCACGTGTCGCATGACGGCGACGGCGCGGGCGCGTCCGGCGGCGCGGCCGGCCTGACGATGTGGGCCGCGATCGGCCAGATCGTGATGCTCGACATCGTGTTCTCGATCGACAGCATCGTGACCGCGATCGGCATGACCGAGCACGTGCCGATCATGTTCGTCGCGGTGATCGTCGCGGTGTCCGTGATGCTGTTTGCCGCACAGCCGCTCGCACGGTTCATCGACCGCAACCCGACCATCGTGATGCTCGCGCTGTCGTTCCTCGTCGTGATCGGCATGACGCTGATCGCGGAAGGCTTCGGGTCGCACGTGCCGAAGGGCTATATCTACGCGGCCATGGCGTTCTCGGCGTTCGTCGAGGGCATGAACATGCTGGCGCGGCGTGCGAAGGCGAAGCGCGTGGCGCGCGGCGAAGGTCGCTGAGCCGGGAGGGCGGGCCGTGGCCCGCCCTCGATTCGGAATGTCCGACGAAAGGAGAAACGCGATGAAATGTCCGGTCTGCAAGACGCCCGACCTGCTGATGGCCGAGCGACAATCGATCGAGATCGACTACTGTCCGACGTGCCGCGGCGTGTGGCTCGATCGCGGCGAACTCGACAAGCTGATCGCGCGCGAAACCGGCGACGGGCCGGCGCGCCGCGACGAGGTGCCGGTGCGGCACGATGCGCAGGCGCCGCGCGGGCGTGACGACGGCTGGGGGCGCGACGGCCGCGCGCACGACGACCGTTACCGGCACGACGGCCGGCGTCGCAAGAAGTCGGTGTTCGACCTGTTCGATTTCGATTGACCGCGACGGCGAGCGTGTCCTGCTCGGCACATCGAAAAAAAGCCCCGCCGCGCGTCATGCCCGGCGGGGCTTCGTCATTCGTCATTCGTCATGCGCGTCGCGTGACGAACACGCGCCGACGTTACGCGTTGCCGGCCGTCACGTCGATGCGGCGCGGGCGCGTTTCCTCGCGGCGCGGAATCGTCAGCGTGAGCACGCCGTCGCGCAGGCTCGCATCGATCCGCGACGTGTCGAGGTCGGGGCTCAGCACGAACGTGCGCACGTAGCGCGGCGCGCGGACTTCGGCATGACGCACGCGCAGGTCGGCCGGCGTGTCGATGCGCGTGTCGGCTTCGATCGTCAGCGTGTTGTCGTGCACCTTCACGTCGAGGTTTTCGCGCGGCACGCCGGGCAGGTCGGCACGCAGCGTGACGCGCTGCCTGTCTTCGACGATATCGACGGCCGGCGTGATCGCGGGCCGGCGCGCGGCTTCGGCGGCGGCTGCCTGCGCGGCACCGGTCTGGCGTTCGGTCAGGGTCTGGCTCTGGCTCGTATTCATATCGTTCTCCTGAAGGTTACTGAACGGTGATCGCGCGCGGCTTCGAGGCCTCGCGCCGGCCGACGCGAATCAGCAGGCAGCCGTTTTCATAACGGGCGCTGACGTTGTCGGCGTCCGCGTTCTGCGGCAGCTCGACCACGCGGCGGAATGCGCCGTGAAAGCGCTCCTGCGCGTAGGTGCGTACGTCGTCGCCGGCGTCGTGCGGTGCGGGTTTGCGCTCGCCGCTGATCGTCAGCAGGTCCTTGTCGATCGAGACGTCGAAGTCGGCCGCGGCCATGCCGGGAGCGAACGCGACGATCTCGATCGCGTCGTCGGTCGCGCCGACGTTCAGCGCGGGGAACGCGCTCGGCCGCACCGCGCGGATGCCGGTCGGGGGCTCGCCGAACAGGCTCGCCATCTGCCGCTGCACGCGGGCGAATTCGTCGAACAGGTCGTGACCGAAATGAATACCGCTCATGAGGATCCTCCGGAACATGAGGCGCGAAAGACACGATGGCGCGACGCCGATGGCGAGTGCGACGCACGGTTTTCCGCTGAGTCGAAACGGGGGCAGTGCGCGTGACGGGCACTGCCTGGCAACGGGTAATTAGAGGCCGCCGCGGTGGTTTTCAAGAGGGAAAGTGCAATCGGCATCAACGCGTCGTGACGGGGATCGATGCGACAATCGTCGCGCTATCCACAGACCACGGAGACGGAACGGACATGGACATTCAACGCATCGCGATCGTCGGGGCCGGCGTGATCGGCGCGAGCTGGGCGGCTTTCTATCTGTCGAAGGGCTTCGACGTCGTCGCGACCGATCCCGCACCGCAGGCCGACGCGCGGCTGCGCGACGCGCTCGCGGCCTTCCTCGGCGAGCGGGCCGCCGAACTTTCCGCGCGGCTGTCGTTCGACGCCGATCTCGTGCGCGCGCTCGACGGCGTCGATTTCGTGCAGGAAAACGGCCCCGAGCGGCTCGACCTGAAGCGCGCGCTGTACCGGCAGATGGACGACGTGCTGCCCGCGCGCGTGCCGATCGCGTCGAGCTCGTCGGGCCTGAAGATGTCCGAGATCCAGACCGCGTGCGACAGGCATCGGGAACGCTGCCTGATCGCGCATCCGTTCAACCCGCCGCACCTGATTCCGCTCGTCGAGCTGGTCGGCGGCAGCGCGACCGACCCGAGCGTGATCGCGCGCGTGAAGGCGTTCTACGACGCACTCGGCAAGCAGACGATCGTGCTCAACAAGGAGATGACCGGCCACGTCGCGAACCGGCTCGCGGCCGCGCTGTTTCGCGAGGTGTATCACCTCGTCGGCGAGGGCGTGGTGAGCGTCGCCGATGCGGACAAGGCGGTCGCGTGGGGGCCGGGCCTGCGCTGGGGGCTGATGGGGCAGTGCCTGACCTATCACCTCGGCGGCGGCGCGGGCGGGATCGCGCACTTCCTCGAACACCTGTCGGGGCCGATCACGACGTGGTGGGACGATCTCGGCACGCCGTCGTTCGACCCGGCCGTCGATCGCAAGCTGAACGACGAACTGCGCGCGATCCAGGGCGAGCGTTCGATGCAGGAACTGGCGGCCGAGCGCGACCGGCTGCTCGTCGAGCTGGTCGACGCGCGGCGCCGCAGCTTCCTGCCCTGAGCGCGTCGCCGCGCGGCGTTCCGGTCGCGCCGGGAAGGCTATTGCTGCACGGCCGTTTGCGGTGCCGGCTGCGGCGTCTGCGCGAGCCACGCGGGCAGCGCGGCCTGCACCAGTTCGCGATTGCGCGCGCGCGTCGCGGCATCCGGCGGATAGTTACCGTCGTTGGTCGGCAGTTCGCCGTCGAGGTAGGCCTGCTTCAGCTGGGCGACGACTTCCGCGCGCGTGAGGCCCTGCGCGGGGGCGGCGGCATCGGTTTGCGCAAAGGCGGGGGACAGCAGCGCGGCTGCGGCGGCCGCGACGGCGATTCGCACGACGTTCATGGTGTGCTCCGATCAAGGGGACGGGACAGCGGACGCGCGGCACACTGCCGTGCGTTCCGATGCGGCCCATTGTCGCGAGCGGGGACTGCGCGGACGCTGACGCGTTCCGGGCAAGATGGTCAGTTGCGCGCGAACACCGCGGCGGCGTTGGCGTGAAGGCGGCAGCCAGCGTTACAGCTCGGCCGCTGCCGCGATCAGCGTCGCTTCGAGCGCGAGCGTCGAGCGCGACGCGGCCGCCGGCCGGTCGATCACGTATTCGAGTTCGCCGAGTTCGGGCAGCCCCGCGTCGAGCCGCGCGAGCCCGGCCGGAATCACGTAGCCGGCGAACGCGCTGACGCCGAGCCCCGCGCTCGCGGCCGCGCGCAGCACCGCGATGCTGCTGCTCACGACGGCGATCCGGTAAGGGCGGCCGACCGCCTCCAGCGACTCGAGCACGCGGCGGCGCGATACGCTCGGCTCCGGATGCATCGCGAGCGGCAGCACGGCCTCATGGCCGGTGATCCGCGAATCGGGGCCGGTGCACCAGTACAGCGGTTCGCTGCGGATCACGCGGCCGCGCCGGCTGCCCGCGACGCGTTTCGCGAACACCAGGTCGTGACGGCCTTCGTCGAGCGCATCGAACAGGTCGCCCGACAGCCCGGTCGAGATCGCGAGCTCGACTTCCGGATTGCGCTGCACGAAGCTCGCGAGCGCGGCCGTCAGGTGCGCGGACGCGAAATCCTCCGACATCGCGAGCCGCACCTTGCCCGACAGCGGCGGGCCGCACACCGACGTGACGGCCTCGTCCATCAGCTCGAGGATGCGCACCGCGTAGCGGAACAGCGCGTCGCCGTGCTGCGACAGGTGCACGTTGCGCGTGTCGCGCTCGAACAGCGGCCGGTCGAGCAGTTCCTCGAGGCGGCGGATGTGCTGGCTGACGGTCGACTGCGACAGGCTCACGCGTTCGGACGCGGCGGTGAAACTGCCGGACTGGGCGACGGCGACGAAGCTGCGCAGCAGCTCGGGCGGTAATGGACGCATTGCTAAATCCACTGAATCGGTTTCGACAACTTCATAAATGGCCGGATGGTGCGGCGCTAGTATCGGATCACGCGCTGGTGCGGCCCATGCAAACGGGGCGCACCGGACGCGTAGCCCGTGTCGCGCCGCCGGCTCCATCGGTCAGTCTAAGCCATCCGGCGTCCGGCCCGAAACCGCATCATCCCATCGACCGCCCGAGAACGCGCTCGCACGACGAGCCGCCGGGCCGCGGCGCCCCGCCGCAGGAGACACCCAGTCCGCGCCCGGAACCGGCATGCGGGCCCGACTCCCGCACGCGTCAGGCACCCGTCACGAAGAGACTGGAGACGACTCATGATCATCTACGGAACCGCGCTGCTGGCGTTCTGCCATCTGGCCGGACTGTTCCTCGGCGACCTGCTGGGCGCAGCGATCGGCGTGAAGACCAACGTCGGCGGCGTCGGCATCGCGATGCTGCTGCTGATCTGCCTGCGCCTGTGGCTGCACCGGCGCGGCTGGCTGCCGAAGGAGACCGAGGCCGGCGTCGGTTTCTGGGGCGCGATGTACATCCCGGTCGTCGTCGCGATGGCCGCGAACCAGAACGTCGTCGCCGCGCTGAAGGGCGGGCCGGTCGCGCTGCTCGCCGCCATCGGCGCGGTCGCGATCTGCGCATGCTGCATCGCGGTACTCGTGCGCACCGGGCGCGACGACACGGCCTTCGCGGGCGTGCCGCAATTCGAAGAACAGTAACGGAGGCCGCGATGCTGCAGATGCTCGAAAAAACCGTCGCCCACAACGGGCTCGTCGCGTCGTTCGCGCTGGTCGGCCTGATCATGTGGCTGTCGTCGCTCGCGTCGCGCAAGCTCACCTTCGGCCGCGTGCATGGCTCCGCGATCGCGATCGTGATCGGCCTCGTGCTTGCGTACGTCGGCGGCGCGTTCACCGGCGGCGAGAAGGGGCTGGCCGACGTCAAGCTGTTCGCCGGCGTCGGCCTGATGGGCGGCGCGATGCTGCGCGATTTCGCGATCGTCGCGACCGCGTTCGAAGTGCAGCCGACCGAGGCGCGCAAGGCCGGCCTCGTCGGCGTCGTGTCGCTGCTGCTCGGCACCGTGCTGCCGTTCATCGTCGGCGCGTGCATCGCGCGCGCGTTCGGTTATACCGATGCGGTCAGCATGACGACCATCGGCGCGGGCGCCGTCACCTACATCGTCGGGCCCGTGACGGGCGCCGCGATCGGCGCGAGCTCCGACGTGATCGCGCTCAGCATCGCGACAGGCCTCGTGAAGGCGATCATCGTGATGATCGGCACGCCGGTCGTGGCGAACTTCATGGGCCTGAAGACGCCGCGCTCCGCGATGATCTTCGGCGGCCTCGCCGGCACCGTGAGCGGCGTGAGCGCGGGCCTTGCCGCGACCGACCGCCGGCTCGTGCCGTACGGCGCGCTGGTCGCGACGTTCCATACCGGCGTCGGCTGCCTGCTCGGGCCGTCGGTGCTGTTCTTCACGACACGCGCGCTGGTCGGCGCATAGCCGCCACGCGTGCGATCCGGGCGATCGGTGCGCAAGCGCCGGCGCGTGCGGGCCGCGGCGGGGCCGCATCCATCGCGGCGTCCTCTGAGTCGCATTCGTCAACATCATCAATCGGCGGCGGCGCCAGGCTTAGAATGCCGCTGAACCATCGAAGCGGGAGAACTGTTCATGACGGGATGGAATCACGCGCGGCAGGCGCGCGATGCGCGGCTCGCGGCCGGTGCGGCTTACGCGCACGGCAAGCGGGTCGATGCGCGCGACACCGTCGCGTTGCTCGAAGCGGTGCTGCGGCCCGGCGACCGCGTTTGCCTCGAAGGCGACAACCAGAAGCAGGCCGACCTGCTCGCCACCGCGCTCGCCGACGTCGACAGCGCGAAGATCCACGACCTGCACATGGTGCAGTCGGGCGTCGTGCTGCCCGAGCATCTCGACGTGTTCGAGCGGGGCATCGCGAAGCGTCTCGACTTCGCGTATTCGGGCCCGCAGTCGCAGCGCATCGCGAAGCTGCTGTTCGGCGGCAAGATCGCGCTCGGCGCGGTGCACACCTATCTTGAACTGTTCGCCCGCTACTTCATCGACCTCACGCCGCAGGTCGCGCTGATCGCCGCGGTCAGCGCCGATGCCGACGGCAACCTGTACACCGGCCCGAACACGGAAGACACACCGACCGTCGTCGAGGCCACCGCGTTCAAGGACGGCATCGTGATCGCGCAGGTCGACCGCATCGTCGACAAGGTGCCGCGCGTCGACATTCCGGGCGACCGCGTGCATTTCGTCGTCGAGGCCGGCCGGCCGTTCTACGTCGAGCCGCTGTTCACGCGCGACCCGGCCGCGATCACCGAGACCCAGATCCTGACCGCGATGCTCGCGATCAAGGGCATCTACGAACCGTACGGCATCAAGCGCCTGAACCACGGGATCGGCTTCAACACGGCCGCGATCGAGCTGCTGCTGCCGACCTACGGCGCGAAGCTCGGGCTGAAGGGCAAGGTCTGCACGCACTGGGCGCTCAATCCGCACCCGACGCTGATTCCCGCGATCGAATCGGGCTGGGTCGAGCAGGTTCACTGCTTCGGCTCCGAAGTCGGGATGGACGACTACATCCGCGCGCGCTCCGACGTGTGGTTCACGGGCCCCGACGGGTCGCTGCGCTCGAACCGCGCGTTCTGCCAGACCGCCGGCCTCTACGCATGCGACATGTTCATCGGCTCGACGCTGCAGATCGACCTGTCCGGCCATTCGTCGACGGTCACGGCCGAGCGGATCGCCGGCTTCGGCGGCGCGCCGAACATGGGCAGCGACGCACGCGGCCGGCGTCACCCGAGCGAGCCGTGGCTGAAGGCCGGTGCGGAGGCCGACCCCGACACGCCTGCGGCGCTCAGGCGCGGCCGCAAGCTGGTCGTGCAGATCGGCGAGACGTTCGGCGACAAGAACGTGCCGATGTTCGTCGAGAAGCTCGACGCGCTGAAGCTCGCCGACAAGCTGCAGCTCGACCTCGCGCCGATCATGGTCTACGGTGACGACGTCACGCACATCGTCACCGAGGAAGGGATCGCGAACCTGCTGATGTGCCGCGACAAGGACGAACGCGAGCACGCGATCCGCGGCGTGGCCGGCTATACGGAAGTCGGCCGCGGGCGCGATCGCAGGCTGGTCGAGCGGCTGCGCGAGCGCGGCGTGATCCGCCGCCCGGAGGATCTCGGCATCGATCCGCTCGACGCCGACCGCCGCTGGCTTGCCGCGCGCTCGATCAAGGATCTCGTGCACTGGTCGGGCGGCCTGTATGCGCCGCCGGCCCGGTTCCGCAACTGGTGAGGAAGAGGGCATGGAACAGTTGAACTATCGCTTCACCGCGCGCGAACGCGCGCAGGGCGAACTGGCCACGGCGCTCGTCGGCGTGGTCGCGTCCGGCAATCTCGAGGTGCTCGTCGAGCGCGTGCTGCCGGGCAACGAATGCGAGATCGATATCCGCACCGCGGCGGTCGGTTTCGGCGCGGTGTGGCAGGCCGTCGTGTCGGACTTCGTCGAACGGCGCGCGCCGGGCGGCCTGAAGCTGTCGATCAACGACGGCGGCGCGCGGCCCGACATGGTGTCGCTGCGGCTCGCGCAGGCCGTGCGAGCGATCGAGGGAGGCGCATGATGACCGACGCGATCCACGACGCACCCGCATTCGTCGCGAACCGCGCGAGCTGGTACGAAGCGTCGGCGCGCCAGCGCGTCGACGGGCTGCTCGACGCGGGCAGCTTCACGGAATTTCTCGGGCCGGGCGATCGTGTGACGAGCCCGCACCTGCCGCTGTTCGACCTGCCGCAGCAGTTCGACGACGGCATGGTGGTCGGCCGCGGCCGGCTCGACGGCAAGCCGGTGTTGGTCGCCGCGCAGGAGGGCCGCTTCATGGGCGGCGCGTTCGGCGAAGTGCACGGCGCGAAGCTCACGGGGCTGCTGCGTGCGGCGCGCGACCTCGGCACGCCGGTGCTGATCCTGTTCGATACGGGCGGCGTGCGGCTGCAGGAAGCGAATGCGGGCGAACTGGCGATCGCCGAGATCATGCGTGCGCTCGTCGACGCGCGCGCGGCCGGCGTGCCGGTGATCGGGCTGATCGGCGGGCGCGCGGGCTGCTACGGCGGCGGCGGCCTGCTCGCCGCCTGCTGTTCGGCGCTCGCGGTGTCGGAGCAGGGGCGCATCAGCGTGTCGGGGCCCGAGGTGATCGAGACCAATCGCGGCGTCGAGGAATTCGATGCGAAGGACCGCGCGCTGATCTGGCGCACGATGGGCGGCAAGCATCGCCGTCTGATCGGCGGCGCGGACCGCTACGTGGCCGATACGCCCGACGCGTTTCGCGCGGCCGCGCTCGACCTGATCGGCCGTGCGCCGAACTTCGACGCGGCGATGCTGCGCGCGGAGCAGGCGCGTCTCGAAGCGCGCGTCGAACGGTTCGGCGCATGCAAGGACGCGCTCGACGTGTGGCGGGCGCTCGGCGCGAGCGAGCCGGAAGCGATTCCCGGCATGCCCGACGATGAATTCGCGAAGCTCGCCGATCAACTGCAGGAGGCGCAGCATGACGCTCGATGAAGTTCTGACCTCGCTGTTCCCGAACGGCCACGCGATCACGCGGACCGGCGGCTTGCTGGCGGGCCACGCTGATCTGACCGGCACGCGCGTCGACGTGATCGGCGTCGCCGACCGGCTGCCGTTCGGCATCGACGAAGCCGTGACGCTCGCGTCGCACGTGCTCGACACGATCGGGCGCGGCGGCGACACGCCGATTCTCGTGCTCGTCGACAGCGACAGCCAGCGGATGAGCAAGCGC
This sequence comes from Burkholderia sp. BCC1998, assembly GCF_905339875.1. NCBI lineage: Bacteria > Pseudomonadati > Pseudomonadota > Betaproteobacteria > Burkholderiales > Burkholderiaceae > Burkholderia > Burkholderia sp. BCC1998. The sequence continues at coordinate 94,831 of NZ_CAJPHE010000017.1, forward strand.
GACGAGCTGCTCGGCCTGAACGAAGGCTTGTCGCATCTCGCGAAATGCCTGATGCACGCGGAGCTCGCCGGGCACCGGACGATCGGCCTGCTGTACGGCCATACGGCCGCGGGCGCGTTCATCGCGACCGCGCTCGCGACGCGCACGCTGCTCGCGTTGCCGGGCGCGGAGCCGGAAGTGATGGACCTGCCGTCGATGTCGCGTGTGACGAAGCTGCCGATCGACGTGCTGAAGGAGATGGCGCGCTCGACGCCGGTGTTCGCGCCGGGGCTCGACAATCTCGTGAAGATGGGCGCCGTCGACGCCGTGCTCGACCCGGCCCGCGCGCTCGACGCGCAGGTCGCCGAATGGCTCGGCAAGCCGGCCGATCGCAACGACGTGCGTGCGGCGCGCGGCCGGCCGGTCGCGGCCGACGTCGCGCGGCGTGTCGAGGCACTCGCGCGTGCCGCACGCTGACACGCCGCTGCGCCGCCACACGCTCGTCACGCTGACGGCGGCCGGGTGGGGCGCGGCGTGCGCGCGCGATCCCGCGCTGGCGGCCGATCCGCTCGTGCAGGCGTGGGCCGCGCACGACTGGCCGCTGATCGTGCGCCGCGCGTCGCCCGACGAGGCCGATGCGGGGCGCATCCCGCTCGGCTTGCCGCTGCCGCCTTCGGCGGGCAAGCGGCGCATTGCACTGAACGTCGCCGCCGACGCGCTCGCGTCGGTCGGTCCGCTGCCCACGCTCGCCGATGTGCTCGCTGTCGCACCCGACGCATGGCACGCGACGCTGCGCGACCTGGCTGCGCTCGGCGCCCGCTGCGGCGTGCAGGGCCGCGTATTCGGCAGCCTCGCATGGCAGGCGCTGACGGGAGAGCGCTACCTGAGCGCGTCGTCCGATCTCGACATCGTGTTTCCGCTGCCGGACGCCGCATCGCTCGCCGCGCTGCTCGACGGCCTGGCGACACTCGATGAACACGCGCCGATGCGCATCGACGGCGAACTGCTGCGCGACGACGGCGCCGGCGTGAACTGGCGCGAGCTGCATGCGCGGCTGCCTGAAGTCGCGGTCAAGACGGCGATCGCCGTCGAATTGATGCCTGCCGACGCATTCACCGGAGGCACGCGATGAGTGCGTGGGCCGCCTGCCGCGCGCCGGTGCCGTCCGATGCCGAGCGCATCGCCGAACTCGCCGAGCACAGCCTCGTGCTGGAAATCGACACCTATCCGAAGCCGGGCCTCGTCAGTCACGTCGACACCGGCAGTCACGCGGACATGGATGCCACGATGTTCGTGCGCAGCGCGGCCGTGCTGCGGCCGTACTTCGCGGAGCTCGCCGATGCCGGTGCGCGTGACGCCGACATGGCCGTGCTGCGCAAGATCGGGCTGCGCGCGGAACACGCGATGCTTGCCGCGACCGGCGGCGTCAACACGCATCGCGGCGCGATCTTCGGGCTCGGGCTGCTGTGCGCGGCCGCCGGCCGCCGCACGGTGCCGGGCACCGCGGCACGCACGCTGACGCTCGGCGCGTTCGTCGCGCGGCGCTGGGGCACCGAGATCCTCGGCGGCCCGCGGCTGCCCGACAGTCACGGCGAGCGCGCGAGCCGCCGCTACGGCGTCGGCGGCGCGCGTCGCGAGGCGGCCGACGGGTTCACGACCGTGTACGACGTCGGGCTGCCGGCCCTGCGCCGCGCGCGGCGCTGCATGCCGGACGATCCGGAGGCCGCGCGCGTCGACGCCTGCTTCGCGCTGATCGCCGCGCTCGACGATACGAACCTGCTGCACCGCGGCGGGCAGGCCGGCCTCGATTTCGCGCGTGCCACGGCACGCGCATTCGTTGCCCGCGGCGGCATCCGCGCCCGCGACTGGCGACTGCGCGCGGCCGCTGCGCACCGCGCGTTCGTCGCGCGCCGGCTGAGCCCGGGCGGCGCGGCCGACCTGCTGGCGATGAGCGTGTTCGTCGATGCGCTCGAGACGGATGAAACGGACGAGACGGGCGAAACGGGCGAGACGAACGAGGCGGGACGATGACGCTGGCGATCCTCTGTTCGGGGCAAGGTGCGCAGCGTGCGGACATGTTCGAGCTGACCAGCGCGGCGCCGCAAGCCGATGCGCTGTTCGCGCACGCCGGCCGGCTCCTCGGCGACGATCCGCGCGACTGGGTGCGACACGCTGAACCGGATGCGCTGCGTGAGAACCGCGCTGCGCAGATCCTCTGCACGGTGCAGGCGCTTGCGGCGACGATGTTGCTCGAGGCGATGTGGCCGCGGCGTCGTTGCGTCGCGGGGTACAGCGTCGGCGAAGTCGCATCGTGGAGCGTCGCGGGGATGATCGATCCGCACGACGCGCTGGCGCTGGCCGAGGCGCGCGCGCGCGCCATGGATGCCGCGAGCGGCGGCGATGAACGGATGGCATTCGTGCGCGGGCTCACGCGTGCGCGGCTCGCGCAACTCTGCGACGGCCGCGATGCGGCGATCGCGATCGCCAATCCGGGCGATGCGTTCGTGCTGGCCGGGCGGCAGGCCGACGTCGCCGCGGTGGCCGACGCCGCCGCACGCGACGGTGCGCTGCGTGTCGCGCCCGTGTGCGTGCGGATCGCGTCGCACACGCACCGGCTCGCGGCGGCGGTGCCCGCGTTTCGCGCATCGCTGGCCGCCGTGAACGTGCGCCGGCCGCTGCCCGGCACGCGACTGTTTTCGGGGATCGACGGCGCGTCGGTGCTCGATGTCGACGCCGGGCTCGACAAGCTCGCGCGCCAGATCGCGGAGCCGGTCGAGTGGGCGGCCTGCCTGGCCGCGTGCGTCGAGGCCGGCGCGACCGCGTTTCTCGAACTCGGCCCGGGCCGCGCACTGGCCGAGATGGCGGGCAGCGCGTATCCGGCGCTGCCGGCACGCAGCGTCGCGGATTTCCGTTCCGTCGACGGTATCGCGAGCTGGCTCGCGCGCGTCGCGGCCGGCTGACCGGCGGCGGGCGAGCGGCCGGATCACGCGCCGGAACCGCTTCGAATCTGCGTCGAATCCAGTTCGAAATCCGGTTCGAAATCTGCCTGCCGACCGGTCGTTACGCGCCAGGTGTTGCGCCGGCGCAGCAGCGCTGCAGCAGGCGCTTGTCATGCGAATTGGCGTCGCTACAATGGCGCCCGCCATGAGACCAGCCGCCTTCCTCGTCGCCGCGCTTTGCTGCGTGGCGACCGCCCACGCCAGCCCGATTCCGTCCGACGCAGCAGCAGTCGGCAGGTACTTTTCGTATGACAATGCGGCGGCCGACGCGACCGTCGACCTGATCGGTCAGGCGCAGCGTCGCGTGCTGCTGGCCGGCTACGCGTACGTGCCGCCAGCGGTCGCGGCGGCGCTGCGCGCGGCGCGTTCGCGCGGGATCGACGTGCGGGTCGTGCTGGTGCGCTCGCCGCGTGCGGGCAAGTACAGCGGCGCGGGCTATCTGAAATCGGCCGGCATCGACGTCGCGATCGATTCGCGGCACGGCGACCCCGCACCGCGCTTCGTGATCGTCGACGACAGCGTCGCGCTGACGACGCTGTCCGACGACGCGGCCGCGCACGCGGAAACGGTCAACGTGTTCCAGCGCGCGCCGGAACTCGCGCAGTCGTACGCGCAGTCGTTCTGGCGGCTGTATCGGCAGGCCGGCGGGCTCTAAGCGCTTGACGGCGGCCCGCCCCGGGCGAACGCCACCCATCCTTTTCCGTGCAGCGTTCCGCCTGCCGCGCACGCCGGTATGACCCCGCTTGCATCGGCGTGTCCGATGAACCATGCTCGTTGAACAGGTGCCGGCGCGCAGGTCGCGCATCCGGCCCAACGGCAGGGAGCCGATCTTGACCGAGTGTTTTGCCGATCGCGCCGACGCGGGTCGCCAGCTTGCGCTCGCGCTGCACGACTATGCGGGGCGCCGCGACGTCGTCGTGCTCGCGCTGCCGCGCGGCGGCGTACCGGTTGCATTCCCGATCGCGCAGGCGCTGCGCGCGCCGCTCGACGTGCTGGTCGTGCGCAAGCTCGGCATGCCCTCCGATCCAGAATTCGCGATCGGCGCGATCGCGACCGGCGGGGCGATCCACCTGCAGCACGCGGCGATCCGCGCGATGGGCGTGTCCGATTCCCAACTGGCCGACGTGATCGTGCGCGAGACCGCCGAACTGCAGCGCCGCGACACGCTGTATCGCGGCGCGCGGCCGCCGCTGCCGGTCGACGGTCGCATCGCGATCGTCGTCGACGACGGCATCGCGACCGGCGCGTCGATGCGCGTCGCACTGCAGGCGCTGCGCAAGCGCCATCCCGCGCGCATCGTGGCCGCCGCACCCGTCGCGCCGGCCGGCGCCCAGCATGCGTTCGACGATCTGGCCGATGCGTTCGTGACGGTGTCGCAGCCGCTGCGCTTCTTCGGGATCAGCCAGTTCTACGCGCGTTTCGACCAGACCGGCGACGACGAGGTGCGCGCGCTCCTCGATGCGGCCCGCGGGCCGGACGACGACCTCACGTCCGCCTGACCCGGCGCCGGCGCGATCCCGGGCGAACGGCTTCGGCCTGCGCGAACACGCGCTGCAGCGCCGGATGGACGTTGCCGTGCCAGCGCGCACCCGTGAACAGCCCGTAGTGATCGCAATCGTCGATATCGAGGCGCTGGCGCTCGCCGGCCTTGAGGCCGCGGCACATGTCGAGTGCCGCATGCGTCTGGCCGGCGCCGGTGACGGCGTCTCGACCGCCTTCGACCGTCAGCAGCGCGACGCCGCGCAGCGCGGCCGGCTCCACGCGCTGGCCGCCGACTTGCCACGTGCCGTTCGCGAGGCACATCCGCTGGAACACGATATCGACGGTATCCAGGAAGTATTCGGCCGGCATGTCGAGCAGCGCCGTGTATTCGTGCAGCGCGCGCCGCGCGTCGGCCAGCGCCGTCAGGTCGAAGTGCGACGCGGCGCGCGCGTAGTCCTCGATCAGCGTCAGGAAGCGTTGCGGATACAGCAGCGCGATCTCGCCTTGCTGAAGATAGGTCGGGAATACGTGCCGGCCACGGCCGGGGAAGCGGGGCGGCACGATGTCGATCAGGTGGCGGCGGCACCACGTGAGCGAACGGGACGCGGCCGTGGTGCCGAGCGTGGTCGGGTTGATGCGTGCGTCGAGCGGCCCGCCGATCAGCGTGACGCTCGCGGGCGGTGCGTGGCCGCGCGCGGCGCGCAGCGCGAGTGCGCCGAGTGCGGGAACGGTGGCCTGGCATACGGCGACGACGTGCAGCGGCCGGTCGTCGCGGGCGAGCGCGTCGACGAAGCCGTCGAGCGTCGCCACGTACTCGTCGAGCCCGAAGCGGCCCGCCGCGAGCGGGACGTCGCGCGCATTGACCCAGTCGGTCACGCAGACGTCGCCGTCCGCGAGCAGCGCCTCGACGGTCTCCCGCATCATCACGGCCGCGTGCCCCGCGAGCGGCGCACACAGCAGCACCGCGCGCCGCGCATCGTCGCGTGCGAAGCGCCGCAACTGGCAGAACGGCGTGCGCGCGACGATCCGCTCGTCGACGGCCGGCCGCCGGATCTCGAAGCGCGGCGGCCCGGCGGCCGGCCCGAGGAGCGGCTCGAACAGGTCGTCGTAGCACGACGACACGGCGTGCGGCAGCGTCGCGGCGGGCCATACGTCGAACGCGTGGCGCGTCGCTTCGCGCCAGGCGCGCATCCATTCCCGCTGCTGCTCGACGACGTCGTACCACATGGCGAACCTCGAGGCGGAAGGGGGGGAATCTGCATTATGGTCACTCCGGGCGCGCAGCGGGTGTCGGAAACGTGACCGGACGACGCGGATTTCGCCGCGCGTTTCGGCGGCATCGCGCTAGGCACCGGCGCACGGCGCTGCTACAGTCGTCGGTCCCATTCCCTCAAGCGGAGCGTTCGCGATGAAGCTGATCGGCATGCTGGATTCCCCGTTCGTGCGCCGTGTCGCCATATCGGCGAAGCTGCTCGACCTGCCGTTCGAACACGAGTCGGTCTCGGTGTTTCGTCAGTTCGACCGGTTCCGGTCGTTCAGCCCGGTCGTGAAGGCGCCGACGCTCGTGACCGACGACGGTGCGACGCTGCTCGATTCGTCGCTGATCGTCGACTACCTCGACCATCGCGTCGCCCCGGAGCGGCGCCTGTTGCCCGACGCCGCCGACGCGCGGCTGCGCACGCTGGTGCCGGTCGGCCTCGCGCTGGCGGCGGCAGAGAAGACGGTGCAGGTGGTGTACGAGCACGCTTTGCGACCGACCGACAAGCAGCACGCGCCCTGGCTCGAGCGCGTGCTGAGCCAGCTCGAGGCCGCGTACGGCGAACTCGAGCCGCTCGTCGCGGCCGCGAACGGCTGGTTCGGCGGCGCGCGGCTGCTGCAGTCGGACGTGACCGTCGCGGTCGCCTGGCGCTTCACGCAATTCATGGCCGCCGATTATCCGGCGCTCGCGCGGATCGATCCGGCCCGGTATCCGGCGCTGGCCGCGCATTCGGCGCGTGCGGAAGCGCTGCCGGCGTTTGTCGAGACGCCGCTCGCCTGAACGCGGCGTCGATCCCGGCAGCACCGGAACGGCGGCGGGCGAGGGCGGCGCGTCCGGCCCCGCCGCGTCGGAACCGGGCCGGCATTCGGCGCGTATCGACCCAACCGCAGTGCGCGGCGCGTCCGGCCGCGCGTTATTGTTCGGCGCGACGTGCGGAAAACCACGTCGCGCCGCTGCACTTTATGCGCCCGCGCGACCGCGCGCCGCCCGCCCGGCCCCGTCCGGCAAGGACGAGCCGATTGTTCTCCGCCGCTGACAAGTGACTTCGCATTCGCGCCGTTTATCCGGATGCGGGCCGTCCCTAGAATCCACTCCATCGAATATGCATTGCCTGATGGAGCCGATGATGAGAGCGCTGATCGAATCGAGTCTGTACCACCCGTCCGTCGTGTTGCCGCTTGCCGCGCTGACGCAACTGATGGTCGAGCGCGACTTCAATCTCGGCCAGGTCGGCCTGATCGTCGCCGCGCGCGGCGCGCAGGCAGCCGTGTCGCGTTCGCGTGCGCTGATCTTCTGCCGCCACGGCGAAGCGCACGCATGAACCCGCGTCACGTCTACGGATAAAAAACGCCCGGCCGGCGCAAGCCGGTCGGGCGGATCGGGTTCGATCGAGCCCCGGCTTTGGCCGGGGCTTTTTCATGGGCGAGCGGGCGACGCTCAGGCGCGCGCGGGCGACACGACGCCGTAGATTTCCGCGTCGTCTTCCTCGCGCAGCTGGCGCGCCAGCTGGTGTGCCTCGCGGCGCGACGCGACGGCCGGCGGCGAGCCCTTGAGCGGCTGGCGTGCGGTTTCGGCGAGTGCGACGACCGACACGATGCCGATCACGGCCGCGCCCATCATGTAGTACGCAGGCATCATCAGGTTGTGGGTCACGTCGACGAGCCACGCGGTGACGAGCGGCGTCGTGCCGCCGAACAGCGACACCGACACGTTGAAGCCGATCGCGAGCGCGCCGTAGCGGATCTCGGTCGGGAACAGCGCCGGCAGCGCCGACGGCATCACACCGGTGAAGCACGACAGCAGCACGCCGAGGATCAGGAGGCCGCTGAACACCGACGCAGTGGTGCCCGCATGGATCAGCATCATCGACGGGATCGACAGCGCGAGCAGGCCGACGCAGCCGGCCAGCATCACGGGCTTGCGGCCGACCTTGTCCGACAGGCGGCCGGCGGCGAGCGTCAGCGGCATCATCAGCACCATCACGATCAGCACCAGCACGAGGCTGTGCGACTCGTCGAAGTGCAGCGTCGACGACATGAAGCTCGGCAGGTACGACAGCACCATGTAATCGGTCACGTTGAAGATCAGCACGAGGCCGACGCAGAGCAGCAGTGCGCGCCAGTTGCGCATCAGCGTCTCGCGGAAGCGCGCTTTCGGCACGGCCTTGTCCTGCGCTTCCCGCTCCTCGGCCTGGCGCTTGAACGCCGGCGTTTCCTCGAGCTTCATCCGGATGTACAGGCCGATCAGGCCGAGCGGGCCCGCGATCAGGAACGGCACGCGCCAGCCCCACGACAGCAGCGCTTCCTGCGACAGCGACGCGGTGAGCAGCGCGACGACGCCGGCGCCCATCACATAGCCGATCAGCGTGCCGAACTCGAGGAAGCTGCCCATGAAGCCGCGGCGCTTGTCGGTCGAGAACTCGGCGATGAAGGTGGCGGCGCCGCCGTATTCGCCGCCGGTCGAGAAGCCCTGCACGAGGCGGGCCACGAGCAGCAGGATCGGCGCCATGATGCCGATCGACGCGTAGCTGGGGATCAGGCCGATCGCGAAGGTGCCGACGGCCATCATGATCATGGTGGCGGCGAGCACGCGCTGCCGGCCGATGCGATCGCCGAGCGGGCCGAACACCATGCCGCCGAGCGGGCGCACGAGGAACGCGGCCGCGAACGTGCCGAAGGTCGCGAGCAGCTGCGCGGACGGGCTGCTGGACGGGAAGAACACCTTGCCGAGCGTGACGGCGATATAGCTGTAGACGCCGAAGTCGAACCATTCCATCGCATTGCCGATGGCCATCGCGCTGACGGCGCGCTTGAGCAGGCTCTGGTCGACGACGGTAATGTCGTCCGCGGCGAGCGGAGCCTCGCCGGACGACGTGGAGGAAGAAGCAGCGGTCGGGCTGACGTGTGTTGCGGTCAAGGTCATGCACTCCTTTGACTGCGCCGGAACGGGCGGGCCGTCCGACACGGTTTGCCGGCGAGCGCGATGTCGTGTGCTGCGCGTCGGGGCAGGCCATTTAAGCGCTTACTGCACATGAGGCGGTAAAGGGCCGTAAGGGACTGCTTCGACGCGGGCCCGATGGGCCGTCGCGACGGTGCGCTCATGAAGAATGGGCCGCGTGATGCGAGCGGCAGATGCCGGCGCGGACGGAGTCCGGCGTTCCGGCAAGCGCCCCGGAGGGGCAACGAAACGAGAAAAGCGGGCCTGTCGGGCGGGCTTTCCTGTGGATGCAATTTCGGTCGAAGCACCGGCCCGCAATGCGCGGACGGACTTCTTGCGAAATCGAATAGACAGAGATTGAATGTTGAAACAGGCGACATGATAGCACGATGACAGACGATCGTGCAAATTGCCGGGAATCCCCCGTCTGGCGGCGGTTCCGGCGGGGTCGGCTCCGGTATGATCGGCGGCGCGCGGCGGGGTCGCGCGGCCCGCCGGATGGGGGCCGAATCTGCGGGGAACCGGATGACCGAACTGATCAGGATTGCGGCGTTGTTCGCCGTCACTGCACTGGCCGAGATCGTCGGCTGCTACCTGCCGTGGCTCGTGCTGAAAGGCGGAAGGCCCGTCTGGCTGCTGGTGCCGGCCGCGCTGTCGCTCGCGTTGTTCGCGTGGCTGCTGACGCTGCACCCGAGCGCGGCAGGGCGCACGTATGCGGCGTACGGCGGCGTGTATATCGCGGTGGCGCTGATCTGGCTGCGGGCGGTCGACGGCATCGCGCTGACCCGCTGGGATGTGGCGGGCGCGATGCTCGCGCTCGGCGGGATGGCCGTCATCGCACTGCAGCCGCGCGCTTGAGCGCGGCTGCAGGCACGGCTTCGGCTCGTGAGACGCCGCGTCAGGCGGCTTCGGCGGCGTCCGCGTCGGCGGACTTGCGCCATACGCAGGCGCCCTTGACCGACTTGTCGAGTTCGTCGAGCTGGGCCTGGTGCGCGGCCAGTTCGTCGTCGCTCGCCGCGAGCACCGGCAGGTCGAGCGACGCGAGCGCCACGCGCTGGCCGTTCGCCGCGCCGCCGTCGGCGCCTGCGTCGTCGAGCATGTCGATCACGAGGCTGTCCTGGCCGCGCGTCATCGCGAGATAGACCTCGGCGAGCAGCTCCGAGTCGAGCAGTGCGCCGTGCAGCGTGCGGTGCGCGTTGCTGATGCCGAACCGGTCGCACAGTGCGTCGAGCGAATTGCGCTTGCCGGGGAACATCTGCTTGGCCTGCACCAGCGTGTCGATCACGCCGCCGCAATGCTCGGTGAACGGCGGCAGGTCGAGCCGCGCGAATTCGGCGTCGAGGAACCCGAGGTCGAACGGCGCGTTGTGGATGATCAGCTCGGCGTCCTTCACGAAGTCGCGGATCTGGTCGACGACTTCCGCGAACTTCGGCTTGTCGCTCAGGAATTCGGTCGTGAGGCCGTGCACGGCCAGCGCGCCCGGATCGCTGTCGCGCTCGGGGTTCACGTAGATGTGCAGGTTGTTGCCGGTGAGCCGCCGGTTCAGCAGCTCGACGCAGCCGATTTCGATCAGGCGGTCGCCCGTGCGAGGGTTCAGGCCGGTGGTTTCGGTATCGAGAATGATCTGGCGCATGTCGGATAAATCGGGAAAGACGGTAGGGCGGCCTGCGTTCAGGCTGCGATTCAGGCCGCGAGCGATGCGACGCCGCGGTTCGCGAGCGCGTCCGCGCGTTCGTTTTCGGGATGGCCCGCATGGCCCTTCACCCAGCGCCACTCGACCTCGTGCTGCGCGACGAGCGCGTCGAGCCGTTTCCACAGGTCGGCGTTCTTCACCGGGGTTTTCGCCGCGGTGACCCAGCCCTTCTTCTTCCAGCCGTGGATCCACTCGCTGATGCCTTTCTGCACGTACTGCGAGTCGGTATGGACGATCACGCGGCACGGCCGCTTCAGCGCCTCGAGCGCGGCGATCACGCCCATCAGCTCCATGCGGTTGTTGGTCGTGTTCGGCTCGCCGCCGAACAGCTCCTTTTCGCGGTCGCCGTAGCGCAGCAGTGCGCCCCAGCCGCCGGGGCCGGGGTTGCCCTTGCAGGCGCCGTCGGTATAGATGTCGATGGTGTCGGTGGTCATGAGTGTTCTTGATGGGTGGTCGGGGTGGCCGCCGGCGTCAGGCCCGGCGCGAGCACGGGCTTCTTCATCTTGATCGGGCCGACGAGACGCATGCCGCGCACGCGTTTGACGGCGGTGACCATGTAGACGGCGCCGAAGATCGGCCACCAGCGGTCGCCGGCGGCTTCCATGAAGCCGTAGCGGGCAAGCCATTTGTCGGTGACGAGCGGCGGCCGGTAGCAGCCGAAGCGGCCGCGCTCGAGATCGAAGCCGAGCAGCTTGATCCAGTCCTTGAGCCGGATGAACGCGATCTGGTCGCGTGCGGCCGGCACGAACGGGCGGTTGGCCATGCGCCCGAACGACTGCCGCATGCCCCACAGGCTCAGCGAATTGAAGCCGGTGATCACGAGCTGGCCTTCCGGCATCAGCACGCGTTCGGCCTCGCGCAGCAGGCGGTGCGGGTCGGACGTGAATTCGAGCGTATGCGGCATCACGATCAGGTCGACGCTCTGCGACTCGAACGGCAGGTCGAGCAGGTCGCACCAGGTCGTGCTGCGATCGGCCGGCGCATGCTCGGGCGCATGCGCCTCGCGCGCCCACGGATACTGGTAGGGCGCGCTCGCGCCGCTCGCCGGGTCGAGCACGAGGCCGCGATACGGCATGCGGTTCTCGCGCAGCGCGTCGAGCTGCGGCAGGCCGAGCTGCAGCGCGTGAAACCCGAAGACGTCGGACACGATCCGGTCGAGCTGCGCCTGCTCCCAGTCCAGCACGTAGCGGCCGGGTGGCGAGTCGGTCCAGGCGGGCCAGTCTATAATTTGACGATCGGACATAACGATGATTGCGTGCCCATGAACGAGCTGGAATATGTGCCGGTGCCGGCATTCGAAGACAACTATATCTGGCTCGTCTCGGACGGCCGCGATGCGATCGCCGTCGATCCGGGTGAAGCCGCGCCGGTACGCCGTGTTCTTGCCGAACGCGGCTGGCGCTTGACCGCTATTTTACTCACGCACCATCACGCCGACCACGTCGGCGGTGTCGCGGCGCTGCAAGATGGCCAACCGGACGATGTGCCGCTGGTCGTTTATGGCCCGGCGGAAGAATCGATCGACGTGGTCACGCGCCCGCTCGCGGGCGGCGATCGCGTGACGCTCGGCGCACCGGCGCTTGCGTTCGACGTGCTCGACGTGCCGGGTCATACGCGCGGCCACATCGCCTATTTCCAGGCGGCCGGGCAGGGCGCGGCCACGCCTCACGTGTTCTGCGGAGATACACTGTTCTCATGCGGTTGCGGCCGGCTGTTCGAAGGCACGCCCGCGCAGATGCTCGCGTCGCTCGACGCGCTCGCGGCGCTGCCCGGCGACACGCGCGTGCATTGCGCACACGAATACACGCTGTCGAACATCCGCTTCGCGCTCGCGTGCGAACCGGGCAATGCGGCGCTCGCCGCCTGGCGCGACGATGCGCAGGCGCTGCGCGCGCGCGGCGTGCCGACGCTGCCCACGACGATCGCGCACGAACGTGCCGTCAACCCGTTCATGCGGTCGGACAGCGCGGCCATCCATGCGACGCTCGAGGCCGAGCTGCACGAAACGGTGCCGGATCGACTGGCGGCATTCACGCTGATGCGCGAGTGGAAAAACCGGTTCCGATGACGATTTCGGGAGGACTCCAAACCTCAGGTAGCGTCTGTAAAAATTGCTGCAAATGTAGGATTTCGCTGAGTTTTCGGTGTTTTTATTGACGTGAAGCACGCACTTCCGTAGTATCGCCAGCAATTTCCAGCCGTCGGAAGCCGAGATTTTCATGCGACTTATATTGAGTGCGATGGTGGTCCTGCTGCTCGCCGCTTGCGCGAGCCAGGCCCCTGTCGCCAACAACGCCGCCGATTCGCAGGCGACGTCCAACTACCTCCGTAAATCAGCCACCGCCAAAGAAACTGTCGACGTCGACAAGCAATCCGTCGGCGACCTGACCAGTGCCGACTCCGATCTCTGGGGCCGCATTCGCCGCGGCTTCCAGATGCCCGACCTGCAGAGCGACCTCGTCGACATGCAGACGACCTGGTACACGCAGCGTCCCGATTACGTGCAGCGCATGACCGAGCGCTCGCAGAAGTACCTCTATCACATCGTCGAGGAGCTCGAGGCGCGCCACATGCCGACCGAGCTCGCGCTGCTGCCGTTCATCGAGTCCGCGTTCAATCCGCAGGCGCTGTCGGTCGCGAAGGCGGCCGGCATGTGGCAGTTCATGCCGGGCACGGGCCGCACGTACAACCTGAAGCGCAACATGTGGCAGGACGAGCGTCGCGACGTGCTCGCGTCGACGAGCGCCGCGCTCGACTACCTGTCGCGCCTGCATGACATGTTCGGCGACTGGTATCTCGCACTGGCCGCGTACAACTGGGGTGAAGGCAACGTGCAGCGCGCGATCGCGCGCAACCAGGCGGCCGGCCTGCCGACCGACTACCAGAGCCTGCGGATGCCGAACGAGACGCGCAACTACGTGCCGAAGCTGCAGGCGGTGAAGAACATCATCGCGAATCCGCAGCAGTTCGGCCTGACGCTGCCGGAGATCCCCAACCACCCGTATTTCGTGACGGTCACGACGGCGCGCGACATCGACGTGGCGGTGGCCGCGAAGCTCGCGAACCTGTCGCTCGACGAGTTCCGCTCGCTGAACCCGTCGTTCGCGAAGCCGGTGATCCTCGGCGCGACCGAGCCGCAGATCCTGCTGCCGTTCGACAATGCGGCGGCGTTCGAGAAGAACCTGAAGGCCTACAACGGCCAGTTGTCGACGTGGACCACCTACACGGTGAGCGAGCGTGCGCGCCCGGCCGCGATCGCCGAGAAGATCGGCGTGGACGCCGACACGCTGATGTCGGTCAACAAGATTCCGGCCGGCATGCGCCTGAAGCCGGGCTCGACGATCGTCGTGCCGCGCGGCGATGACGACGACGAGGACATCAGCGCGGACGTCGCGGAAAACGGCGTGCTCGCGATGGAACCCGACGTGCCCGACACGCGCAAGATGCTGATCCGCGTGCGCCGCAAGCAGTCGATGGCGGCGATCGCCGGCCGCTACGGCGTGTCGGTCGCGCAGTTGAAGGCATGGAACCGCACGCATCGCGATCTCGCGATGCCGGGCCAGGCGCTCGTGCTGCACGTGCCGGTTGGCCGCGCGGTGCCGGCCGAGCCGGGGCCGGAGCGGATCGCGACGTCGACCGCCGGCGCGCATATCGAGCGCGCGAGCCTGTCCGTCGGCGGCAAGTCGCGCGGCGCGAAGCACGGTGCCGCGAAACCGGCGGCCCGCGTGGCCAAGGCCGCGCCCGCGAAGGCTGCACCGAAGGCCGCTGCGCACAAGGGCAAGAAGTAACGCGGCCGCGATCGCGGCGCGGCGGCCCGACCGGGGCGCGCGATTGCGTTATCATCCGACGAAACGCGTAGCAACGCCGTCACCGAGGTGACGGCGTTTTCGTTTGTGCGCGGCAGCGCGGCCGCCGCTGCGCGCAGTCACAAGGAGAAGCGATGTCGTCGGTGCAGGTGAGGGTGCTCGCGCTGTTTGCGATCGGATATTTCGTGTCGTACGTGTTCCGCGGCGTCAATCTCGGCTTCGCGCCGTTCGTCACGCACGAGCTCGGGCTGTCGGCTGCCGATCTCGGGCTGCTCACGAGTCTCTATTTCCTCGGCTTCGCCGGCGCGCAGATTCCGGCCGGCGTGCTGCTCGACCATTTCGGCCCGCGCCGCGTGGCGGCCGGGATGCTGCTGTTCGCGGCAGCCGGCGCCGCCGTGTTCGGCATCGCGCACGACCTCGGCACGATGATGGTCGGCCGGCTCCTGATCGGCGTCGGCGTGTCGGTGTGTCTCGGCGCGGCGTTCAAGGCGCTCGCGCAGCATTTTCCGGTCGGCCGGCTGCCGCTCGTCAACGGCCTCGTGATGGCGGTCGGCGGCCTGGGCGGCGTCGCGGTCGGCTCGCCGCTGACCTGGCTGCTCGGCGTGACGAGCTGGCGCGTGATCTGCGGCGGCCTCGCGGTGCTGACGATCGTCGTCGCGGCCGCGATCGGCCTCGGTGCGCCGGAAGCCGAGCGGCCGCGTCAGCAGGGCGGGATCGTCAGCCAGTTCAAGGGCACGTGGCACATCCTGGGCAGCCGTGCGTTCTGGAAGATTTCGTCGTTCTCGATCGTCACGCAGAGCGTGTTCTACGCGATGCAGTCGCTGTGGGTCGGCCCGTACCTGCGCGACGTCGCGGGGTTCGATGCGCAGCACGCCGCGCGGCTCGTGTCGGTGCTCGGCTTCGCGATGATGGCGGGCTGTGTCGGCTTCGGCGCGGCGGCGCGCGTGCTCGAGCGCCGCGGGGTGTCCGTCCAGGCATTTTGCGGCATCGGCATGGCGCTGTTCGTCGCCACGCAGGGCGCGATCGTCGCGCGCGTGCCGCTGCCGCCGGCCGTGCTGTGGGCGGCCTACGGGATGTTCGGCGGCGTCGGGATCCTGACCTACGCGGTGCTGGCCGGTCACTTTCCGGCGCATCTGATCGGCCGCGCAAATACGACGCTGACGCTCGTGATCTTCGTGCTGATCTTTGCGTTCCAGATCGGCATCGGCGCGGTGCTGTCGCACTGGCCGGCCGTCGACGGCCATTACCCGGCCGCCGCGCACGTCACCGCGTGGAGCGTGCTGCTCGCGCTGCAGCTCGCGAGCGCGGTCTGGTGCGTGTGGCCCGCGCGCAGCGCTGGCAAGCACGTTGATCCGGCGGTACGCTGACGGGTAGGGCGGCTGCGGAAACGGGGCCGCAGCAACGAGTGTCGTGCGCGACCGCGCGCCGTCACGCGCGCCGCATGCACGATCGGACGGCCATATCGATTGAAGATAAGGCCATTTTCGGGCTATAATTTGAAAGTTTGTGCTGATCAACCTCGCACCCTAGCGCCTACCTCACTCATCCCGTTCATCCGCCGCACGCCGCCTGTCGGGCGATGCCGCGAAGCCTCGTGCGCCACGCGCCGGGTTCGCGTCTCGACAACGCAGGTCGCGTCCAGCTAGCGATTCCGCGCGCCTACGCAGCGCGGCGCTCGCGCGGCAGGGTAAACAGGTCGGCAGCAGGGTGTTCCCCAAGGAGCCTCCCGTGTTGCCGTCTTTTTCTCCCGCCTTGCTTGCACTCGCCGACGGCACGGTCTTTCGTGGTTATTCGATCGGGGCCGAAGGCCACACGATCGGTGAAGTCGTGTTCAACACCGCGATTACCGGCTATCAGGAAATCCTGACCGATCCGAGCTACGCGCGTCAGATCGTCACGCTCACCTACCCGCATATCGGCAACGTCGGCGTCAACGCCGAAGACGTCGAAGCCACGAAAGTCCATGCCGCCGGCCTGATCATCCGTGATCTGCCGACGCTCGCATCGAACTTCCGCATGGACCGCACGCTCGGCGATTACCTGCGCGACGAAGGCGTCGTCGCGATCGCCGGCATCGATACCCGCAAGCTGACCCGGATCCTGCGCGACAAGGGCGCGCAGAGCGGCTGCATCCTGGCCGGCTCGGACGACGAGGCGAAGGCGATCGAGCTCGCGCGCTCGTTCGCGGGCCTCGCGGGCATGGATCTCGCGAAGGTCGTGTCGACCACCAAGCCGTTCGAGTGGAAGCAGACCGAATGGCGCCTCGGCAGCGGCTACGGCATGCAGGAAGCGCCGAAGTACCGCGTCGTCGCGTATGACTTCGGCGTCAAGTACAACATCCTGCGCATGCTCGCGGAGCGCGGCTGCCACGTGACGGTGCTGCCGGCACAAGCGAGCGCGGAAGATGCGCTCGCGCTGAATCCGGACGGCATCTTCCTGTCGAACGGCCCCGGCGATCCGGAACCGTGCGACTACGCGATCGCGGCCACGAAGCAGTTCATCGAGCGCGGCGTGCCGACCTTCGGCATCTGCCTCGGCCACCAGATCATGGGCCTCGCGGTCGGCGCGAAGACGCTCAAGATGAAGACGGGCCACCACGGCGCGAACCACCCGGTGAAGGATCTCGGCGACGGTCGCGTGGTGATCACGTCGCAGAACCACGGCTTCGCGGTCGATGCGGATTCGCTGCCGGCCAACGCGCGCGTGACGCACGTGTCGCTGTTCGACGGCACGCTGCAGGGCTTCGAGCTGACCGACAAGCCGGCATTCTGCTTCCAGGGCCACCCGGAAGCGTCGCCCGGCCCGCACGACATCGGCTATCTGTTCGACCGTTTCACCGCACTGATGGACGCGGCGAAGCAGCGCAACGCCTGACGCAACTGAAGCAACCGAAGAACGGGAGATTCGCATCATGTTCGGCCACGCACTCGGCATCACGGATATCTGGACCTACGTGTTCGGCGTGATCTTCATCATCCTGCTGCCGGGGCCGAACTCGATGTACGTGCTGTCGCTCGCGGCGCAGCGCGGCGTGAAGGCCGGCTATCGCGCGGCCTGCGGCGTGTTCGTCGGCGATACGGTGCTGATGGTGCTGTCCGCCGCGGGCGTCGCGTCGCTGCTGAAGGCGAATCCGCTGCTGTTCTCCGTCGTGAAGTACGGCGGCGCCGCGTATCTGCTCTACATCGGCTCAGGCATGCTGCGCAGCGCGTGGCAGAAGCTGCGCGCGCGTGGCGATGCGCCGGCCGAGGCAGCGCCCGCGGTCGACGGCGAGCGGCCGTTTCGCAAGGCGCTGATCGTGAGCCTCCTGAATCCGAAGGCGATCCTGTTCTTCATCTCGTTCTTCATCCAGTTCGTCGACCCGGCCTTCCCGCATCCCGCGCTGTCGTTCGTCGTGCTCGGGGCGATCGCGCAATGCGCGAGCTTCCTGTACCTGAGCACGCTGATCTTCGCGGGCGCACGGCTCGCCGAGCATTTCCGCCGCCGCCGCAGGCTCGCGGCGGGCGCGGCGAGCAGCGTGGGCGGCCTGTTCATCGGTTTCTCGGTGAAGCTCGCGCTCGCCACCATGAGCTGAGCGCGGCCTGCCGACCGACGACAACGCCACGACAAAGATTACTTACTGAATTCACAAGCCATGCCAAAACGCACAGACATCAAAAGCATCCTCATCATCGGCGCCGGCCCGATCATCATCGGCCAGGCTTGCGAGTTCGACTATTCGGGCGCGCAGGCTTGCAAGGCGCTGCGTGAAGAGGGCTACAAGGTCGTCCTCGTGAACAGCAACCCGGCGACGATCATGACCGACCCGAACACGGCCGACGTCACGTACATCGAGCCGATCACGTGGGAAGTGGTCGCACGCATCATCGAGAAGGAGCGCCCGGACGCGATCCTGCCGACGATGGGCGGCCAGACCGCGCTGAACTGCGCGCTCGACCTGCACCACCACGGCGTGCTCGAGAAGTTCGGCGTCGAGCTGATCGGCGCGTCGCCGGAAGCGATCGACAAGGCGGAAGACCGCCAGAAATTCAAGGAAGCGATGACCAAGATCGGTCTCGGTTCCGCGAAGTCGGGCATCGCGCACTCGATGGAAGAAGCGACCCAGGTGCACGCCGAGATCATGGCCGGCACCGGCGGCAGCGGCTACCCGGTCGTGATCCGTCCGTCGTTCACGCTCGGCGGCTCGGGCGGCGGCATCGCGTACAACCGCGAAGAGTTCGAAGAGATCTGCAAGCGCGGCCTCGACCTGTCGCCGACGCGCGAACTGCTGATCGAGGAATCGCTGCTCGGCTGGAAGGAATACGAGATGGAAGTCGTGCGCGACCGCGCCGACAACTGCATCATCGTGTGCTCGATCGAGAACCTCGACCCGATGGGCGTGCACACCGGCGACTCGATCACGGTCGCGCCGGCGCAGACGCTCACCGACAAGGAATACCAGATCCTGCGTAACGCATCGCTCGCGGTGCTGCGTGAGATCGGCGTCGACACGGGCGGCTCGAACGTGCAGTTCTCGATCAACCCGAAGGACGGCCGCATGGTCGTCATCGAGATGAACCCGCGCGTGTCGCGTTCGTCGGCGCTCGCGTCGAAGGCGACCGGCTTCCCGATCGCGAAGGTCGCGGCGAAGCTGGCGGTCGGCTACACGCTCGACGAGCTGAAGAACGAAATCACCGGCGGCCAGACGCCGGCATCGTTCGAGCCGACGATCGACTACGTCGTCACGAAGATCCCGCGCTTCGCGTTCGAGAAGTTCCGCGAAGCCGATTCGCGCCTGACCACGCAGATGAAGTCGGTCGGTGAAGTGATGGCGATCGGCCGCACGTTCCAGGAATCGTTCCAGAAGGCGCTGCGCGGCCTCGAAGTCGGCGTCGACGGTCTCGACGAGAAGTCGACCGACCGCGACGAGATCGCGATCGAGATCCACGAGCCGGGCCCGGACCGCATCTGGTACGTCGGCGATGCGTTCCGCATCGGCATGACGGCCGAGGAAATCTTCGCGGAAACCGCGATCGACCCGTGGTTCCTCGAGCAGATCGAGCAGATCATCCTGAAGGAAAAGGCGCTCGCGGGCCGCACGCTCGCGTCGCTGACGTTCGACGAGTTGCGCTTCCTGAAGCAGAGCGGCTTCTCCGACCGCCGCCTCGCGAAGCTGCTCGGCGCGACGCCGGAAGACGTCCGCCGCCGCCGCATCGAACTGAACGTGCGCCCGGTCTACAAGCGCGTCGACACCTGCGCGGCCGAGTTCGCGACCAAGACGGCCTACATGTACTCGACCTACGAGGAAGAGTGCGAGGCGCAGCCGACCACCAACAAGAAGATCATGGTGCTGGGCGGCGGCCCGAACCGGATCGGCCAGGGCATCGAGTTCGACTACTGCTGCGTGCACGCGGCCCTCGCGATGCGCGAGGACGGTTACGAAACGATCATGGTCAACTGCAACCCGGAAACGGTGTCGACCGACTACGACACGTCCGACCGCCTGTACTTCGAGCCGCTGACGCTGGAAGACGTGCTCGAGATCGTCGACAAGGAAAAGCCGGTCGGCGTGATCGTCCAGTACGGCGGCCAGACGCCGCTGAAGCTCGCGCTCGACCTCGAGGCGCACGGTGTGCCGATCGTCGGCACGTCGCCGGACATGATCGACGCGGCCGAAGACCGCGAACGCTTCCAGAAGCTGCTGCAGGACCTCGGCCTGCGCCAGCCGCCGAACCGCACCGCGCGCGCCGAAGAAGAAGCGCTCGCGCTGGCGGCCGAAATCGGCTACCCGCTCGTCGTGCGTCCGTCGTACGTGCTGGGCGGCCGCGCGATGGAAATCGTCCACGAGCCGCGCGACCTCGAGCGCTACATGCGCGAGGCCGTGAAGGTGTCGAACGATTCGCCGGTGCTGCTCGACCGCTTCCTGAACGACGCGATCGAATGCGACGTCGACTGCATCTGCGACGGCGAAGCCGTGTTCATCGGCGGCGTGATGGAGCACATCGAGCAGGCGGGCGTCCACTCGGGCGACTCGGCATGCTCGCTGCCGCCGTACTCGCTGTCGAAGGAAACCGTGGCCGAGCTGAAGCGCCAGACGGGCGCGATGGCGAAGGCGCTGAACGTGGTCGGCCTGATGAACGTGCAGTTCGCGATCCAGCAGGTGCCGCAGGCGGACGGTTCGAAGCAGGACATCATCTACGTGCTCGAAGTGAACCCGCGCGCGTCGCGCACGGTGCCGTACGTGTCGAAGGCGACCAGCCTGCCGCTCGCGAAGATCGCGGCGCGCGCGATGGTCGGCCAGAAGCTCGCGCAGCAGGGCGTGACGAAGGAAGTCGAGCCGCCGTACTTCAGCGTGAAGGAAGCGGTGTTCCCGTTCGTCAAGTTCCCGACCGTCGATCCGGTCCTCGGGCCTGAAATGCGTTCGACCGGCGAAGTGATGGGCGTCGGCCAGACCTTCGGCGAAGCGCTGTTCAAGTCGCAGCTCGCGGCCGGTTCGCGCTTGCCGGAGTCGGGCACGGTGCTGCTCACCGTGATGGATGCCGACAAGCCGAAGGCGGTCGAAGTCGCGCGCATGCTGCACGACCTCGGCTACCCGATCGTCGCGACCAAGGGCACGGCTGCCGCGATCGAAGCGGCCGGCGTGCCGGTGAAGGTCGTGAACAAGGTGAAGGACGGCCGTCCGCACATCGTCGACATGATCAAGAACGGCGAGATCGCACTCGTGTTCACGACGGTCGACGAGACGCGCCAGGCGATCGCCGATTCGCGTTCGATCCGCATGAGCGCGCAGGCGCACAAGGTCACGTACTACACGACAATGTCCGGCGCGCGCGCGGCCGTCGAAGGCCTGCGCTACCTGAAGGATCTGGAAGTCTATGATTTACAAGGTCTTCACGCTCGCCTAAACTAAGCAGTCAGTTACCTGTCGAAGCAACACGTGCCGCGATTAAGCGGTGTTTCCGGTTCACCGGAAATACGTTTAATCGCGGTGATTTTTTTTATAGCCGTTTTTAGCGATTGAGCCGTTTATGAGCACCATTCCGTTGACAAAGCGTGGCGCAGAGCAACTGCGCGATGAATTGCAGCGCCTCAAGTCCGTCGAGCGGCCGGCCGTGATCAACGCGATCGCGGAGGCCCGCGCACAGGGCGATCTGTCCGAAAACGCGGAATACGACGCTGCGAAAGAAAAACAGGGCTTCATCGAGGGTCGCATCGCGGAAATCGAGTCGAAGCTGTCGGCCGCGCAGGTCATCGATCCCACCGTGCTCGACGCCGAAGGCCGCGTGGTCTTCGCATCGACGGTCGAACTCGAGGATCTCGAGTCCGGCGACACCGTCAAGTACCAGATCGTCGGCGACGACGAAGCCGATATCGATCACGGCCTGATCTCGGTCAGCTCGCCGATCGCGCGCGCGCTGATCGGCAAGTCCGAAGGCGACGTCGCGGCCGTGCAGGCGCCGAGCGGCGTGCGCGAGTACGAAATCATCTCGGTCAGCTATATCTGAAGCGGGGCGACGTGATGCCGCATCGCGTGTTCCGCCTGCTGTCGGCCGTGTGGGTCGGCAGCCTGCTGACGATCGGGTATGCGGTCGCGCCCGTGCTGTTCAGGACGCTGGAGCGGATGACGGCCGGCTCGGTCGCCGCCCAGCTGTTCCGCATCGAGGCGATCCTCGGTGTCGTATGCGGCGTGCTGCTGCTCGCGCTGTCGAACCAGCAGGTGCGGCGCGGCAGCGGCGATTATCGTCGCGTGCGCTGGATCGTCGCGGCGATGGTCGCGTGCGTGCTGGTCGGGTATTTTGCGTTGCAGCCGTTCATGAACGTGCTGCGGGTGGCCGCGATGGAGGCGGGCACCGATATCGCGAACTCGCCGTATGCGAGCCGCTTCGGGATGCTGCACGGCGTCTCGAGCCTGTTCTATCTCGTCGAGAGCGTGTTGGGGCTGATGCTGATCTGGCGTCTGCCGGCGCAAGACGCCTGAATGGCCTGAGCGCCGCGCGGGCAACGCGGCACGGGGTGCCCCGTGCCGCGCGGCAGGATTACTTGCCCTGGTGCGGCCGCTTCGTGCTGGCCTGACGCTTTTTCGCGCGCTTCACCGTGCCGCCTGCCGTCACGCGCTCGTTGCCGCGCACCGTGACCTTCACCGGCCGCGGACGGCGCACCGGGCTCGCGTTCGGCGACACCTTGACGACCTTGACGGTGCGCGGTGCACGGCCTTTCTTGTCGTCGACGGCTTCGGCCGCGCTCGGCAGCGCGCCGGCACGACGGCCGCGGGCCGGGGCCGCCACGGCAGCCTCGGGCTTCCAGATCACCAGCAGCTTGCCGATGTGCTGGATCGGCGCCGCGTTCAGGCGGTCGCAGATCTCGTCGTAAATGGCGACGCGCTCGTCGCGCTCGTCACCGAACACACGGATCTTGATCAACTGGTGCGCGGCGAGGTGCACCTTGATTTCCTTCAGCACGGCGTCGGTGAGCCCTTCGGCGCCGATCAGCACGACGGGCTTGAGCGCATGGGCCTGGGAGCGCAGCGCGGAGCGCTCGGCGGGGGAAAGCGAAAGGGCGGGCATGGAAATGTCGAAATCTAAATAGGGGCGCGCTGCGTCAGAAGCGAATCGCGGGAAGTTACCGCATCAGCCGCGCGCCGAAACCACGTAAAATCGCGGCTTGGGCCCGGAAGGGGCCGCAGCCGCGCGAAGAAGACGCGTATTATCCGCCAAAAGCACGGCTTCACGAAGCAAATAGCAGCAATCTCTCTCTCGAATGGCAAAAAACCGCTTTAACCAGCACTGGCTGCACGACCACATCAACGACCCGTACGTCAAAATGGCGCAGCGGGAGGGCTATCGCGCGCGCGCCGCGTACAAGCTGAAGGAAATCGACGAGCAGGACAAGCTGATCCGTCCGGGCCAGGTGATCGTCGACCTCGGCGCGACGCCGGGCAGCTGGAGCCAGTATGCCCGCAACAAGCTCGCGCAGGGCAAGAAGCGCGACGCGGAGCGCGAAGGCGGCATCGACGGCACGATCGTGGCGCTCGACATCCTGCCGATGGAGCCGATCGCGGACGTCCACTTCCTGCAGGGCGATTTCCGCGAGGACGAGGTCCTTCACCGGCTCGAAGAAGTGCTCGAAGGTCGCGCGGTCGACCTTGTTATTTCCGACATGGCCCCCAACCTCTCCGGCGTGGCCTCGGCGGACGCGGCGCGCATCGAGCATCTGTGCGATCTGGCGCTCGAATTCGCGCAGAATCATCTGAAGCCGGACGGTGCGCTGCTTGTGAAGTGCTTTCACGGCAGCGGCTACAGCCAGATCGTCGAAAAGTTCAAACAGCAGTTTAAGACTGTCGCGCCGCGCAAGCCGAAGGCGTCCCGCGACAAATCGTCCGAAACGTTCATTTTGGGTCGGCATCTGAAGCATCCGCGCTGACGCGCAGCGGCGTGCCGCAAACGGGCTCCGGCCCTTGCCAGACAAGCGAAGCGCTATCGCGGCGGTTGTCAATCCTTATGGCAGGGGTGGTCGGACTGGATTAGAATGACCGAGGAGCGCCGCAAGGAAAATGTAGGCGCTCGTCTACGAGTGAAGGAGTGGTGCTTTGAACAACAATATGTTTTCGAAGGCAGCAGTGTGGCTGGTGATCGCACTGGTGCTGTTTACGGTGTTCAAGCAGTTCGACAAGCCCCGCGTCCAGGAAGGTGTGTCCTATTCGCAGTTCATGGACGACGCCAAGAACGGCAAGGTCAAGAACGTCATCGTTCAGGGGCGCAACCTCACCGTCACTCCGGCTGATGGCCAGAAATACCAGATCGTGTCGCCCGGCGACATCTGGATGGTCGGCGATCTGATGAAGTACGGCGTGCAGGTCAGCGGCAAGGCCGACGACGAGCCGAACGCGCTGATGTCCGCGCTGTACTACCTCGGGCCGACGATCCTGATCATCGTGTTCTGGTTCTACATGATGAGGCAGATGCAGGGAGGCGGCAAAGGCGGCGCATTCTCGTTCGGGAAATCGCGTGCGCGGCTGATCGACGAGAACAACAACGCGGTGAACTTCTCCGACGTCGCGGGCTGCGACGAAGCGAAGGAGGAAGTGTCCGAGCTCGTCGACTTCCTGCGCGACCCGCAGAAATTCCAGAAGCTGGGCGGTCGCATTCCGCGCGGCGTGCTGCTCGTCGGCCCTCCGGGTACCGGCAAGACGCTGCTCGCCCGCGCGATCGCCGGTGAAGCGAAGGTGCCGTTCTTCAGCATCTCGGGTTCCGACTTCGTCGAAATGTTCGTCGGCGTCGGCGCGGCCCGTGTGCGCGACATGTTCGAGCAGGCGAAGAAGCACGCACCGTGCATCGTGTTCATCGACGAAATCGACGCGGTCGGCCGTCATCGCGGCGCCGGCATGGGCGGCGGCAACGACGAGCGCGAGCAGACGCTGAACCAGATGCTGGTCGAGATGGACGGCTTCGAAGCGAACTCGGGCGTGATCGTGATCGCCGCGACCAACCGTTCCGACGTGCTCGACAAGGCGCTGCTGCGTCCGGGCCGTTTCGACCGCCAGGTCTATGTCGGCCTGCCGGACATCCGCGGCCGCGAGCAGATCATGCGCGTGCACCTGCGCAAGGTGCCGATCGCGAATGACGTCGACGCAGCGGTCATCGCGCGCGGCACGCCGGGCTTCTCGGGCGCCGATCTCGCGAACCTCGTGAACGAAGCGGCGCTGTTCGCTGCCCGCCGCGGCAAGCGCATCGTCGAGATGCAGGATTTCGAGGACGCGAAGGACAAGATCTTCATGGGTCCGGAGCGCAAGTCGGCGGTGATTCGCGAGGAAGCGAAGCGCGCGACGGCTTACCACGAGTCGGGCCACGCGGTGATCGCGAAGCTGCTGCCGAAGGCCGATCCGGTACACAAGGTCACGATCATCCCGCGCGGTCGCGCGCTGGGCGTCACGTGGCAGCTGCCGGAGCATGACAACGAGACGTATTCGAAGGATTACCTGCTCGACCGCCTGGCGATCTTGTTCGGCGGCCGCGTGGCCGAGGAGCTGTTCCTGAACCTGATCAGCACCGGCGCGTCGGACGACTTCAACAAGGCGACGCAGACGGCGCGCGCGATGGTGGCCCGTTTCGGCATGACCGACGCGCTCGGGCCGATGGTCTACGTCGACGACGAGAGCGACAACGGCCCGTTCGGTCGCGGCTTCACGCGCACGATCTCGGAAGCGACGCAGCAGAAGGTCGACGGCGAAATCCGCCGCGTGCTCGACGAACAGTACGGCCTTGCACGCCGTCTGCTCGAAGAGAACCGCGACAAGGTGGAGGCAATGACGGCCGCGCTGATGGAGTGGGAAACGATCGACGCCGATCAGATCAACGACATCATGGAAGGGCGTCCGCCGCGTTCGCCGAAGAGTTCGCCGGCTGTCGGCGGCGATTCGTCGGGCGGCGGCACCACCGCCGAAGTGAAGCCCGGCAACGCGCCGGCGCCTGCTTCGCCGGCCTGACCTTCGCCGTAGCACCGTTCACGGGCTGGTGTGGCTTCACACCGGCCCGTTTTGCATTCATCAACGCCTCCCGCCCGTGTCCGATTCCGCTGTTTCCGCATCTATTCCCGCGCCGCTCCAGTGCGGCCGTTTCTCGCTGACGTTCGAGCGCCCGCTCGTGATGGGCATTCTGAACGCCACCCCCGATTCGTTCTCCGACGGCGGCCGCTTCCTTGCGCGCGACGATGCGCTGCGCCAGGCCGAGCGGATGATCGCCGAAGGCGTCGACCTGATCGACATCGGCGGCGAGTCGACGCGTCCCGGCGCGCCGCCCGTGCCGCTCGACGAGGAACTCGCGCGCGTGATCCCGCTGGTCGAAGCGTTGCGGCCGCTGAACGTGCCGCTGTCGATCGACACCTACAAGCCGGCCGTGATGCGCGCGGCGCTCGCTGCCGGCGCGGACTTGATCAACGACATCTGGGGTTTCCGTCAGCCGGGCGCGATCGATGCGGTGCGCGAGGGTAACAGCGGGCTGTGCGCGATGCACATGCTCGGCGAGCCGCAGACGATGCAGGTCGGCGAGCCCGATTACGGCGACGTCGTGAGCGACGTGCGCGATTTTCTCGCCGCGCGCGCGCAGGCGCTGCGCGACGCGGGCGTCGCGCCGGAACGGATTTGCGTCGATCCGGGCTTCGGGTTCGGCAAGGCGGTGGTCGACGACAACTACGCGCTGCTGGCCGCGCTGCCGGACACGGCGCCGGCGCGGCCCGACGGGCGCGCGTATCCGATTCTCGCGGGCATGTCGCGCAAGTCGATGCTCGGCGCGGTGATCGGCGGCAAGCCGCCGATGGAACGCGTCGCGGCGAGCGTGGCGGCCGCGTTGTGCGCGGTCGAGCGTGGAGCTGCGATCGTGCGCGTGCACGACGTCGCGGCGACGGTCGATGCGTTGAAGGTCTGGAACGCCGTGCGCGAAGCCGCGCGGCAACGATAAGTCAGAAATCAGAAAGACGAAGGAGGAAGGTTCGCCATGGGACGTCGATATTTCGGCACGGACGGCATTCGCGGCACGGTGGGCGAGGCGCCCATCACGCCTGATTTCGTGTTGCGTCTCGGCTATGCAGCCGGCAAGGTACTGGCCGGTGCGGCCGACGTCGCGGCCGGTGCACGGCCGACGGTACTGATCGGCAAGGACACGCGCGTGTCGGGCTACATGCTCGAGGCCGCGCTCGAGGCCGGCTTCTCGGCGGCCGGCGTCGACGTGATGCTGGCCGGCCCGATGCCGACGCCGGGCGTCGCGTACCTGACGCGCGCGCTGCGCCTGTCGGCCGGCGTCGTGATCAGCGCATCGCACAACCCGTACCAGGACAACGGGATCAAGTTCTTCTCCGCCGACGGCAACAAGCTGCCCGACGAAACGGAAGCCGAGATCGAGGCATGGCTCGACAAGCCGCTCGAATGCGCATCGTCGGACCGGCTCGGCAAGGCGCGCCGCCTCGACGATGCGGCCGGCCGCTACATCGAGTTCTGCAAGAGCACGTTCCCGGCCGCCTACGATCTGCGCGGGCTGAAGCTCGTGATCGACTGCGCGCACGGCGCCGCGTACCAGATCGCGCCGCACGTGTTCCACGAGCTCGGCGCGGACGTGATCCCGGTCGGCGTCGCGCCGAACGGCTTCAACATCAACGACGGGGTCGGCGCGACGGCGCCCGACGCGCTGATGCGCGCGGTGCGGGCGAACCATGCGGACCTCGGCATCGCGCTCGACGGCGATGCGGACCGCCTGCAGGTCGTCGATTCGACCGGCCGGCTGTACAACGGCGACGAGCTGCTCTACGTGCTCGTGAAGGACCGCATCGCGACCGTCGGCAAGGTCGACGGCGCGGTCGGCACACTGATGACGAACCTCGCGGTCGAAGTTGCGCTGCAGCGTGAGGGCGTCGAATTCGTGCGCGCGGCGGTCGGCGACCGCTACGTGCTCGAACAGTTGCGCGAGCGCGGCTGGCAGCTCGGCGCGGAAGGCTCGGGCCACATCCTGTCGCTCGACCGCCATTCGACCGGCGACGGCATCGTGTCGGCGCTGCTCGTGCTGGCCGCGCTCAAGCGCAGCGGCCGCACGCTTGCGCAGATGCTCGATGGCGTCACGCTGTTCCCGCAGAAGCTGATCAACGTGCGGATGAAGCCGGGTGCCGACTGGAAGGGCAACGCATCGATTCGCGCGGCGATCGACGCGGCCGAAGGCGCGCTGGCCGGTCACGGCCGCGTGCTGATCCGCGCGTCGGGCACCGAGCCCGTGCTGCGCGTGATGGTCGAGGCACGGCATGCGGCCGACGCGACGCGTCACGCGGAAGCAATCGCCGACGCGGTGCGCGCGGCGACGGCCTGAACCGGCTCGGCGACGGCGCGCGACGGTCCGGCCGTCTGCGCGCCGCCGCTCCGGTAATTTCACATGCGGCGCCTGCGGGCGCCGCAATTCGTCAGACGCAAAGGTTTGCGCTATTAAATAGAGGGCGCTTTCGACGCGGATTTCGTCTGATCAAACACACACTCCGACCCTGAATCGCGACAGCCGCGCAAGGGGCTTTCCGACCGGCGCGCGCTGCGATACGATCCGCTCGCAACCCGCATCGGCGGGCGCGGATCTGCCTCTTCCCGGCCGGCAATTCTTGCCGCCAACCCCGCCACGCCGCGCTTGTGCGGCTGCCCGAACCGGGCCCGCTACACCCTTTCAACCAGTCATGTTACTGTCACGCCAGTTTCATCGATTGTCACATTATCGTCATGAGGAGCCCCTAACCTTCGCGGTGCCGTAGTCATCCGCTCACACACTGGAGGTCTCATGAAATTGATGCAAACCGCGATTGCCGGCCTGGCTGGCGCGCTTTTCGCAGTCGCCGCGCAAGCTGCCGACATCACGGGCGCAGGCAGCACGTTCGCGATGCCGATCTATACGAAATGGGCTGCGGACTACCAGCAGTCCGGCGGCGCGAAGGTGAACTACCAGGGTATCGGCTCGTCGGGCGGCCTGAAGCAGATCGTCGCGAAGACGGTCGATTTTGCCGGTTCGGACGCGCCGCTGAAGGATGAAGAGCTCGCGAAGGAAGGCCTGTTCCAGTTCCCGACGGTGGTCGGCGGCGTGGTGCCGGTGATCAACGTGCCGGGCGTGAAGGCCGGCGAACTGACGCTGTCGGGCCCGGTGCTCGGCGACATCTATCTCGGCAAGATCAAGAAGTGGAACGACCCGGCGATCGCCGCGCTGAACCCGAAGGTCAAGCTGCCGGATACGGACATCGCGGTCGTTCGCCGCGCTGACGGCTCGGGCACGAGCTTCATCTGGACGAACTACCTGTCGAAGGTCAACGACGAATGGAAGTCGAAGATCGGCGAAGGCACGACGGTCAACTGGCCGACGGGTACGGGCGGCAAGGGCAACGACGGCGTCGCGGCGTTCGTGCAGCGCCTGCCGGGCGCGATCGGCTACGTCGAGTGGGCGTACGCGAAGAAGAACAACATGATCTACACGGCCCTGAAGAACTCGACGGGCACGGTGGTCGAGCCGAAGACCGAAACGTTCAAGGCCGCTGCTGCAGGCGCGAACTGGTCGAAGTCGTTCTACCAGATCCTGACGAACCAGCCGGGCAAGGAAGCATGGCCGGTCGTCGGCGCGACGTTCGTGCTGCTGCACGCGAAGCAGGACAAGCCGGAGCAGGGCGCCGAAACGCTGAAGTTCTTCAGCTGGGCGTTCAAGAACGGCGAGAAGGCTGCCGACAGCCTCGACTACATCTCGCTGCCGGCATCGGTCGAGACGGAAATCCGCAAGCAGTGGAAGACGAAGGTGACGGACGCATCGGGCAAGCCGGTCGCCGCAGAGTAAGCCATCCAGCGGTTCGCTGCCCGGTCGTGCCGGCCGGGCAGTGTGTGCGGTAAGGCCGGGCGTTACGGCGCCCGGCGATCCAGAACAGGCGCCCATGTCTGATATTTCGTACACGTCCTCCCGGTCCGATGCCGCGCAGCAACGCGCGCCGAGCCGTCTCGGAGACGTTCTGTTCGGCGGCCTCGCACGGCTCGCCGCGATCGTGACCCTGCTGCTGCTGGGCGGGATCATCGTTTCCCTCATCATTGCGTCGCTGCCGACCATCCAGAAGTTCGGCCTCGGCTTC
Organism: Burkholderia sp. BCC1998; assembly: GCF_905339875.1. Taxonomy (NCBI): domain Bacteria; kingdom Pseudomonadati; phylum Pseudomonadota; class Betaproteobacteria; order Burkholderiales; family Burkholderiaceae; genus Burkholderia; species Burkholderia sp. BCC1998. Next base: position 124,579 of record NZ_CAJPHE010000017.1, read on the forward strand.
CTGTGGCAATCCGAGTGGGATCCGAACTCGGATGTCTACGGCGCAGTCGTGCCGATCTACGGCACGATCGTGACGTCGTTGATTGCACTCGTCATCGCGGTGCCGGTCAGTTTCGGCATCGCACTGTTCCTCACCGAACTGTCGCCCGTGTGGCTGCGCCGCCCGCTCGGCATCGCGATCGAGCTGCTCGCCGCGATTCCGTCGATCGTGTACGGCATGTGGGGCCTGCTCGTGTTCGCGCCGATCTTCGCCGAATACTTCCAGAAACCGATCGGCCATCTCTTCAAGGACGTGTGGGTGCTCGGTCCGCTGACGGCCGGCGCACCGATCGGCATCGGCATTCTCGCGGCCGGCGTGATCCTCGCGATCATGATCATCCCGTACATCGCATCGGTGATGCGCGACGTGTTCGAAGTCACGCCCGTGCTGCTGAAGGAATCGGCGTACGGGATCGGCTGCACGACGTGGGAAGTGATGTGGAAGGTGGTGCTGCCCTATACGAAGACCGGCGTGATCGGCGGCGTGATGCTCGGCCTCGGCCGCGCGCTCGGCGAAACGATGGCCGTGACCTTCGTGATCGGCAACACGAACCTGCTCGACAGCGTGTCGCTGTTCGCACCGGGCAACAGCATCACGTCGGCGCTCGCGAACGAATTCGCGGAAGCGCAACCGGGCCTGCATACGTCCGCCCTGATGGAACTGGGCCTGATCCTGTTCGTGATCACGTTCATCGTGCTGTCCATCTCCAAACTGCTGCTGCTTCGTCTCGAGAAGGGAGAGGGCAAGAAATGAGCGAGCCCATCATGAATTTCCCGGGGCCGAACGGCGCCGCGCTCGACGCGATGCGCAACCGCCTGCAGCGCAAGCGCAAGGTGACCAACGCGATCGCGCTGACCGCGTCGCTCGCCGCGATGGCATTCGGCCTGCTGTGGCTCGTGTGGATTCTCTACACGACGGTGCATCTCGGTGTCGGCGGCCTGTCGCTGCAGCTGTTCACCGAATCGACGCCGGCACCGAACACCGAAGGCGGCGGCCTGGCGAACGCGATCGTCGGCAGCCTGCTGCTGTGCGGTTTCGGCACGCTGGTCGGCACGCCGATCGGCATCCTCGCGGGCGTCTATCTCGCTGAATACGGCCAGAAGAACCTGCTGGCGAGCACGATTCGCTTCATCAACGACATCCTGCTGTCGGCGCCGTCGATCGTGATCGGCCTGTTCGTGTACGCGATCGTCGTCGCGAAGTCGGGGCGCTTCTCGGGCTGGGCCGGCGTGATCGCGCTCGCGCTGCTGCAGATCCCGATCGTGATCCGCACGACCGAGAACATGCTGAAGCTCGTGCCGAACGCGCTGCGTGAGGCAGCCGTCGCGCTCGGCACGCCGAAGTGGCGCATGGTGCTGAAGATCACGCTGCGTGCGTCGGTCGGCGGGATCGTGACGGGCGTGCTGCTCGCGGTCGCGCGGATCGCCGGCGAAACGGCGCCGCTGCTGTTCACGGCCCTGTCGAACCAGTTCTTCTCGGTCGACATGAGCCAGCCGATGGCCAACCTGCCCGTCACGATCTACAAGTTCGCGATGAGCCCGTTCGCCGAATGGCAGTCGCTCGCATGGGCGGGCGTGTTCCTGATCACGCTCGGGGTGCTCGGACTCAACATCCTGGCGCGCTCGATCTTCTCGAAAAAGTAACGGCGGAGCAATCCGATGAATATGGCAGAAAGCCACCTGAATCCCGTCGAGCGCACCGCTGCGCCCGCCGGCACGCACGATGCGGCGCATGGCCGTCCGCTGGCGCCGCTGAACGCGAAGATCGAGGTCAACAACCTCAACTTCTTCTACAACAAGTTCCACGCGCTGAAGAACATCAACCTGCGCATTCCCGAAGGGAAGGTGACGGCGTTCATCGGCCCGTCGGGCTGCGGCAAGTCGACGCTCTTGCGCACGTTCAACAAGATGTTCGCGCTCTATCCGGAGCAGCGTGCCGAAGGCGAAATCCTGATGGACGGCGAGAACCTGCTGACCACCAAGCGCGACATCTCGCTGCTGCGTGCGCGGATCGGCATGGTGTTCCAGAAGCCGACCCCGTTCCCGATGTCGATCTACGACAACATCGCGTTCGGCGTGAAGATGTTCGAAAAGCTCACGCGCTCGGAGATGGACGATCGCGTCGAGTGGGCGCTGACGAAGGCCGCGCTGTGGAACGAAGTGAAGGACAAGCTGAACCAGAGCGGCTACGGGCTGTCGGGCGGCCAGCAGCAGCGTCTGTGCATCGCGCGCGGCATCGCGATCCGTCCGGAAGTGCTGCTGCTCGACGAGCCGTGCTCGGCGCTCGACCCGATCTCGACGGGCCGCATCGAGGAACTGATCGCGGAGCTGAAGAGCGACTACACGGTCGTGATCGTCACGCACAACATGCAGCAGGCCGCGCGCTGCTCGGACTTCACGGCCTACATGTACCTGGGCGAGCTGATCGAATTCGGCGAAACCGAAAAGATCTTCATCAAGCCGGTGCGCAAGGAAACGGAAGACTACATCACCGGCCGTTTCGGCTGATGACGGAGAATCACAACCATGTCGGATAAACATCTGTCGAGCCAGTTCGACGCGGACCTGAATGCCGTGTCGTCGAAAGTGCTGGAAATGGGCGGGCTCGTCGAGTCGCAGATCGTCGGCGCGATGCACGCGCTGAACGAATTCGACCGCGATGCGGCCGAGAAGGTGATCGCGGCCGAGGAAACGCTGAACGCGATGGAAGTCGACATCGACCAGGAGTGCGGCAACATCATCGCGCGGAGGCAGCCGGCCGCGCGCGACCTGCGTCTTCTGATGTCGATTTCGAAAACGATTACCAACCTCGAGCGCGCCGGCGACGAGGCCGAGAAGATCGCGAAGCGCGTGCGCCGCCTGATCGAAGAACCGGCCGCGCGTGCGGTGAACATCGCCGAGATCAAGGTGTCGGGCGAGATGGCCGTGACGATCCTGCGCCGCGCGCTCGACGCGTTCGCGCGCCTCGATACGGTGGCGGCCGCGCAGATCGTCAAGGACGACAAGGAAATCGACCTCGAATTCCGCGCGTTCGTGCGCAAGCTCGTGTCGTACATGCAGGAAGATCCGCGCACGATCTCGGTCGGCCTCGAGTATCTGTTCATCGCGAAGGCGATCGAACGGATCGGCGACCACGCGAAGAACATCGCCGAATTCATCATCTACATCGTGAAGGGCACGGACGTGCGGCACCAGCCGCGCGACACGCTCGATCGCGAAGCCAACAGTTAATCGACTCCGTATAGGAAGAACAGAGGTGCCGATGCCCAGCAACATTCTCGTCGTCGAAGATGAGCCAGCGATTTCCGAACTGATCTCGGTGAATCTCCAGCATGCCGGTCACTGCCCGATCCGCGCGTACAACGCGGAGCAGGCGCAGAACCTGATCAGCGACGTGCTGCCCGATCTCGTGCTGCTCGACTGGATGCTGCCGGGCAAGTCCGGCATCGCGTTCGCGCGCGACCTGCGCAACAACGAACGGACCAAGCACATCCCGATCATCATGCTGACCGCGCGCGGCGACGAGCAGGACAAGGTGCTCGGCCTCGAGATCGGCGCGGACGACTACGTGACGAAGCCGTTCTCGCCGAAGGAACTGATGGCGCGCATCAAGGCCGTGCTGCGCCGCCGCGCGCCGCAGCTGACCGAGGACGTCGTATCGATCAACGGGCTGCGCCTCGATCCGGCCACGCATCGGGTCGCCGCGCACGGCGACGGCAGCGAGATCAAGCTCGATCTCGGCCCGACCGAATTCCGCCTGCTGCATTTCTTCATGACGCATCCGGAGCGCGTGCACAGCCGCACGCAACTGCTCGACCAGGTCTGGGGCGATCATGTGTTCGTCGAGGAACGCACCGTCGACGTCCATATCAAACGATTGCGCGCGGCCTTGAAACCGGCCGGCTGCGATGCGATGATCGAGACCGTGCGCGGCAGCGGCTACCGGCTCGCCAAGCACGCGTAACGTATCCGGGCATGCCGTGTGCCGCGGCATGCCGTTCATTCTTTCGGACGCTGAATCATGAACATCATCTGGGCGCGCTTTCTGGTGTCGCTCGTGCTGCTCGTGCTGATCAGCGTATTGGTCGGCGTATTCGCCGGCCCGACCGCGGCCCTCGGGTTCGCGGCCGTGATGCTGGTCGCGCAGGGCTTCTTCAGCACCTTCCATACGCAACGCCTGTGGCGTCTGCTCGATGCGCCCGTCTATGGCGAGGTGCCGAGCGCACCGGGCATCTGGGGCGAAATCTACTACCGGCTGCACAAGCTCGCGAAGCAGTGGCATGCGCAGGTGCGCCAGGTCGAGCAGCAGCATTCGCGCTTCATCCAGGCGATCCAGGCGTCGCCGAATGGCGTCGCGATGCTCGACGACCATGACCAGATCGAGTGGTGCAACGCGATCGCCGAGGTGCACTTCGGCCTCGATGCGAAGCGCGACCTGCGCCAGCACATCACGAACCTGGTTCGTCATCCGGAGTTCGTCCGTTACCTGAACGCGCAGCATTACGACGAGACGCTCGTGATGCGCGGGATGGGCGACTCGCGGCAGAACGTGCTGGAAGTGCAGGTGTTCCCGTACGGCGAGAACCGCAAGCTGCTGCTCACGCAGGACATCACGGAGCTCGAGCGGACCGACGCGATGCGGCGCGACTTCGTCGCGAACGTGTCGCACGAACTGAAGACGCCGCTCACCGTGCTGTCGGGCTTCCTCGAGACGATGCGCGAACTGCCGCTGAACGAGGAAGATCGCGCGCGCTATCTCGAGATGATGGAGCAGCAGGCGTCGCGGATGCGGCACATCGTCACCGACCTGCTGGTGCTCGCGAAGCTCGAGGGCGAAAGCAAGCCGCCGATGGATCACGCGATCGACATGCGTGCCGTGTTCGACCATCTGAAGGAAGATGCGCAGACGCTGTCGAACGGGCATCACGAGATCGCGTTCGCGATCGATGAGACGCTCGGCGTGACGGGCGCGCAGACCGAAGTGTTCAGTGCGTTCGCGAATCTCGTGACCAACGCGATCCGCTATACGCCGGACGGCGGCAAGATTTTCGTGTCGTGGCGGCGCGAGGGCGCGCAGGGCGTGTTCTCCGTCACCGACAGCGGCTTCGGCATTCCGGCCGCCGACCTGCCGCGGCTGACCGAACGCTTCTACCGCGTGGACCGCAGCCGCTCGCGCGATACGGGCGGCACGGGGCTCGGCCTCGCGATCGTCAAGCACGTGCTGCAGCGGCACGACTCGCACTTGTACGTGCAGAGCGAGGAAGGGCGCGGCAGCACGTTCACTGCGCGCTTCCCGGGCTCGCGGATCATCGCGATCCGGCCGGCCGCGTTCGAGGCGTGAGCGCGTCACGCGAAGCGGCGCCTCACGTCGGCACCCCGGCGGAATGAAAAAAGCACAGCCCTCGGGCTGTGCTTTTTCGTTTGGTGCGCGGCACGCGAAACCGTGCGCCGTGTGCCTACGAACAGAACTTCGCGAGCAGCCCGAGTTGCGCGTTGCGGATCGTCTTGCCCGCGCGCCGCCGGCGGTAGTGGCCGTCGCTGAGCATCTGCCAGGCCGACTGGTTGTCGCCGAGACAGACCGACAGCCCTTCGGCGATCACGCGGCGCTTCAGCTTGCGCTCGCGGATCGGGAACGCGACTTCGACGCGGCGGAACAGGTTGCGGTCCATCCAGTCGGCGCTCGACAGATACACGTCCTCGGCGCCGCCCGCGTGGAAATAGTAGATGCGGTGGTGTTCGAGGAAGCGCCCGACGATCGAGCGCACCGTGATGTTGTCCGACAGCCCCGGCACGCCCGGCTTCAGCGCGCACACGCCGCGCACGATCAGGTCGACCTTCACGCCGGCCTGCGACGCTTCGTACAGCGCGGCGATCACCGACGGCTCCAGCAGCGCGTTCATCTTCGCGACCACGCGCGCGCGCTTGCCGGCGCGTGCATTGTCGATCTCCGCGCGGATCGATTCGATGATGCGCGGATGCAGCGTGAACGGCGACTGCCACAGCTCGTGCAGCGTGAGTTCGCCGCCGATCCCGGTCAGCTGCTGGAACACGTGATGGACGTCCTCGCAGATCTTCTGGTCGGCCGTCATCAGCCCGAAGTCGGTGTAGAGGCGGGCGGTGCGCGGGTGATAGTTGCCGGTGCCGAGGTGCACGTAGCGGCGCAGCGACGCCTTGCCGTTCTGCACGACGCGCCGCACGATCAGCATCATCTTCGCGTGGCACTTGTGGCCGACCACGCCGTACACGACGTGCGCGCCGACGGCTTCGAGCTGCGACGCCCAGTTGATGTTGGTTTCCTCGTCGAAGCGCGCGAGCAGCTCGACGACGACGGTCACTTCCTTGCCGTTGCGGGCGGCTTCCATCAGCGCGTCCATCAGCGGCGAATCGGTGCCGGTGCGATAGATCGTCTGCTTGATCGCGACGACGCTCGGGTCCTTCGCGGCCTGCTGCAGCAGTTCGAGCACCGGCTGGAAGCTTTCGTACGGGTGGTGCAGCAGGATGTCGCCGCCATCGATCGCGTCGAACATCGTCGGCGCGTTCGCGATCGCGGGCGGGATCGATGCGGTGAACGGCGCGAACTTCAGGTCGGGTCGATCGACGAGATCGGGGATCTGCATCAGCCGCACGAGGTTCACGGAGCCGGACACGCGGTAGCAGTCCTTCTCGCCGAGCAGGCCTTCCTCGAGCAGGCGTCGCACGATATGCGCGGGCGTATCGGCCGATACTTCGAGTCGCACCGCGTTGCCGAGGTGGCGCGCGGGCAGTTCGCCCTGCAGCGCAACGCGCAGGTTGGTGATTTCGTCCTCGTCGACGAACAGCTCGCTGTTGCGCGTGATGCGGAACTGGTTGCAGCTCTTCACGACCAGTTGCGGGAACAGTTCGCCGACGAAGCGCTGCATGAACGAGCTGAGCAGCACGAAGCCGTGCTCGAAGCCCGACAGCGCCTGCGGCATGCGCACGACGCGCGGCAGCGCGCGCGGCGCCTGCACGATGCCCATCACCGCCTGGCGGCCGAACGCGTCGCGGCCTTCGAGCTCGACGACGAAGTTCAGGCTCTTGTTCAGCACGCGCGGGAACGGGTGCGCGGGATCGAGGCCGATCGGCGTCAGCACCGGCAGCAGTTCGTCGAGGAAGTAGCGGCGCGCCCATTCGAGCTGCTCGTCGTTCCACGAGTCGCTCGCGTGGAAGTAGATGCCTTCCTGTTCGAGCGCGGGGAGCACGGTTTCGTGCAGCATCGTGTACTGGCGGTGCACGAGCCGTTGCGCGCGCTCGACGACGAGATCGTAAGCGTGCTGCAGCGACATGCCGTCGGGCGTCAGGGCGCCCGGGTTGTCGCGGATCTGTTCCTGGAGGCCGGCCATCCGGACTTCGAAGAACTCGTCGAGGTTGCTGCTGGTGATGCAGATGAAGCGCAGTCGCTCGAGCAACGGAATGTGCGGGTCGGCCGCCTGGGCCAGCACGCGCTCGTTGAAGCCGAGGATGCCGAGTTCACGATTGAGAAGCGGATAGCGGACGGACATCGGCAGAGTAGGGGGTGATTCAGGCGATGATTCGAAAGGACGCTCGGAAACTCTCACGGTACGATGACGTGCTGATGACAATAATGTATTTATATCGGGAAATTCTACGCTTGAACCGATTCGTCTCATAAATGTTTCGGCCATATACTTTCTACCCGAGTACATGCCCGTGAAGCGTGGCAATGGCAAGCGTTCCACGCTTAAAATATCGCCTTTGATTGATCGTCCAGCGAGGCCGGAGCGGCTGCCGCGGGCGAACGCGCACGGAGCCCCCTTCTGATGGTTACATCCCCCCACTTGCTGGCTGCCGTCGATCTCGGCTCGAACAGCTTCCGGCTGATCGTCGGGCGCGTCGAGGAAACGCCGGCGGGCAGCCAGATCTATCCCGTCGATGCGCTGCGCGAGCCGGTTCGACTGGCCGCGGGGCTGTCGAGCGACAAGATGCTCGATCGCGCGTCGCAGGAACGTGGCTGGGAGGCGCTCAAGCGGTTCGGCGAGCGCCTGCGCGATTTCCATCCCGATCATGTGCGCGCGGTGGCGACCAACACGTTGCGCGTCGCGAAGAACGCGGGCGAATTCCTCGGCGAAGCCGAAGCGGCGCTCGGTTTTCCGATCGAAGTGATCGCGGGCCGAGAAGAGGCGCGCCTGATCTATGCGGGTGCCGCGCATTCGGTGCCGGCGAGCGCGGGCAAGCGGCTCGTCGTCGACATCGGCGGCGGCTCGACCGAATTCATCATCGGCTCGCACTACACGCCGCTCGTGATGGAGAGCCTCTACATCGGCTGCGTGAGCCATAGCCGGGCGTTCTTCCCGGCCGGCAACGTCGACGAATACACGATGCGGCAGGCCGAACTCGCGGCCAAGCGCGAGATCCAGATCATTTCCAGCGAGTACAAGAAGGCCGGATGGGACCAGGCGATCGGTTCGTCGGGCACCGCGCGTGCGCTCGCGGAGCTCGTCGAGGCGAACGGCTTCAACGACGCCGGCATCACGCACGGCATTTCGCGCGGCGGGCTCGAACGCCTGAAGCGCGCGCTGATCAAATCCGAGAACGTGAACCGGCTGAAGCTGATCGCGCTGAAGCCCGATCGCGTGCCGGTGCTTGCCGGCGGCCTCGCGATCATGCTCGCGGTATTCGAGGAACTGGGTGTCGACTACGTCGACACCACCGACGGCGCGCTGCGTCTCGGCGTGCTGTACGACCTGCTCGGCCGGGCCCAGCATGAGGACATGCGTGCGGTGACCGTCGAGGGTTTCTCGCGCCGCTACGGCGTCGATCGCGCGCAGGCCGGGCGGATCGCCGCACTGGCGGTGCGGTTCTACGACGAGCTCGAGGCGTCCGACGACGAAGAAGCGCGCGAGGAAGGCCGGATGTTCCTCGGCTGGGCCGCCGCGCTGCACGAGATCGGCCTGTCGATCTCGCACAGCTCGTATCACAAGCATTCCGCGTATATCGCCAGCAACGCCGACATGCCGGGCTTCTCGCGCACCGACCAGGCGCGCCTCGCCGCGCTCGTGCTCGGGCATGCGGGCAAGCTCGGCAAGCTGTCGCAGGCGCGCGACGTCGAATGGCCGCTGCTGTTCTGTTTGCGGCTCGCCGCGTTGCTGTGCCGGCGCCGGACCGACGCCGGGCTGCCGGACATTTCCGTGTCGCAGATGAAGAAGGGCGGGTATGAAGTGCGCCTGCCGAGCGCATGGGTCGAGCAGAACCCGTTGACCGACTACAGCCTCAGCCAGGAAGCGGCCGAGTGGGAGAAGGTCGGGATTCCGTATCGCGTGGTTTATACGGGCGCGTAACGAGACGCCATCGAGGGCGCGGCGCGCTCGCGCCGCTTGCCTCGCGGTGTGCTCAGTCGGAGCACACGATCGCGGTCAGGAACGGGAACGCCTGCTTGACGGTTGCGTCGCTGCCGGCATTGCGAACGGCCTGTTCGACTGCACTCTTCGTGCCGCGTACCACGACGCCGTACGCCCATTTGCCGATCGGCGTGCCGTCGCCCGGCTGGAAGATCGGATCGTTCGCCTGGTAGCCGAGCACGACGTAGACGCCGAAGCCGTAGGCGGTCAGCGGATGGTTCGTGCGGAACGCGTTCACCGAATTCGCTTCGACGTGCATCGGCTCCGACTGGATGTCGCCGGCCGCGAGCAGCGGCGCGACGAACTTGTGGCCGTTCGAATGGCAGTCGAGCGCGTCGTCGAGCGACTTGGCCGACGCGGCGCCGGACGCGCCGAGGGTGCCGAATGCGCCGACTGCGAGCAGCGCGCCGAGCAGGGCGGTCTTGAAAACTTGGTTTTTCATGCGCGGTTGCGGGTTGGGTCGCGGACATTATCGCGTGTTCCCGCAAGATTCGTGCGCGGGCTCTGCATGGGGCGGCAGCGGTTGAGAAGGCGCACGGCGGAGCAAACGAAAAAGGGCTGCAAGCGCGATGGCTTGCAACCCTTATCGTGTATCGTGGTCGGAGCGAAAGGATTCGAACCTTCGACCCTCTGATCCCAAATCAGATGCGCTACCAGGCTGCGCTACGCTCCGACGAGCCAAAGATTCTATCGTCTAATGGGTGGCCGGGTCAATCACGTTTTGCATACGGCGCACATCATCACGAACCGCTCGCGATTGGCGACAATTCGAAGTGTGATCGTCCGGCCCGCGGGTGGTCGGCCGAACCATTCGTCGAAGCATGGAGAGAGACATCATGATGAACCTGATCCTGTGGCGCCACGCCGAAGCCGAAGACTACGCGGCAAACGACCTCGCACGCCAGTTGACGGCCCGCGGGCGCAAGGAAGCGCAGGCCATGGCCAAATGGCTGCGCAGCCGGCTCGAGTCGAACAGCGTGATCCTCGCGAGCCCGGCGGCGCGCACCGTGCAGACGGTCGAGGCGCTGACCGACCAGTACCGGACCGTCGATGCGCTCGCGCCGGGCGGTAGCGTCGACGACGTGCTGGCCGCCGCCGGCTGGCCGGACGGCATCGCGCCGACGGTCGTGATCGTCGGACACCAGCCGACGCTCGGCAGCGTCGCGGCGCAATTGATGGCCGGCAACGACGACAGCTGGAGCATCAAGAAGGGCGGCATCGTGTGGCTCGCGAGCCGCACGCGCGACGGCAACCATCAGGCCGTGCTGCGCGCGGTATTGACGCCGGAGCTGGCCTGAAGGGGTTTGCGGGCTTTGATCATACGGTTTCGCAAGCTTTCTGCTAAAGTCAATTCGGCGACACGTCATTGAAAGGACACGGTCGTGCCACAGAACGGTAACGACCGGTTACTACATTGGCTGGCATGTCGTCCTATTCCTTACGATCAGGAAAGCCTAATGCGAGAACTGCCGACGCCTACGCTCCCTTTTGCCTCGCTTCCCCTCGACACGACGCGGCGTCACCTGCCGCGCGCTGCTGAAACCGTCACATCCGAGTACCGTCTGCGTGCCGCCTGGGCGCGCACGGAAGACGAACTGCGCGAGGCCCAACGCCTGCGCTACACCGTGTTCGCCGAAGAGATGGGCGCGCAGGTCAGCGGTCCGTCCGGTCTCGACGTCGATCCGTTCGATGCCTACTGCGACCACCTGCTGGTGCGCGATCTCGACACGCTGAAGGTGGTCGGTACGTACCGCGTGCTGCCGCCGCACGAGGCCGCTCGGGTCGGCCGCCTGTATGCCGAGGGCGAATTCGACCTGTCGCGCCTCACGCACCTGCGCGGCAAGATGGTCGAGGTCGGCCGCTCGTGCGTGCACAGCGACTACCGCAGCGGCGCCGTCATCATGGCGCTGTGGGGCGGTCTCGGCGCGTATATGATGCAAAACGGCTACGAGACGATGCTCGGCTGCGCGAGCGTATCGATGGCCGACGGCGGCCATTACGCGGCGAACCTGTATCAGTCGCTGCCGGCGAACGCGCTGACGGCGCCGGAATACCGTGCGTTCCCGCATACGGCGCTGCCGGTCGACGAACTGCAGACGGGCACCGTCGTCGCGCCGCCGCCGCTGATCAAGGGCTATCTGCGTCTCGGCGCGAAGATTTGCGGCGCGCCGGCGTGGGATCCCGATTTCAACTGCGCGGACTTCCTGACGCTGTTCCGGCTGTCGGACATCAACGCCCGCTACGCCCGGCACTTCCTGGGCTGAGCCGTCCCGATCGCGGCGCGCTGCTCCAGGCGCGCGCAAGCGAACGCCGTCGCGCGGCAGGTTGTCGCGCGACGGCGTTCGACCATTCCGGGGATGTTGTCTTATCCGACCCTGTTAATTCGAGCGATATGCGCCGACCACCGTGCGGGTGGGCGCACGTTCGGAGCGGGCCCCGCGCGCGGCGGCCCGGACGACACGGCGGGCTTGCCTAGTGCTTGCGCCGCCAGTCGAGCAGATGGTGTTCGGCCATCCAGTGATGGATCATCCCTTCGCCGCCATGGTTGCGCTTATATTCGCGCGACTCGAAATAGGACAGGGCGACGAGCACCATCAGGCCGATGAACAGGCCGATCAGGCCGGCAATCTCTTCAGACGACATGGCTGCCTCCTTTCAACGGCACAGCGCCATGGATTCATATTAGGACACGCGCGGGACGATCCCTAACCCGGAATTCCGCTAGACTCGGCGCGGTCCTGGCGCGCGATGGGCGCGCCGTCTTACGGAGCCTTCCCGATGACCCGTTTCATGCTGGCCGTGCTGGCCGTGTCCATTCTTGCCGGCTGTGCCAGCGATCCCCGCCAGGCCCGTCGCGGCCACCCGCCGCAAGATCCGGCCGATTACCACGGTGTGCCGACCGACATGACGCCGCCGTCGATGCTCGGCGAGCCGGCGTCGTCGGCACCCGCAGCCGTGCAGTGACGATGGCGGCAGGCCTTCGCGGCCGTCAGGTGCCGGCCGCGTCGGCGCCGATCCGCCGCGTCAGCGCCGGCAGGTAGCGCGCGAGCGTCGCGCCGCGCGCGACCATGAACAGCAGCAGCGCGAACCACAGCCCGTGATTGCCGAACGGGCCGACGGCCGCCAGCGTCGCGGCGATGAAGATCGCGAACGACGCGACCATCGCACGCATCAGCGATTGCGTCTGCGTTGCGCCGATGAACACGCCGTCGAGCAGGAATCCCCACACGGACACGATCGGCGAGACCGCCGCCCAGGGCAGGTAGCGCAGCGCGACCGCGCGGATCTCGGCCTGGTCGGTCAGCCGCGCGACGATCCAGCCGCCCGTGACCCAGTAGACGAGCGCGAACAGCAGCGCGCCGAGCGCGGACCACAGCAGCGTGACGCGCACGGCCTGCCGGAAGGCGGCGCGGTCGCGCGCGCCGGCGGCGGCGCCGACGAGCGCCTCGGCCGCATGCGCGAAACCGTCGAGTCCGTAGGCCATGAAGGTCTGGAAATTCAGCAGCAGTGCGTTGGCCGCGAGCGTCGCGTCGCCCTGCCTGGCGCCGAGATGCGCGAACCAGCCGAACGCGCCGAGCAGGCACAGCGTGCGCAGGAAGATGTCGCGATTGAGCGCGATCAGCCGCTTGAGTGCCGCACGGTCCGCGAGCGCCCGCGCGGCCAGCGGCGCGAGGCCGCGCGGCCGCAGCCGCCACAGCATCCAGGCGCCGAGCGCGAAGCCGCATGCGTCGGCGGTCGCGGTCGCCGCACCGATTCCGGCGATGCCCCAGCCGAAGCCGTACACGTAGAGCAGCACGGCCCCGATATTCACCGCGTTGATGAAGACCTGCGCGACGAGCGCGAGCCGCACGCGTTGCACGCCGAGCAGGTAGCCGAGCACGACGTAGTTGGCGAGCGCGAACGGCGCGCTCCAGATCCGTGCGTGGCCATAGGCCAGCGCCGTCGCGCGCACGGCCTCGCTGCCGCCCAGCGCGGTCAGCGCGAACGACAGCAGCGGCACCTGCAGCGCGAGCACGGCGGTGCCGAGCGCGAACGCGACGATCAGCGCGCGCAGCACGTTCAGCCGGATGCCGGCGGCGTCGCCGGCGCCGTGCGCCTGCGCGACGAGGCCGGTCGTGCCCATGCGCAGGAAGCCGAAGCCCCAGAACACGAAATTGAAGAACAGCCCGCCGAGCGCGACGCCGCCGAGATACTGCGCGCCGTCGAGGTGGCCGGCGACGGCCGTGTCGACCGCACCGAGGATCGGCTGGGTCAGGTTTGCGAGGACGATCGGGAAGGCGAGCGCGAGGACGCGCCGGTGCGAGACGGCGGCCGACCCGGTGCCGGCCCCGTGCGGTAATGCGGATTCGGACATGGCGAACGCGTCAGGCGCGTTCCTGCACGCAGACCCACGGCGACACGACGACCGCCCACAGCTCCGGATTGCGCGCCGCGAAGTCGGCGGCGGTTTCCGCCGGCATGCGTGCGACGAGGCCGGACGACAGCCAGCGCGTGACCTGTTGCGCGTCGTCGCCGGCGATCGCTTCCGCGACGCTCACGAGATCGAGATCGCGTGCGACCGACAGCAGCTTGCCCTGTGCGAAGAAGCGCTCGAGATCGCACCAGTCGATCTTGGCGGTTTCGCCGAGGAGTTTGGCGTAAAGCGGGCTGTGCGACGCGCCCGCGGCGGATTCGTGTTGGTGGGAGGACATCGGTTGTGTGCTGGAAAGACTGCGTGGCGCCACTATAAACCATCCGGGCGCCCGGCCGGCCGCCCGGTACGGCCACGACCGTTTCAGGCGTCGCGCAACACGCGCCGCACGATCTTGCCGGTCGCCGTCATCGGCAGGCCGTCGACGAACGCGATCGCGCGCGGGTACTCGTGCGCGGCCAGGCGCGTGCGCACGTGCGCCTGCAGCGCCTGCACGAGCGCGTCGTCGCCGACGTGGCCGGGGTTCAGCACGACGAACGCCTTGACGATCTCGGTACGCGTCGGGTCGGGCACGCCGACGACGGCCGCCATCCGTACCGCCGGATGCGTGAGCAGGCAGTCCTCGATCGGCCCCGGGCCGATCCGGTAGCCGGCGCTCGTGATCACGTCGTCGTCGCGGCCGACGAAGCGCACGAAGCCGTCGGCGTCGATCGTGCCGGTGTCGCCGGTGAGCAGGTAGTCGCCCGCGAACTTGTCGCGCGTGGCGGCGGGATTGCGCCAGTATTCGATAAACATCACCGGGTCGGGGCGGCGCACCGCGATGCGCCCCTCGACGCCGGGCGGCAGCGGCGTACCGTGCTCGTCGACGATCGCGACCGCGTGGCCGGGCACGGCCTTGCCGATCGCACCGGGCTGCGCATCGAACAGCGCCGCGCACGACGACAGCACCATGTTGCATTCGGTCTGTCCGTAGAACTCGTTGATCGTCACGCCGAGCGCGTCGCGCCCCCAGGCCGTCAGCCCGGCGCCGAGGGATTCTCCACCGCTCGCGACCGATTTCAGCGCCAGCGCATGGCGCTCGCGCGGCGCCGGCACCGCGCGCATCAGCTTCAGCGCGGTGGGCGGCAGGAACGCGTGGGTCACGCCGTGCCGCGCCATCAGCGCGAACGCGGCTTCGCCGTCGAACTTCTCGAAGCGGCGCGCGAGCACGGGCACGCCGTGATGCCATGACGGCAGCAGCACGTCGAGCAGCCCGCCGATCCAGGCCCAGTCGGCGGGCGTCCAGAACAGGCGTGCGTCGCGCGGGAAGCATTGCTGCGACATCTCGACGCCCGGCAGATGGCCCAACAGCACGCGGTGCGCATGGAGCGCGCCTTTCGGCTTGCCGGTCGTCCCGGACGTGTAGATGATCACCGCCGGATCGTCGGCCGCGGTGTCCGCCGGCACGAAGTCCAGCGATTCGGCGGCGAGCGCGGCGTCGAAGCGCAGCACGCCGGGGGCGTCGGGTGCATCGTCGCCGATGCAGTAGCACGTGCGCAGCATCGGCAGTTGCGCGCGCAGCGACGCGATCTTCGCGTAACCGGCTGCGTCGGTGACGAGCGCGGCGGCTTCGCTGTTCGCGAGCCGGTATTCGAGTGCGTCGGCGCCGAACAGCGTGAACAGCGGCACCGCGATCGCGCCGAGCTTGTACGCGGCGAGATGCGCGATCGCTGTTTCCGGACCCTGTGCGAGGAAGATCGCGATCCGGTCGCCGCGTTGCAAACCTGCCCGCGCGAGGCTGTTCGCGAAACGGTTAGAAGCATTCTTCAGGTCGTCGAACGTGACGCGCGACACGTCGCCTTGCGCCGTTTCTTGGATCAGCGCGAGCCGTCCGCTGCCGTCGGCCCACTTGTCGCAGACGTCCACGCCGATGTTGTAACGGGCCGGAACGTCCCACCGGAAGCGGGCGAGCAGGTCGTCGTAGCGGTCGGCGGCGGGCAGCATGCGAGTCTCCTTGGCGTCGATCGTCGGCATCGGTCGATGGATTACATCGGCATTTCACGCGACCGAAACCACAATGGCGTCTGATAGATAGGGAATGTGCGGACTCGTGCAACCGGTGCGGCTCAGTGCACGATTCCGTCATGACGCATAAGATCACGACAAAACAGTGATATGACCATGGATTTGCTTCTGATAGCTGCGGGGTTCAGCCTCTTCGGAATCGGCGCGCTGGTGGCGTTCGCCAGCCGCGTCGATCCGCTGTCCGGCCGGTTCACTGGCCGTCTGCGCAAGCGCTGACACAACCTTCCCGTTCTCCCTCGCGACGATATGCGATGCGTGCCGGCATCGCGTGTCGTCTATCGCCTGCCGTCGACGCTGGCGCGCTCAGCGCGCCGGCAGGTAGCGTGCCGGATCGATCGAGCGGCCGCCGTAGCGCAGCTCGAAGTGCAGCGCGGTGCGATCGCTGTCGCTGTTGCCCATCTCCGCGATCGTCTGCCCCTGCGTGACCGGCTGGCCTTCCTTCACGAGCAGCGCACGGTTGTGCGCGTAGGCCGTCAGGTAATCGGCGTTGTGCTTGAGGATGATCAGGTTGCCGTAGCCGCGCAATCCGTTGCCCGCATAGACGACGGTGCCCGGCGCGGCGGCCAGCACCGGCGTGCCCGCAGCGTTCGCGATATCGATGCCCTTGGATTTCGAGCCGTCGAAGCTGCGCACCACGTTGCCGGCGGCCGGCCAGATCAGCGCGATGCTGCTGGCCGGCTTGACCGCCGATTCGACCGGCGCGGAAGGCGCGGGGCGGCTGCGGCCCGCGCTGCCGGTGCCGGTGGTCGACGCGGTCGTCGTGCCGGGCGGCGGCGCGACCCGCAGCACCTGGCCGACCTCGATCGCGTCGGGGTTCGTGATCTGGTTCCAGCGCACGATGTTGACCGTCGACGTGCGATTCTCGCGCGCGATCTTGTAGAGCGTGTCGCCGCGCTCGACGCGGTAGTAACCCGGGCCGACGGGAGCGGAGCCGCACGCGACGAGCAGCGCGGCGCAGGCGGCCGCGAAGAGCCGCTTCGTTGTTGTTCCGATCATTGAACCTCGCAAAACCCTGCCGCGCGCGACGCGGCAGGCGATACAAAACGTCCGATTTTAACGGGTTCGACCCGCGCACCGCAGTTTCGGGCCGCGGGCGCGGCCGGCGCGCACCGGTTCGGCGCGGCCGGTGTCAGCCGGCGAGCGGCAGCACGCGAATCCGCAGCGTGGCCGTTTCCGTCGCGCCCGGCGCGAGCATGCGCAGCCCGAGGCCGTTGTGGATGGCGTCCGGCAGGCCGAGCCAAGGCTCGACGCAGTAGAAGTCCGATTCCGGTTTTTCCGTCCAGGTCGTGACCGCGTACCACGGGATCGAGCCCGGTACGTCGAGCGCGATCTCGATCGTGCGGCGGCGGCCCGGCATCACGATGCGTACCGGCGTGGACGGCGCGCCGTCGAGACAGTGGAAGCGGTCGAGGATGTCCGGATCGCCGAGGCTGTACGACGCTGCGCCGGGCTCGAGCGGGCTGATCGAGCCGTCGGCGCGCTGCATGCAGCGGCGCGTCGGCGGCAGCTCGAGCGTGGTTTCTGCACGTTCGCCGTGCGGCAGCGCGAAATAGAAATGATGGCCCGCGTAGTAGGGCAGCGGCGTGTCGCCGCGGTTGGTCGTGGTGAGCGCGACGTCGAGCGTGTGCGCATCGGCGAGCCGGTAGGTCGTCTCGAACCGGAAATCGAACGGATAGCTGTCGCGCAGCGCGTCGTTCGCGTCGAGCGTCATCGACAGCGCGGCGCCGTCGGCCGACGGGCGTGCCGCGAACGGCAGGTCGCGCGCGAAGCCGTGCATCGGCAGGTCGCGGACCACGCCGGCGGCATCGCGCCAGCGGCCCAGTTCGCCGTCGACGCGATGGCGGCCGAGGAACGGAAACAGCAGCGGATTGCCGCCGCGCACGCGCGCGAGGTTGCTCCAGTCGGCCGCGTCCGGCCAGAAGATGACCGGCTCGCCGTCGACGTGCCACGACAGCAGGCGGCCGCCGAATTGCGGGGCGACCCGAACGAGCGACGGGCCGGCGTGGAGTTCATGAATGTCGTGCTGCTGGAAGATCGGCATGGCGAATCGGTATGAACGGGTGGGCGGGGTGCGCGATGGCGCGCTCCATTATCGGGTTGCGAGGCGGTCGGGGAAAACCCTTCTCGGGGAAATTGCGAGTTTTTCAACCTTCCGACGGTCTGGATAATGCCTCTAAACCGGTGATGTTGCCGGGTCATGACACTTCGTGGAGGGGGCCATGGATCTGGCAATGGCAATGGGAATCGCACTGTTCGGCATGTTCACCGGCAGCACGGTATTGTTTTTCTATCAGCTCGGCCGCTGACGGCAATTTCTGCCGGAATCGAAAGGCCCGCCATGCAAATGGCGGGCTTTTTGCTTTCTGCGCGCTTACAAATTGCAAGCGTTTGTGTGCATTGCCGCAATAACCAGTCAAATGCCTTGGCGCAGTAATCTGGGCTGGGCATAATCGGGGCGCGTTTTTTCGGACGCGCGATGCGTCGTCCGCTCTTCTACCCGACTGATCACCACCAAAAGGACCGACGCGTGAGTCTCTGGTTTCTGGTATTCCTGAGCGTCCTGCAGGGCGTTACCGAACTCTTCCCCGTCAGCAGTCTCGGCCACACGCTGCTCGTGCCCGCGCTGTTCGGCATGCACATCGACAAGCATGCGCCGCAGTTGCTGCCGTTCCTCGTCGCGCTGCACCTCGGCACCGCACTCGCGCTGCTGTGGTACTTCCGTGCGCGCTGGATCGCGCTGATCAGCGGCTTCTTCGCGCAGCTCGGCGGCCGCAAGAACGACGACGGGCACCTGATGTGGGCGCTGATCATCGGCACGATCCCGACCGGGATCGTCGGCCTGCTGCTCGAGAAGCGCATCGAGCGCGTGTTCCACGACCTGCGGATCGTCGCGATCGCGCTGATCGTCAACGGCGTGCTGCTGTGGATCGGCGACCGGATCCAGCGCAGCCGTGCGCATCAACCGCCCGAGAAGATGACGTTCAAGCAGGCGTTCTTCGTGGGCCTGGCGCAGATCGGCGCGCTGATTCCGGGTTTCTCGCGCAGCGGGCTGACGATGATCGCCGGTAACGTGGCCGGGCTGACGGCGGAGAAGGCCGCGGAGTTTTCGTTCCTGCTCGGCACGCCGATCATTTTTGCCGCGGGCGTGCTCGAACTGCCGAAGCTGTTCCATGCGCGCGACCAGCTCGCGGATGCGCTGCTCGGCGGCGTGCTGACGGCTATCGCGGCTTATCTGAGCGTACGGTTCCTGATGCGCTATTTCGAAGGGCGCGGGCGGCTGGCTTCGTTCGGCGTGTATTGCGTGATTGCCGGGGTGTTCTGTCTCGGCTGGTTCATGCTGCATCCGCAGCCGGTTTGAGGGTTGCGGTGCCGCCGGTCGCGCGTCGCGCGTGATGTGACGCGATGATCGGGTATAATTTCGGGCTCGGCTTCATGCCGGGCCCGTTTCGTTTCGGGGTTTCGAGTTTTGGGGTGTGGTGGTGGCGCTCGAAGCCTTTCGCGTGGAATGCGGTCCGGGTTTTGTCTTGTCGCCGTGTCTTTTCCCCTCGACCGCCCTTAGCTCAGTTGGATAGAGCAACGGCCTTCTAAGCCGTAGGTCACACGTTCGAATCGTGTAGGGCGGGCCAGTCTGTTCAAGACTCTGCGGTTGCCTTCCTCGATACACCACTCTGTACTGAAGTTCCATGTAATCGCTATGTAACCTGATTTCATCAATTCGGAGCGAGAAACATGCCGCACGCAACTCTTCGCATGCCGTGCCGCCCTTGGTGGATTCCAGAATCGCGTTTCGATACAGAACCGAGGGACGTCGTATCGACCTAGATACGACGAGGCCGTAAATGGACGGGCCTTTTTATAGAGTCCCGGTTCTCCATAATCTAATGGGAACTGCTTGATTAAGGGACTAAGCCTCTACCCATGGGCAGCAAGGCCGACAAACATAGCGATCAACAAGACAGCAGCCCACACCGTGATCTCCGCCGCGGAAAGGGACTGCCGCCGCCGTTGTGGCCGCTTGAATTCGACTGGGTGTTGGTTCCACGCCTGACTGACCGGCTGACGCGGTTCAAGTGTCCAATCCGCGGGCGGTTGCTGGTATGCAGGTGATCGGTGCATGGCAGCTCGCGGCGCGGCATCGAAAATGACAGATGTCTTTGCCAGAAGCAGCGCGAGATACGTTCGGCTTCGCGTGGTCTTCCCGGTGTGGATTAGAAGTACCGCAAGTAAGGCTTCGCAGTCGCCAAGTGCGTCATGACGGGGCTGTTTGATCACGCCATAGAACTCGCAGACCGAATCGAGCTTCTTCCTGCCGACGGCAGCGGGCCACGGAAACTGCTGGAACGAACAGCGCCACGACTTTGCTGATGCGGCGTCGCAGACGACCGCCAACATCCTTGCGTCGAACTGCGCATTGTGCGCGATCAGCACATCTGCCTCGTTGATCAGTGATGTGATGCAGAGGTCAAGTACCTTTCCGGAAAGATCGGCGGCAGTCATGCCGTGTACGGCCTGAGCCTTCGGATGAATCGGCACACGCGGCTCGCGCAAGCCGTGGTATCGACCAATTTCCCGAACTAGAACGCCCGAGCCTAATTCTATTTCAACAAGCAGTATTCCTATACTGATCGGCTCGTCGTGCGCCGCAACCCCGGTTGTTTCGGTATCGATGATCGCCACTTTCATCTGCGAGTCCTCAAACGCGTTTCACATTCGCGCATGATCAGCTCAGGTTTCTGCGCGCAGATACGGGCGTCGACAACAGGCGCGCTCGTCGCGACGCTGCTCGCGGCGTGATGCTGATGAACCGTCATGGCGTTCCCTATTGGTGAACGGTGGCATCGCCGCCCATTGCTGGCGCGCGCCGCGACTTCTCGCAGTTGTCAGGGGACTGTGCAGTTGACTCGCGGGCCGGATGTGATGGTCGAACATGAGGGCATGATGGTGAAGTTTCGCGCTTGGGTTGGACGGGCAACGGGGTTTGCCGCGGCAGTGGCGATGGCGGTCGGTGCCTGAGAAGATGCGGGGATCACTGAAGGTATGCCGCTCGCCACTGCAGGAGCCGCGCTCATTTTCGCCGCGCCCATGCTGACGGTAATCATCGTCGGGTAGTCGAAGCCGGCCCCCGTACCCATATCGATCGCCGTGCCGAGGATGCCCCCGAACAGAAGATTGCCGGCGACCATGCCGCGCGCTGATGAAGCCACGGTGGAGATACCAGATTCGTGCCCTTCCTTGTCACACTTGACGTTCAGGTCCCCCATCGATCGATGCAGAGAAACTGAACCGGGAGTCGTGACGAACCACGTACCCTTATCGTTCGTAAGCTTGCAGCTCGCGCTGGTCACCGCTTCCGTCGCGCTTCGCGTCTCGACGGACACCACCTGGGTCGAGCCGTCGATGATCGAGGCACACCCGCTCAGGGACAACAGTCCCGATACTACCCATATCGTTTTCATCGTTTTTCCCCGATTCGTATTGCGCGCCGCGTATCAGTCGTTGATTATCGCCAACTCGCTTGTTGTTTATTCCCCGATTTCTATTTCGCACAGAAAGGGCGCGTGAATCGAGCATGCATCAGATATGCCACCATCCCTTGAGGCACAGCTGAGTTCGATTTTGAGAATAGCGAGACAGCAACAGGCGGGGAGTCCATGCCGTGTTGATTCAGTTTTGAAACGAGGCTTATTCGATGTTTGGCGCTCGCCTAAACCCTCGATTGCGCGAGGACTTGCTCGTACTCATGGCGCACCGGAAAGATCCTTTCGCGCTTCCGCGCCATCGCGAGATTTCTTGGGATCATTATTTCGCGCCAGATGCAATTTGTAGAACGGTTATCGCAACCAGGTCGGAAGATTTGCGCACAATCGAACGTTCTGACCGTGCATTCAGTTTCAAAATTGAATCAGGACCATGCACAGCTTCTGTACCAGCCTACACGCCTGGTCACGATAGAGTGGTTTGCCGCCCCAGTTGGCCGCTGCAATGTTCGAGGTCGCAGATCTCGAACATTTTCGCAATCTGCGATAGCGCGAACACGAAGCGTGCATCGGCCTGACTGTCGATCCGGTTCAACCGCATGTCGCGGTAGACGTACATCTCCCGGCGCACGGCCTCGAGGTTGTGCAGGTTGATCGTACGGGTTAGGCTGGGGCTAGCGGGACTGGGCATCATCTCGGATTACCGCTTTGCGCTCCGCTCGTACCTTGACGACGGGGCGCTCAACGAGATCATGTGAGGCAGCTTCGCGGAGGCGAAGCCGGTGAGCATCGTGTACTACCCGAGTCGCCATATGCCAAACAACCTGCGCACCTTCATCGATGCGAATGTCCCCCCGGATTCAAAAGTGTTTTCGCGGAATAGCCCTTCCGCGACACAGCGTCGGCCACGGATACTGACGGCCATACACGTTCCGCATCCGCGAACGCCACACCGATCCCTGCATGATCGATGCCGCGGACATACCGCGTCCTGGCCGGTCGTCCTCACGGCGCATCCGGCATGACCGCCGTGCCGCAGGCATCGCCGCGCACTCGAACCACAAACCCCCACCCATGACCCAACCCCTCCACCACGAATCATTGCCGACCCGCTATCGCGCATGGACCTGGCATGGCTGCGAGCATCCCGAACAACTGCGTCTCGAACAGATCGCGATGCCGGCGCTGAAGCCCGGCCAGGTGCTGGTACGCAACCACGCGATCGGCCTGAACCCGGTCGACTGGAAAGTGCTCGGCGGCGCGCTGGTGAACTGGTCCGACGGGCATGTGCCGGGCGTCGACGGCGCCGGCACGGTCGTCGCCGTCGCGGACGAGCACGCACGCCATCTGCTCGGCCGCCGCGTTGCGTACCACCAGGGCCTCGACGGACACGGCAGTTTCGCGGAATACACGCCGATCGCCGCGTCCGTGCTGCTGACGGTGCCCGACGCGCTCGATTTCGAAACGGCCGCGAGCGTGCCGTGTCCCGCGCTGACCGCGTGGCAGGCGCTGGAGAAAGTGCCGTGCCGAACCGCCCGCGAAATTCTCGTCAGCGGAGCAGGGGGCGCGGTGGGCAACTATCTGGTGCAGATCGCCGCCGACCGCGGGTTCGAGGTCACGGTATCGTGCAACGAGCGTCATTGGGCGCGTCTGCGTGCGCGAGGGGCGACCCGTTTCGTCGCCGGCCCAATCGGCGAGACCATCGACGCCGGGCACGAACTGGCCCGGCGTTTCTACGCAGTGTTCGACAGCGTCGATGCGCAAAGCGCGGCCCGCTGGGCCCCGGCGGTGTCCGCCAACGGGCATGTCGTGTGCATCCAGGGCCGGTTCGACGCACAGCCGCTGCCGCCGTTCACGACGAGCGTATCGCTTCATGAAGTCGCGCTGAATGCACTGCATACGTACGGCGATGCGGCGGCGTGGCTCGAGACGACCACCGCGGGCAGCATGCTGCTGGCCGGTATCGCGAACGGCGCCCTTCAACCCGAAGCGCGTGTCACCGGCGATTTCGAGCATTTGCCCGAGCAACTGGAAGGGCTGCGGCATCGCCGGTTCTCCGGCAAACCGGTGGTGCTCGTCGGGTGAAGAGCGCACGACGGACGGAAGCATGCCGGTTGCACGTCCGTCGGCGAGACCGGCATCACCGCGTCACGCCGCGCCGAAGCGATTCAAGCGCGTTGATAACCCGGCCACCCGAATTCCCCCGATCCGACGACAAACCGGAATTCGTCTGATAATACGAGCGGCGATCCCCGCGAACGAGCAATCGTCCGAATCCCGCCGAACCGTTGCAGATGCAACCAGACGGCAGCATTGCCCCGATTGCGTCGTTCTCCGACGCAATCCGGAAATGAAACGGCGTCAGGCCCACCTGGTCGTTCGGAATGTGCCCAGCGCCGTTCAAATCCCCACTCGACGCCCGCGCGATACGGCGCCGACCACAGGAGGTGAACGATGATCACGCTGACCGTCAACGGTAGCGAACAGCATTTCGACGGCAATCCCGACATGCCGTTGCTCTGGTATCTGCGCGACGTCCTCGGCCACACGGGTACCAAGTTCGGCTGCGGGATGGCGCTGTGCGGCGCGTGCACCGTGCATCTCGACGGCACGGCGATTCGCGCGTGCATCACGCCGGTCGCGGTCGCCGCCGGCAAGCGCGTGACGACGATCGAAGGCTTGTCGACCGACCTGACCCACCCGCTGCAGCAGGCCTGGCAGGAACTGAACGTCGCGCAATGCGGCTACTGCCAGTCCGGCCAGATCATGCAGGCCGCGTCGCTGCTGAAGACGAACCCCCATCCGAGCGATGCCGACATCGACGACGCGATGTCCGGCAACATCTGCCGCTGCGGCACCTATACGCGCATTCGCGCGGCGATCCGGCTGGCGGTGCGCCGCGGAGGTGCCGCATGAACGCGCCGGAACTCTCCGTCCACAACGAAAGCCGCCGCGCTTTGCTGCTCGGCTTCGCCTCCGGCGGGCTGCTGCTCGCATTCGGCATGCCGTCGCTCGCGCGTGCGGCCGTGGCGGTGCAGCCGCCGGTCAGCCCGAATCCGCAGTACGGCGGCGCGGGCATGCCGCACGGATTGCGCGACGATCCGAACCTGTTCGTCGCGATCGCGCCGGACGGCACGGTCACGGTGACCTGCATCCGCTCCGAGATGGGGCAGGGTGTGCGCACGAGCGTCGCGCTCGTGGTCGCCGATGAACTGGGCGCGGACTGGGCGCGCGTGAAGGTCGCGCAGGCGGTCGGCGACGAGCCGCGCTACGGCAACCAGAACACCGACGGCTCGCGTAGCCTGCGGCAGAGCTTCGCGGCGCTGCGCCGCGCGGGCGCGGCCGCGCGCACGATGCTCGAGCAGGCCGCGGCGGCGACGTGGGGCGTCGACGTGCGTCAGGTGAAGGCGACGGTGCACGAGGTCGTCGATACGAAAACCGGGCGCAAGCTCGGCTTCGGCGAACTGGCCGCGAAGGCGGCCGCGCTGCCGGTGCCCGATACGAAAAGCGTGCCGTTGAAGGCGCCGGCCGAGTTCCGCTATATCGGCAAGGGCGAGACGTCGTTGATCGACGGACGCGACATCGTCGGCGGCCGCGCGCGCTACGGGATCGATACGCGGCTCGACGGGATGCTCTATGCGGTCGTCGCACGTCCGCCGGCTTATGGCGATACGGTCGCGTCGTTCGACGCGTCGGCAGCGGAGAAGCTGCCGGGTGTCGTCAAGGTCGTGCAGCTCGCGTCGACACCGCTGCCGTCCGGGTTCCAGCCGCTCGGCGGCGTAGCGGTGATCGCGCGCGACACGTGGACGGCCATCCAGGCGCGCGCACAGCTGAAGATCGACTGGAAACACGGACCGCACGCAGGCTACGACTCGGCCGCCTACCGCAAGACGCTCGAAGCGGCGGCCGCGCAGCCGGGCGACGTGATCCGCAACGACGGCGATACGGCCGCGGCGCTCGCGAGCGCCGCGAAGCGGGTGCGCGCGACGTACTACGTCCCGCATCTCGCGCACGCGACGATGGAGCCGCCGGCGGCGGTCGCGCGCGTGGCCGACGGCCGCTGCGAAGTGTGGACCTGCACGCAGGCGCCGCAGACCACGCGCGACGAGATCGCGAAGGCGCTGGCGCTGCCGGCCGAGCGGGTGACGGTCAACGTGACGCTGCTCGGCGGCGGCTTCGGCCGGAAGTCGAAGCCCGACTACGTGGTGGAGGCCGCGCTGCTGTCGAAGGTGGTCGGCGCGCCCGTCAAGCTGATCTTCACGCGCGAGGACGACATCGCGCACGACTATTTCCACGCGGTGTCGCTGGAAGCGTTCGAAGGCGGCCTCGACGCGGCGGGGAAGGTGGTCGCGTGGCAGCATCGCACGGTTGCGCCGTCGATCCAGTCGACCTTCAGGGCCGGCGTCGTGCACGAGCAGCCGGGCGAGCTCGCGCAAGGCATCGCGGATCTTCCATTTGCAGTCCAAAACATACGGATCGAGAACCCGGCAGCGGACGCGCACACGCGGATCGGCTGGTTTCGTTCGGTGTACAACATTCCGCACGCGTTCGGGATCCAGAGCTTCGTGGCGGAGCTCGCACACGCGGCGGGCCGCGACCCGAAGGACTTCCTGCTCGACCTGATCGGGCCGGCGCGACGCTTCGAGCCGCACATTGCGGTGAAGAACGTGAACTACGGCGAGGATCCGGCGTTGTATCCGGTCGATACGGGACGGCTGCGGCGCGTGATCGAGACGGTCGCGCGCGAAGCCGGCTGGGGGCGCAAGCTGCCGAAAGGGCGGGGGCTCGGCATCGCCGCGCATCGCAGCTTCGTGTCGTACACGGCGGCCGTGTGCGAAGTGCAGGTCGGCGCGGATGGCGCGATTACGGTGCCGCGTGTCGACATCGCGATCGACTGCGGGCCGCAAGTGAACCCGGAGCGCGTGCGCTCGCAGCTCGAAGGCGCGGTGGTGATGGGGCTCGGCATCGCGCTGCACGGCGAGATCACGTTCAAGGACGGGCGCCCGGAGCAGAGCAATTTCAACGGCTTCCAGGTACTTCGGATGAACGAGGCGCCGCGTGAAATCCGCGTGCACCTGGTCGCGCCGGACGACTATGCGACGCCGCTCGGCGGCGTCGGCGAGCCGGGGCTGCCGCCGGTCGCACCAGCGCTGACCAACGCGATCTTCGCGGCAACGGGCACGCGCATCCGCAACCTGCCCATCGCGGACCAGCTCGCGAAGCCGAAAGCGGGGTGACGCGGCGCTGCGCGCCGGGCCGTCTGCAAGGCCCGGTGCGTATATTCGCCCGCGCGCCCGCCGTTGCGTGCGGCCTGTTCATGCATTCTGTTTGCATATCAATTCGACGGATTCCATCGGGCCGATCGGCCGCCACGACAATCGCTTTCCGGCATCAACTGCGGGAATTCAATCTCCATATTTGCGCCCCGAATTCCACCTGAAAATAGAATCAATAGCCCTCTGACATCGGGTTTGCCCGATGGTGCGGTATCGTACAAAGAGGGGCCGGAAAGTGTCGGATCATTGGCCCGTGAATTCATTTTTGTAAGAAATTCATTGAGCAAAACCTGACGCGGATCAATCATTTCTTGAGGGTTGATTGGGCGGCTGGTAATCGGTGCGTATCTGATTTTTTGCTGATTATCGGGCCAGTATTCATTCGCGT
This sequence comes from Burkholderia sp. BCC1998, assembly GCF_905339875.1. Lineage (NCBI taxonomy): Bacteria > Pseudomonadati > Pseudomonadota > Betaproteobacteria > Burkholderiales > Burkholderiaceae > Burkholderia > Burkholderia sp. BCC1998. Next base: position 151,610 of record NZ_CAJPHE010000017.1, read on the forward strand.
TTTCATTCTTTTGTTCCGCGACGTGCATGGTGCCGTGAGGTCCACGCACGGGGTGTCTGCTCGTCTGCAGATTGAAGTCGTCGAACCGGATGCCGGGCGGCGCGAGGATTAATTACATATCGACAAACAGCCGGTTTGTCGAATGCTGATCGATCGTGAGGGCGTTGCGAAAGAATTCATCGCGATATTCGATCCGATGGGACGTCGCACGCCATCTGGCTGGAATGATCGGTGAAATATAAATGGGCGATGGAGTCGTTTCGTTCATAAATTTAACATATTTAACGTATTGACCTGCGTCGCGATTCGCGGCGTGGTTCGATGCCCCGCTAGATGGGTTATCTAGCATTCTCAATCTGGAGAAACGCAATGCAAGAACTGAATCAGCAGGAAATCGCACAAGTTTCCGGCGGCTACTACGGCGGCGGCTCGATTTTCGACACGCTGGGCAACGTGGTCGAGCTGTACGGCCAGACGCTCTACAACGTCGGCGAAGCGCTGACGACGGCTGTCGTGGGCACGGGCAACGCACTGCTCGGCCTGCTGGGCGGTCAGCACGCGTAAGCCGAGCGCGATTTCCGTGCGATGGCGCGCGCTGCGCCGCCATCGCGTGAATCGCGGACCGCCGCGGCACCGAAGCGGGGTGCCGCGGCGATCTTCCCGGGCAACCGGAACGCATCCCGTCGAACCCAACTGACTGTCTGTCATCCCGTATCTTGACGAACCCGACTTCTCTCTTCCGGCACGAAGCACAACAGGCGCAGCGCGCCGGCGCGCTGGGCGAGATCGTGCTGGTGCGCCCCGTGTCGCTGACGCTGCTGGCGGCCGCCGCGGTCGCGATGGCCGCGTGCGTGCTGCTGTTCTTCACGTTCGGCACCTACACGCGTCGCACGACGGTCAGCGGCGTCGTGATGCCGGATGCGGGACTGGTGAAGGTCTATGCGCTGCAGCCGGGGATCGTCGTCGCGCGCGACGTGAAGGAAGGGCAGCACGTCGCACGCGGGCAGACGCTCTATACGGTGTCCACCGACCTGCAGAGCGCGGCGCAAGGCGCGACGCAGGCCGCGCTGATCGCGCAGGCGCGGCAACGCAAGGCGTCGCTGCTCACGGAACTGGACAAGACGCGCAGCCTGCAGCAGGACGAACGCGCAACGGTGCGCGCGAAGATCGCGAGCCTGGGCGGCGAGCTTGCGCAGATCGACGATCAGCTCGCGGCGCAGCGCTTGCGCACGTCGATCGCGGCCGACGGCGCGAAACGCTATCGCGGCCTGCTGGCCCAGGACTACATCTCGAAGGATCAGGCGCAGCAGCGCGAAGCCGACCTGCTCGACCAGCAGTCGAAGCTGAACGGGCTGCTGCGCGAGCGTGCGTCGACGGCGCAGTCGCTGACGGAAGCGAACAACCAGCTGGCCGGCCTCGACCTCAAGCAGCAGAACCAGCTCGCGCAGATCGACCGCAACGTGATCGACGTCGACCAGAACCTGATCGAAAGCGAGGCGAAGCGCCGGATCGTCGTCACCGCGCCGGAAGCGGGCGTCGTGACGGCGGCGATCGCCGACGTCGGCCAGTCGGTCGATACGTCCAGGCCGCTCGCGAGCGTGGTGCCGGGCGGCGCGCGCTGGCAGGTGCACCTGTTCGTGCCGAGCACGGCGATCGGCTTCGTGCGGGTCGGCGAGCCGGTGCTGGTCCGCTACCAGGCATTTCCGTACCAGAAATTCGGCCAGTATCGCGCCGAGGTCGTGTCGATCGCGCGCACGGCGCTGTCGGCGGCCGAACTCGCGAACGACGGCGGCCCGGCGGCGACGCCGGGCGAGGGGCGCGATGCGACCTTCTATCGCGTGGTCGTCGCGCTCGATGCGCAGCACGTCACCGCGTATGGCGCGCAGCAACCGTTGCAGGCGGGCATGACGCTGCAGGCAGACATCCTGCAGGAGCGCAGGCGCCTGTACGAATGGGTGCTGGAGCCGCTTTACAGCCTGACCGGCAAACTCTGACGAGGTCGCGCATGGCACTACTCGATCGACTCTCGTTCGGCCTCGGCCGCCAGCTGCCGATGATCCTGCAGACGGAGGCCGCGGAATGCGGGCTCGCGTGTCTCGCGATGGTGGCCGGCTATCACGGCCATCACGTGGATCTCGCGACGCTGCGCGGGCAATTCCCCGTCTCGCTGAAGGGCGCGGGGCTCGGGCGCGTGATCGAGGTCGCGCAGCGCCTCGCGCTCGGCACGCGCGCGGTGAAGCTCGACCTGGCGCAGCTCGGCCAGCTTCGCCTGCCGTGCCTGCTGCACTGGAATTTCAACCACTTCGTGGTGCTGAAGGAAGTGAGCGGCAAGACCGCGACGATTCATGACCCGTCGCACGGCATCCGCAAGGTGCCGCTCGCGGAAGTGTCGCGCGCCTTCACCGGCGTCGCGCTCGAACTGTGGCCGGCCGCCGGGTTCGCGCCGCGCGCGGCGCGGCCGGCGGTGAAGCTGCGCGAGCTGCTCGGCCCGGTGTCGGGGCTTTCGCGCTCGCTCGCGCAGATCCTCGCGCTCGCGATCGCGCTCGAAGTCTTCATGCTGGTGCAGCCGTTCTTCCTGCAGTGGGTGATCGACGAGGTGATCGTCAGCGCCGATCGCGACCTGCTGACGGTGCTGGCGCTCGGTTTCGGCCTGTTGCTGCTGATGCAGCAGGCGACCGGCACGATTCGCGCGTGGGCGCTGATGTACGTCGGCGTCACGCTGAACATCCAGTGGCGCGCGAACGTGTTCACGCACCTGCTGAGCCTGCCGGTGCGCTACTACGAGCGGCGCCATCTCGGCGACGTCGTGTCGCGCTTCGGTTCGATCGACACGATCCAGCAGACGCTGACCACGTCGTTTCTCGGCGCGGTGATCGACGGGCTGATGACGATCGTGACGCTCGCGATGATGTTCGTGTACAGCCGCGTGCTCGGCCTGGTCGCGCTGGCGACGATGGCGCTGTACGCGCTTGTCCGGTGGCTGTGGTACGGCCCGCTGCGGCGTGCGACCGAGGACCAGATCGTGCACGCGGCCAAGCAGCAGAGCCATTTCCTCGAAACGGTGCGCGGCGTGAAGACGATCAAGCTGTTCAACCGCCAGACGGAGCGCCGCGCGAGCTGGATCACGCTGCTGGTCGAGCAGGTCAATGCGAGCCTGCACGTGCAGAAGCTGCAGATCTTCTACCAGCAGCTCAACGGCCTGCTGTTCGGCATCGAGAACGTGCTGATCATCTGGCTCGGCGCGCGCATGGTGATGGACGGCCAGTTCACCGTCGGCGTGCTGATGGCGTTCAACGCGTACAAGAACCAGTTCGACAGCCGTGTCGGCAGCCTGATCGACAAGTACTTCGAAGTCAGGATGCTGCAGCTCCAGGGCGAGCGGCTGGCCGACATCGTGTTCGCGCAAAGCGAGCCGGACGCGAGCCTGCGCAACGTGCCGGGAGAGGCCGACGCGCTTGAAGCGAGCATCGAGATCGACGGGCTGTCGTTCCGCTACGCGGACGGCGAGCCGCTCGTGCTGGACGGCGTGAGCGCGACGATCGCGGCGGGCGAGTCGGTCGCGATCGTCGGGCCGTCGGGTTGCGGCAAGACGACGCTGATCGGCGTGCTGCTCGGCATCCACGAACCGACGGGCGGCACGGTGCGGATCGGCGGGTTCGACGTCGGCCGGCTCGGCATCGAGCGGCTGCGCGCGCTGGTCGGCACGGTGCTGCAGGACGACGTGCTGTTCGCGGGCTCGATCGCGGACAACATCAGTTTCTTCGACCCGGACGCGGACCCGCGCTGGGTCGCCGAATGCGCGCGCATCGCGGCCGTGCATGACGACATCGCCGCGATGCCGATGGGCTACAACACGCTGGTCGGCGACATGGGCACGGTGCTGTCCGGCGGGCAGAAGCAGCGCGTGCTGCTCGCGCGTGCGCTGTACAAGCGGCCGGGCATTCTGGTGCTCGACGAAGCGACGAGCCATCTCGACATCCAGCGCGAGATGCAGGTCAACGCGGCCGTCACGCAGCTCGCGATGACGCGGCTGATCGTCGCGCACCGGCCGGAGACGATCGCGTCCGCGCAGCGCGTCATCATGCTGCAGGGCGGCAAGGTCGTGCTCGACCAGTCGACCGCCGCGATGCGCGCGGCGATGGCGGCAAGGACGTCCGCCGCTGCACCCGTCGCGCCGCAGCCGGCGACGCATGACGCCGGTGCGGCGGAACCGGTCGCGGGGCGCTGAGCGATGAAGCGTCTCCTCGCTACCGTGCTGGCTGTCGTCGCGCTCGCGGGGTCCGCGCCGCCGGCACGCGCGCAGCTGCTCGACGTGTACGGCACGCGCAATGACGTCGCGGCCACGCCGGCCGGGGCGATGGCGTCGGCCACCGCGTGCGGCGCACAGCCTGTCGACGCGCGGCCGCTCGCGCTCGAGGACGCGATCCTGCTGGCGATCTGCTCGCATCCGCAACTGAGCCGGACATGGTCGGATGCGCGCGCGGCCGCGGCCGAGGTCGGCGTGTCGAAGGCCGCGTACTGGCCGACGCTCAATGCGACGGCGGGTATCGAGCGCGACAACCTGACGACGAACTACAGCGGCGGCTACTCGCAGGACCAGCGCAGCACCAGCCGCTACGGCATGCTCAACCTGAGCTGGGTGCTGTTCGATTTCGGCAAGCGCGGCGCGACGCTCGACCGTGCGCGCGCGCTGCTGCGCGCGGCCAACGCGGCGCACGACGATGCGCTGCAGAGCGTTTTCTACGACGCGGCGCAGGCGTTCTACGCGCTGCGCGACGCGCAGGCGGCACTCGCCGCCGCGCAGGCGGTCGAGCACGCGGCGCAGGAGAGCCTCGCCGAGGCGAGCGCGCGGCACGACGGCGGCGCCGGCACGCTCGGCGACGCATTGCAGGCGCAGACCACCTACCGCAAGGCGCTGCTCGATCGCGTGAGCGCGGAGGGCGACCTGCAGAGCGCGATCGGCACGCTCGCGACGACGCTGGGCGCCGACGCCGATACGCCGCTGCGCATCGCCGACGCGGAACCGTCGCCCGATCGCGACGACTTCACGCGCGGTGTCGCCGACCTGATCGCCGAAGCCAAGCGCCATCATCCGAAGCTGATCGCCGCGCGCGAAAAGCTCGAAGCGGCGCGCGACGAGGTGCGGGCAGTGCGCGCGCAGTCGTTGCCGACGATTTCGCTGACGGGCAGCGTCGCGCGCAACAACCCGTCTTACCAGCAGCAGGCGTCGTTTCTCCAGCTGCAGAGCAGTCACAGCAACTCGATCGGCATCCAGGTTTCGATTCCGCTGTTCGAAGGGTTCGCGTCGGGCTACCGGGTCGCGCAAGCGAAGGCGCAAGCGGATGCACAGGAAGCCGACGTGCGCAATACCGAACTGAAGGTGTCGCTCGACGTATGGAAGAGCTACCAGAGCCTGCAGACCGATACGACGAACCTGGACAACTCGCGGCATCTGCTCGATACCGCGCTGCATTCGCTCGACATCGCACGTGGGCGCTACAAGGCCGGCGTCGGCACGTTCACGGAATTGCTGAACGCGCAGTCGGCGCTCGCGGATGCGCGTCGGCAGCGCGTGCTCGCGGTGTCGAAGTGGCGGATCGCGAGACTGAAACTGGCGGAGAGCCTTGGGAGGTTGGGATTATGGAACGACGCGGGCTGAACGGCGCCGGGCCGGACGCGAGCGGCGCGCAAGCGCGCGGCTGCGCGTTCCTGTTCCCGGGACAGGGCGCGTTTTATGCGGGCGCGCTGCGGCAGCTGGGCCGCGAACACTCGAGCGTGCGGCTGACGCTCGACCTGCTCGACGCGGTCGCGAGCGAGCGCCTCGGCCGCCCGCTGACGGGCGCGCTGTGGCGTGACGATGCCGGGCTCGACGTCTGGCTGCACGAAGCGCCCGATCTGCTGCAGCTCGGGATTTACGGCGCGTCGGTCGGGATGTTCGGCGTGCTGCGCGAGCACGGCGTGACGCCCGACGTGCTGATCGGACACAGCTTCGGCGAGATCGCGGCGCTGGTGTGCGGCGGCATGTATTCGATCCAGCAGGGCGCGCGGATCGTCTGCGACCGGATAGCGTCGTTGCAGGCGGCGGCGCCGGCCGACGGGATGATGGCCGCGATCTCGACGGGTGCCGACGCGACGCGCGAGCTGATCGACGCGAGCGCCGTCACGCACGCGGTGCGCAACGTGTGCATCGCGGTCGAGAACCATCCGTCGCAGACCGTCGTGTCCGGCCCGCGCGACGCGCTGGAGCGCTTCGTCGCGGCATGCGCGGCACGCGGCGTGACAGCACAGACGCTCAGGTCTCCGTATGGATTTCATCACCCGGATCTGGCCGGCGCGCGCGAACAGTTCGCCGCGCGGCTCGCCGCGTATCGGCACGGCCCGCTCGCGATTCCGGTGTATTCGCCGATCCTCGGCCGCCGCTACAGCGGCGCCGACGATCCGGGCGCGCGGCTCGCGTCGCATTTCGTGCTGCCGGTGCGGTTCACCGATGCGATTCGCGCCGCGTGCGCGGACGGCATCGGGCGCTACGTCGAATGCGGCGCGCTCAACGCGCTGGCGCGCATCGTCGTGCGCATCGCGGGGCCCGGCACGGTCAGGACGTTCGGCGGCCCGTCGAACGCGACCGAGGAATCGAGCGTCGTCACGACCATCACCCGCTATTTCCAGGAGGACAGCATCATGAAGGACGATATTCGCATCGGCAACGCCGGCTCCGGGTTCGACGCGTTCTGGCATGCGCGCGGACCGCACATCGTCGACTGGCTCAAGGGCGAGCTGCGTCACGCGTTCGATGCGGCGAGCACGGCGCCGGCCGGCGCCGCGCCGGTCGCGGCACCGACGGTCGCCGCATTGGCACCGCAGGCCGAGCCGCTCGTCGCGACCGCGCCGCGCCTGGCAGCGGTGGCCGCGCCGACCCTGACGGCGGTGCCGGCGCCGTCGGCGCCTCACGAGCCGCTCGCGGCGGCGAAGCCCGCCCACGTGCCGCGCGAGCGGCTGTTCACGGAGCTCGTCGATATCTACGCGCAAGCGATGGAGTATCCGGCCGAGGTGTTCTCCGAAACGATCGAGCTCGAAGCCGAGCTCGGCATCGATTCGGTCAAGCAGACCGAGATCATCCAGCGCATCACCGCGCGCTACGCGCTGCCGCCGCTGCCGGCCAATTTCCGCAGCGGCGATTTCAAGGCGATGGGGCAGATCGTCGATTTCGTCTACGAGAACCAGGGGAAGGCGGCCGCCTGACGGCCGTGGGCTGAAACGTTGGTCGGCAGGGGGGCCCTGCCCGTAATGACAAGTTCTCGATAGGCAGGCGATCCATGGCGAATACCAGCATGCGCGGCAAGCTCGTCCTCGTGACGGGCGGCGCGAAAAACGTGGGCAAGGCGATCTGCAGGCGTTTCGCCGAGCAGGGCGCGCACGTGATCCTGAATTTCTTCCACTCGCTCGACGCGTCGAAGCAGACGGCCGACGAACTGCGCGCGCTCGGCGCGACGGTCGACGTGATCCGTGCGTCGGTCGCGCAGCAGGCGCAGGTCGACCGGATGTTCGACGAGATCGAACGGCGCTACGGCCGGCTCGACGTGCTCGTCAACAATGCGGCGTCCGGTGCGCTGCTCGGCGTCGACGAGATCGGCGCCGAGCATTTCGATCGCGCGCTCGATACCAACCTGAAGGGCGCGTTCTGGTGCGCGCGTCGTGCCGCGGCGCTGATGGCGCGCTCGGGCGGCGGCGCGATCGTCAACGTGTCGTCGGTGGGCGCGACGCTCGTGCCGGCGAACTATCTGGTCGTCGGCACCGCGAAGGCAGCGCTCGAATCGCTGACGCGCTATCTCGCGGTCGAGTACGCGGGGCGCGACATTCGCGTGAACGGCGCGTCGTCGACGCTGATCGACGGCGACGTCGCCGCGCAGTTTCCGGACCCGGAGAACACGAAGCGCTCGAGCATCGCGGCGACGCCGCTGAAGCGGCTCGCACGCGCGGAGGACCTCGCCGATCTCGTCGTGTTTCTCGCGTCGGATGCGGCGCGCTGGATCACCGGGCAGGTGGTCGTCGCGGACGGCGGGCTGTCGCTGTGCAGCGAAGGGTTGTCGCCGCGCGCGGAATGGGCGGGCGCGGCGCGTGCCGAGGGCGCGGGCGAGGCGGCGCCGGCCGCGGCGCCGCCCGTCTCCGTGAACACGCAGCGGGCCGATGGTCCCGCCGCGCCGCCGGACGACGCGCCGGACAGCGACGACATCGCCGTGGTCGGCATGGGTCTCGCGTTGCCCGGCGCGAGCGACCCCGATGCGTTCTGGCGCGCACTGCTCGACGGCCCCGAACTGTTCGGCAACGTGCCGCCGGATCGCTGGGATTACCGCTCGTTCTATTCGCCCGACACGTCGGCCGAGGACAAGAGCTATCAGTCGCGCTCGGTCTTCATCGAGCAGTTCGAGCCGTGCCCGACGGTGCACGCCGAACTCGACGCGGGCACCGCGCCGCACGAGCTGACGACGCTGTGGCTGCGTCACGCGCTGTGCCAGTCGCTCGACGGCGTGACGCTGCGTGACGCCGATCGCGTGGCGTTCCTCGTCGGCTACACGGCGGACGGCAGCCAGCATCTCGAGGAGGGGATGGTGCTGGCCGCCGCGCGCGAACGCCTGAACGCGGTGCTGATCGAGGCGGGCGTGGACGCGGCCGAGCGCGAGCGGCGCGTGGCCGCGATCGATGCGGTGCTGAGCGCGCGTTATGCGCGCGGCGCCGGCGATCTCGCGTCGTTCTTCCCGCACCGGGTCGGCCTGAACGCGATGCAGGGCGTGCTGCCGGACGACGCGCAATGCATGATGGTCGACACCGCGTGTTCGTCGTCGCTGTATTCGATCGATCTCGGGATCAAGGCGCTGCTGCTCGGCAAGCAGGACGTGGTTGCGTGCGGCGGCGCCTTCGCGCTCGCGCCGCGCGGCTCGGTCCTGTTCTCGAAGCTGCACGGGCTGTCGCGCAGCGGCGAGGTGCGGCCGCTCGACCGCGACTGCGACGGCGTGCTGTTCGCGGACGGTGCGGGCGTCGTGATCCTGAAGCGCGTCGCGCGGGCGCGCGCGGACGGCGACCGCATCCTCGGCGTGCTGAAATCGTTCGGCTCGTCGTCCGACGGCAAGGGCAAGGCGATCTACGCGCCGAATTCGGCCGGCCAGCGCATCGCGATCGACCGCGCGTATGCGCGCACCGCGACGGTGCCGGCCGACGTCGACTGGGTCGTTGCGCACGCAACGGGCACGCCGGCCGGCGATCTCGCGGAATTCCAGAGCCTGCGCGACGCGATCCGGCGCGACCGTCCGGTGCAGGTGACGTCGAACAAGTCGCTGGTCGGGCATACGGGGTGGGCGGCCGGCGTCGTGTCGGTGATCCAGGTGCTGCTCGGGTTGCGGCATCAGGTGATCCCGCCGCAGCACCGCTTCAGCGAGCCGCCGCCTGAGTTCGACATCGCCGGCACGAACCTGCGGATTCCGGTGGCGCCGGTATCGTGGCCGGTCCGGCGTGAATCGGCACGCGTCGCGGCGGTGTCCGGGTTCGGCTTCGGCGGCACGAACGGTCACCTGATCGTGTCGGAATACCGCGCGGATCTGCCTGCCGGCGAGGCGAGCGGACGGTTCGCGCGCGAACCGCTCGCGATCGTCGGCTGGTCCGCGAAGTTTCCGGGCCTCGACGGCGACGCCCAGGTCGCCGCGTGGCTGCGCGGCGAAGGCCGTGCGCCCGACGCGAGCTTCGGAACCGGCTACCCGCTGCCGAGCTTCGCGCGCGTGAAGATGCCTCCGGCGGTGCTGCGCGCGCTCGATCGCTGCCAGCTGATGGCGCTCGACGCCGCGCACGACCTGCGCGAACGCCTCGGCACGTTCTGGCACGCGCATGCGGACACGATCGGACTCGTGATGGGGCACATGGGGCCCACGCGCAATGCGGCGCTCTATGCGAGCCGCTGCTATCTCGACGACATCGCGGCCGCGGTGCTCGACGCGACGCGGCCGGACCAACGCGCGGCGACCGAACGCGTGCTGGACGGCTTGCGCGAGGCGACGAAGCAACTCGTCGCGCCGACGACCGAGAATTCGTTTCCGGGAATGATGCCGAACGTGATCCCAGCGCGCGTCGCGAACTATCACGACCTGCACGGAATGAACATGACGGTCGATGCGGGCCACGCGTCGACGCTCGCGGCATTCGAGGCGGCCGAGCGTTTCCTGTGCAGCGGCGAACTCGACATGGCGATCGTCGGCGGCATCAACGGCAACTCGGCGGAAGAGGTGCGGCCCGCGTTCGGGCTGCCGCTCGCGGAGGGCATCGTGCTGTTCGCCGTCACGACGGTGCGGCGTGCGCAGGCCGAAGGGCTGCCGGTGCTCGCGGTCGTGGGCGGCGGCGACGCGCGGGCTGCTGTCGAGCCGGCTGCGCCGTGCGATGCGACGGGCCGCGCGGTCACGTATGCGGGGGCCGACTCGGCGATCGACGTGCTGCGCGCAATCGTCGCGCGCGATGCCGGCACGACGCTCACGCGCGACGGCGGCGGCGACCGCGCGCGCTACGCGCTGCACGTTGCATGCGAGCCGGCCGGCCCGCACGGGACCACGCCGCACGAGCCGCATCGCGACGCGCTGCGTGTGCCGCCCGCCCATGCGACGGCGCCGGCCGCCGCGACCGCGCAACCGGCCGCATCGACAACCGCGGCGACCGCACCCGTTGAACGCGGCACCCTGATACCCGGCCCGCTGCGCCGGACCGGCGTCTCGGCCGACGGCGAGCCGCTCGGCGTCGCGCGTTACCGGATCGAATGGCGCGACGCGCCGTGGCGGCCCGCGGGCCGGTCGACGCCGTTCATCGCGCCGCGCTGCGTGATCGTGACCGACATGCCGGACGCGCTGGCCGCACAGGCCGCACACGCCGATGCGGGCCCCGGCTGCGTGGTGCTGTCGACGCGGCCGTTCGCCACGCACCGGCCGGGCTGGCACTGGATCGAGCGGATCGACGCGGCGGCGCTCGACTTCCTGCCCGACGGCATCGGCCACGTGCGCGTGCTCACGTCGCTCGACGCCGGCACGCTCGCACCGGGCGCCGCAGCGCCGGCTGCGTCCGCGCGGCTCGCGCTGCACGACCTGGCGTTTCTCGCGATCAAGCGCTGCCATGCGGCACTCGAGCGCGACGGCAGCTTGATCGTATTGCTGCTCGACGCGCTCGCGGGCGACGTACCGCATCCGGATGCCGGCCTGTTCACGGGCCTCGTGAAGGCGCTGGCGATCGAGATGCCGGAAGCGCGCCCGGTTGCCGTGCTGACCGATACGCGCGCGCTGCCGGACGCGCTGCGCGACGCGGAGCGGGAAAGCGGCGCCCGTCACTGGCTGCCGGTCGTCGCGCTGGGCGCCGGACGGCGCCGCACGCCGCGCGTGGTCGCGGACACGGGCGAACTGCGCGCGGACGAGCGGCTGTCGCTCGGCCAGGATTCGGTCGTGGTCGCGGTTGGCGGTGCGCGCGGGATCACCGGCGAGCTGATGAAGACGCTCGCCGCGCAGGTGCGCCCGACGCTGTACCTGATCGGCAGCAGCGCGCTGGACGCGATCGACGCGGAACTGCTCGCTATGGATGACGAAACGTTTGCGAAGAGCCGCCCGGACTACATCCGCCAGCAGAAGATGCTGCATCCGGAACGGCCGTTGCCCGAGATCATCCGCGCCTTCGAGCGGCGTGCCGACGCGCGCACGGCCTGCATGAACATCGAGGCGATGCGCGCGTTCTGCGGCGCGCACCGCGTGACCTACCTGCGCGCCGACGTGCTCGACCCCGACAGCGTGAAGGCGGCCATCGACACGATTCTCGCGCGCGAGCCGCGCGTCGACCTGCTGGTCAACGCGGCCGGACTGAACCGTTCGGCCTCGGTGCGCGTGAAGTCGCTGGACGATTTCGTCGCGGTGCGCGACATCAAGGTACGCGGCTACGGGAACCTGCGCCGCGCGTTCGGCGCGCGGCAGCCGCGCCTGTGGTGCAACTTCGGCTCGTTCATCGGGCTGACCGGGCAGGCGGGCGAAACCGACTACGCGTCGGGCAACGACTTCCTGAACACGCAGGCGTCGTATCACCGCGCGGCGCTCGGTCACGACGAATTCACGATCGGCTGGACGCTGTGGCGCTCGGTCGGGCTCGGCGCGAACCCGGTCACGCGCTCGTTTCTCGAGAAGAGCGGACTGTTCACGAGCATGCGCACCGCGGAGGGGCAGCATCACTTCATGCGCGAACTCGGGCTCGGCGAGCGCGCGGCGATGTCCGTGCATCTCGGCGACGCCGAGCGGCGTGCGATCGAAACGCACCTGCCGGGTTACTTCGACCTCGACGAAGGCGCGCCAGCCGCCGTCGCCGCGTCGCGCGATCCCGATTTCTATCTCGGCGCGGAACGCGCGCGGACCGACGACAGCGTGACGTTCGAGCGCGTGTTCGACCTCGAGCGCGACGCGTACCTGCAGCATCACGTCGTCAACGGCTTTCCGACGCTGCCGGGAACCTTCGTGCCCGAAGTGGCCGCCGAGGCCGCGCTGCGGCTCGTGCCGGGGCTCAAGGTCGTCGGCTTCGCGGACGCGGCATTCCTGCACTTCCTGCGTGTGTACGACGCGAAGCGGCCGAGCGTGAAGCGCATCCACGCGCGGATCGCGTCGCGCGACGGCGACGCGGTGCACGTGCGCGTGCGGATTTCCGGCGACGTGCTGGCGCCTGGCGGGCAGGTGCTCGTGCGCGACAAGCCGCACTTCGAGATCACCGTGCGCCTGGCCGACGCCTACGCGCCGGCGCCGGTTTGGCACGAACCGGCCATGGCGACGTTCACGCCCGTCGCCGATCCGTATCACTTCGATGCGGCGCCGGTGCGGCTGACCGGCATGTTCGTGTCGACGACCGACACCGGCATGAGCGACGCGGGCAAGCAGGCGCGCTTCCGGCTGAACGTGCCGGACGGCGACCCGGTGTTCTCGCGCTTCGTGGTGCCGAGCATCCTGCTCGACGGGCTCGCGCGCGTGGCCGCGCTCGATCACGTCGCCGGCGACTACATTCCGCTCGCGGCGCCGATGTCGATCGGCCGCATCGATATCTACGAAGCCGGCAACGACTGCGAGCTGGCGAGCCGCCACGCGTCGATCGCGCTGCGCGTGAGCCCGCGCGCGTTCGCGCTGGAAGGGCCGGCGAGCAGCGGCAACCGGTTCGTCGCGGTGCGCCCGGACGGCAGGATCCTGATGCAGATGCGCGACGTGACGGGCATCGTGATCGGCTACGTGCATCGCGTGACCGGCGCGTTCGCCGCGCGCGGCGAGATCGACGCGCAACTGGCCGGGCGCGCGTCTTCCGAACAGGTGTCCGCATGAGCATGAAGCGACTCGCGCCCGGCCCGCGCGGCAGCGTCGTGATGGGCAACCTCGCGGCGTACAAGCGCAATCCCGTCACGATGCTGCTGAAGCTGCAGCAGCAGTACGGCGACATCGCGCGCAACCGTCTCGGCCCGTTCCTCACGCACGCGCTCGCGCATCCCGACGGCGTGCAGCACGTGCTGCAGGACAACCATCGCAACTACGTTCGTGGCCGCTTCTACGACAACTTCAAGATGTTCTTCGGCGACGGCCTGCTGACGACCGACGGCGAGTTCTGGCGGCGTCACCGCCGCGTGGTGCAGCCGCTGTTTCACCGCAGGCAGGTCGAGTCGCACACGGCCGCGGTCGGCGCTGCGGCGCTTGCGCTCGTCGAGGCGTGGCTGAAGCGGCCGGCGCATGCGCCGTTCGACGCCGTCGAGGAAATGATGCGCGTGAGCCTGCGCATGCTCGGGCTGATGCTGTTCAACGCGGACATCTCGCGGCATGCGGACGACGTCGGGCCGGCCGTGCGCTTCGGCATCGCGGCGATGATGCCGCAGGGCAACCTGAACGATTTCGTGCCGCGCTGGATGCCGACGCCGTTCAATCGCCGGATCGCGCACGCGCGCCGCGGGATCGACACGATCGTGGACGCGATCGTCACCGAGCATCGCGCGGGGCGCTCCGACACGAGCGACGTGATCTCGCTGCTGCTCGCCGCGCGCGACCCGGACACAGGCGCGCCGCTGACCGAGCGCGAGGTGCACGACGAGGTGATGACGGTGTTTCTCGCCGGCCACGAAACCACCGGCAGCGGGATGGCGTGGGGGCTCTATGCGCTCGCGCAGCATCCGCAGGTGTTGCGCCGCTTGCGCGAGGAGCTCGATGCGGTGCTCGGCGGCCGCGCGCCCGATGCGGCCGATCTCGAACGCCTGCCGTACCTCGCGCAGACCGTTGACGAGATCCTGCGCCTGTACCCGCCGATCTGGGGCTTCACGCGCGATCTGGTCGACGACGACGAGATCGGCGGCTATCACGTGCCGGCTGGCTCGTCGGTGTTCATGTCGCCGTACGTCACGCATCGTCATCCGGCGCTGTGGGCGAACCCCGACGCGTTCGATCCGGAGAACTTCGGATCGCATGCGCCGGAGCGCCACAGGTACGCGTACTTTCCGTTCGGCGGCGGGATGCGCAAATGCATCGGCTACCAGACTGCGTTGCTGCAGATGCGCGTGCTGATCGCGGTGGTGGCGCAGCACGTCGACCTGAGCGCGGTGCCCGGTCATTCGCTCGACACCGGCGCGACGATCTCGCTGCGTCCGCGCGACGGGATCCGGTTGATCGCGAAGCCGCGCTTGCGCGAGCGGGTGTCCGCGGGGCAGGCCGGGGGGGATGCAAGCGCGCCGGCTGTCAGGACATCGGTGTGTCCGCTTACGGGCACGCAAGCGCTGGGGGCTACGTCGTTGCCGTCGCCGTCGCCATCACCATCGCAGTCGCCAACGCCAACGCCAACGCCGACACCGACACCGACACCGACACCGACACCGGCACCCGGCGCCGAGCAACCGGCGAGCGTGGCATCACCCACGCCCGTTCATTCCGCCGGCCCTACGCTGGCGCCGGACGTGCTGGCCTTTCTGCAGCGCGACGCGATCGCGGACGACGCGCCGCAGCGCACCGACGCCACGCCGACGCACCGCTTCACCTGGCGGCCGGTCGAGATCGAGCCGTTGCCCGACCTGCCGGCGGCCGAGCTGAGCGGCAAGCGGATCGCGATCGTCAACGGCCGCGGTCGCACGGTCGAGCGCGTGGTGGCGACGCTCACGCGCGCCTGTGCGAAACCGGGCGTGTTCGCGCCGGCCGACGGCGTGGATCCGGCGGCGGCCGCGAGCGCGTTCGTCGCGCAGTCGGGGCCGTTCGACGGGATCGTCGATCTCGGCATCGAAGCGCGGTTCTCGCTCGACGCGCGCGATCAATGGGAAGCGCCGCTGCGCCGCACGGTCGCGCTGCTGCAGGCGTGCTACGGCGACTGGTCGCAGGAAGAATCGACGTCGCGGCTGTTCTATCTGGCGCTCACCTGGCAGGACGGCCTGATGGGCCATGGCGACGGCCCGCTCGTCCAGCCGCTCGGCGGACTGTGGGCCGGCCTCGCGAAGACGCTGCCGCAGGAACTGCCGAACTGCAACGTGCGCGTGCTCGACATCGCGCCCGACGAAACGGGGCGCGTCGACCAGCTGATCGCGCGCGAACTGTACCGCTGGGGACGCTTCGAGGTCGGCCACCGCGGCGGACGCCGCCATACGCTCGTCGCGACCCGCGACGACCTGCCGGCCGACGCGGCGCCCGACTGGGCGCCCGACGACGTCGTGCTTTTCTCGGGCGGCGCGCGCGGCATCGGTTTCCTGGCCGCGTGCGCGCTCGCAAAACGCCATCGCTGCACGGTGATCGTCACCGGGCGCGATGCGTTGCCCGCCGGCGACGAGCCGTGGCTCGCGCTCGACGACGCGGGCTTCAAGCGCTACGGGCTCGAGCAACTGCGCCAGGCGACGCCCGGGCGATCTCCGAAGGCGATCCGGGATGCGCTGCGGCAGCTCGAACGCCGCCGCGACCTGAAGGCGTCGCTCGACGCCGTGGCTGCGCTCGGCCTGCCGGTGCACTACCGCGTATGCGACGTGACCGACGCGGAGGCCGTGCGCACGCTGTGCGACGCATTCGGCGACCGGCTGCGCGCCGTGATCCACAACGCGGGCATCGATCAGCCGGTGCGCTTGCCGCGCAAGAGCGCCGACGAGTTCATCGGCACCGCGCGCGTGAAGGTGCTCGGCTTTCTCAATCTCTACGCGGCGGTGCGCAACCGGCCGCGCGTCGACTGTTTCGTCAACGTCGGCTCGCTGACCGGCCGCTGGGGCGGAATGACAGGCGAGACCGACTATGCGGCCGCGAACGAGGCGCTGGCGCGACTCGGCTGGTGGGCGCGGCGCGACGCCGGCGAGCGCGTCGTGAAGACGATCGCGTGGCCGACGTGGGACGGTGTCGGGATGATCACGAACCTCGCCGTCACGCGGCGCTACGTAACGCCGATGCGAATCGACGACGGCGTGCGCCACTGGCTCGCGGAACTCGCGGCGCCGGCGAATCCAGCGAATCCAGCGACATCCGGCAGCGGCGAGCCGATGTACATGGGCGCGGTCGGCCGCGCACTGACGCCGATCCAGCTGCGCGGGTTCGACGCGGTGGAAGGCTTGCCGAACCTCGGCGAACTCGCGACGCGCCGGCATCACGCGGGCGCGCCGCGACGCTTCCGGCCGTTCGCTTGCTTCTCGACGCGCTATCGCACGGCCGGCGCACCGTACACGCATGCCTTCCGCGTCGACGGCCGCGCGGCCGTGCCGGCGTCGCTGCTGCTCGAGCACGCGCGCGTCGTGGCCGACTGGGTCGCGCCGCCCGGCGGCGAGCGGGCCTGCCTGCAGGAAGCCGTCGACATCACGATCGCGCTCGACGCGCTCGCCGACGCGCTCGACGGCCACGGCGATCTCGCGCTCGACACCGACGTGAGCGGCCGCACGGTGGACGACGGCTGGCACGTGACGGTGCGCTGCGCGTCGCTTGCCGGCCGCGTGCTGCTCGATGCGACGTTCGTGTACCGCAGTCATCCACCCGGCGGCACGACCGTCGCGCTGCCGCGCGAGACGGAGGACGGCCCGGCCCGGCGGTCCGCACGCGCGAGCTGGCGCGACGACCTGTTGCCCGAGGCCCGATGGAGCGGCGGCATCGCGCAGGCGAAGGCCGCCGGCCCCGCCGCGCTGTGGGGTGTACAGGGTGTGCAGGGTGATGCAGGGCGCGTGCCGTGTCCGCAGCTGTGGCTGCCGGTCAATCACCTGGAAAACGTGCTGCGCGTGCTGCTCGGCGCGTGGCCCGCCGATGGCGAGCCGGCGCACGCATGGCGCATCGGCCGCATCGTGTTCGGCGCCGCGCAGGCGGGCGACGCCGACATGCTGCTGCGCTATCCGGACGATCGCTTCGCGATCGCGGATCGCGCGGGCGCATCGATCGCCGACCTGTACGACGCGCGGCTCGCCGGCGCGACCGACACGCAAGCCGTGACGGCGTCGGCTACTTGAACGGGAAGAGGAGGTTCACCATGACGGAGCGCAACGACGGCGCGCGGTACTGCATCATCGGCGCGGGCGCGGCGGGCATCACCGCCGCGAAGAACCTGCTCGCGGCCGGCATCGGCTTCGACGTGATCGAACGCGAGGACGACGTCGGCGGCAACTGGTACTACGGCCGCCCGAGCGGCGCGGTGTATCGCTCGATCCACATGATCAGCTCGAAGCGGTTTTCCGAGTACACCGATTTTCCGATTCCCGACGACTATCCGACCTATGCACGCGGCGACCAGGCACTCGCGTATCTGCGCGCGTACGCGCGGCGCTTCGGCGTGTACGACCGGATCGAGTTCGGCCGCTCAGTGCTCGAGATCGCACCGGTGCAGGGCGGCACGCAGTGGCGCGTGGAACTCGATCGCGGCGAGGTGCGGACCTATCGCGGCGTGATCGTCTGCAACGGCCACCTGTCGCATCCGCAACTGCCCGACTATCCGGGGCGGTTCGACGGGCTGCAGCTGCATTCGTCGCAGTACCGCACGCCGGAGATCTTCGATGGCAAGCGCGTGCTCGTGGTCGGCGCCGGCAATTCCGGCTGCGACATCGCGGTCGAGGCGTCGCATCGTGCGCGCGCGGTCTTCCACAGCACGCGCCGCGGTTACTACTACTGGCCGAAATTCCTGTTCGGAATGCCGGCGGACGAGTGGGCGGAATGGCCGCTGCGGCTGCGCATGCCGTTGTGGGCGCGGCGCTTTTTCGGCGAACGGCTGCTGCGCCTGACGACGGCCGGGCAACCCGAACACTACGGGCTGCGCAAGCCGGACCACAAGCTGTTCGAATCGCATTTCATCATCAATTCGACGCTGTTCTATCACCTCGGACACGGCGACCTCGACGCGCGGCCGGACGTGCGCGAACTGAAGGGCGATCGCGTCGTGTTCGTCGACGGCAGCGAGGAGGCGATCGACGTGATCGTGTACGCGACCGGCTACCAGCCGAGCTTCCCGTTCATCGACCAGGCGCACCTGCAATGGCGCAAGCCGCAGCCGTCGCTGTACCTGAACCTGTTCGACGCGCAGCATCGCGACCTGTTCTTCATCGGGCTGTTCCAGACCTCGACCGGCAACTGGCCGTTGATGGACTACCAGGCGCAGCTGCTCGCCCGCTACCTGCATGCGCGCGACGCGGCGCCGCGCAAGGCCGCGCGCATCGACCGGCTGATCCGGCGCGGCCGCTCTGACTGGAGCGGCGGCATCGCGTTCCATCGCACGCCGCGGCACGTGATCGAGGTCGAGCATTTCGCGTATCGGCTGCAGCTGCGACGGCTGATACGCGGGTTGCCGGCCTTGCCCGGCGGTGCGAGCGCGGCGGCATCGAAGGCGGCGCCGGCGCACGCGGTGCGCGCGGGAGGTGCGTCGTGAGCCTCGTGCATGTCGAACACCTGTCGAAGACCTACCTGCTCGACAGCGTGCGCGTGACCGGGCTCGCCGACGTGTCGGCGACGCTCGACGCGGGCCGCTTCACCGTGCTGAGCGGCCCGTCGGGCAGCGGCAAGACGACGCTGCTGAACCTGATCGGCTGCATCGACCGCCCCGACAGCGGGCGTGTGACGATCGCCGGTCACGACACGGCGTCGCTGTCGGACGATGCGCTGTCGGATTTTCGCGCGCGTCATGTCGGCCACGTGTTCCAGACCTTCAACCTGCTGCCGGTGCTGTCCGCGTACGAGAACGTCGAGTATCCGCTGCTGATGGCGGGCTGGGCACCGGCGCGGCGCGCGGCGCGGGTGCGCGACCTGCTCGACGCGGTCGGCCTGGCCGACAAGGCGCGGCACCGGCCGAGCCAGCTGTCGGGCGGCCAGCGCCAGCGCGTCGCGATCGCGCGTGCGCTCGCGGCCGAGCCCGCGATGGTCCTCGCGGACGAACCCACCGCGAACCTCGACAGCGCGACCGGGCACGCGATCATCGCGTTGATGCGCGCGATCCAGCGCGAGCGCGACGTGTCGTTCATCGTGTCGTCGCACGATCCGGAGGTGGTGAAGGTGGCCGACGCCGTGATCCGGATTCTCGACGGCCGCATCGTCGGCCACGAACAGGCCGGCGACGACACGGCGACGCAGGAGGTGTGCCGATGACCCATACGCTGATGCTCGCGCTGCGCAACCTGCAGCGCAACCGCCGGCGCTCGCTTACCACGCTGCTCGCGATGATCGTCGGCGTCAGCGCGATCCTGTTGTTCGGCGGCTTCAGCCGCGACATCACGCTCGGCCTGCAGACCGACTTCGTGCAGCGCAGCGGCCACCTGCAGATCCAGCGCCAGGGCTATTTCCTGTACGGCACGGGCGACCCGGCCGCGTACGGGATTCGCGGCTACCCGGCGCTGATCGAACGATTGCGGCACGACCCGCAGCTCGCGCCGCTGCTGCAGGTCGTCACGCCGACGCTGCAGTTCGGCGGGATCGCCGGCAATTTCGCGGCCGGCGTGTCACGCACCGTGATGGGCTTCGGCGCGATTGCGGACGATCAGTACCGGATGCAGCAATGGAACGCCTACGGGTTCCCGCTGCAGCCGCGCACATTCGCGTTGCGCGGCAGCGCCGGCGACGCGGCGATCGTCGGCCTCGGCGTCGCGCGCGTGCTGCACCTGTGCGGCCCGCTGCGCGTGCCGGATTGCCGCGATGCGCCGCCGGCCCCGGCCGAGCCGCCCGCCGACGGCCCGGCCGCGACCGCGCCGCCCGACGTGCTCGCGCTCGCACAGGCCGAGGCCGGCACGCGGCCGGCCGCCGACGGCGCGCCCCATGTCGAAGTGCTGACCGCGAGCGCGGGCGGCGCGCCGAACGTCGGCCGCTTCTCGGTGGTGAAGGCGGACCAGCAGGGCGTGAAGGAACTCGACGACGTGTATCTCGCGGTGCACCTGCCGCAGGCGCAGCGGCTCGTCTACGGCGGCGCCGCGCCGCGCGCGACCGCGATCGAGATCCAGCTCGCGCGCACGGCCGACCTGCCGGCGGCACGCGCGCGCATCGAACAGCTGCTGCACGGCGGCTTCGACGGGCAGGCGCTCGACGTCGTCGATTTCGCGACGCTGAACCCGTTCTACGACCAGACCAACCGGATGTTCTCGGTGATCTTCGGTTTCGTGTTCGTGCTGATCAGCGCGATCGTGCTGTTCGTGATCAGCAACACGATGAGCACCGCGATCATCGAGCGCACCGTCGAGATCGGCACGCTGCGCGCGATGGGCATGCGGCGCGGCGGCATCCAGGCGCTGTTCGTCTGCGAGGGCGCGCTGCTCGGCGTGGCCGGCGCGTCGCTCGGCGTGCTGGTCGCGCTCGCCATTGCCGCGATCGTCAATCGCAGCGGGCTGGCCTGGACGCCGCCCGCGCGGATCGACGCCGTCGCGCTGACGGTGCGCGTGTGGGGCGAGTGGCGAACCATCGCCGTCACGTTCGCCGGGCTCGCGTGCGTGGCCGGGCTGTCCGCGTGGCTGCCGTCGCGGCATGCGGCGCGGCTGTCGATCGTCGATGCATTGCGGCACGTGTGAGGTCGCCCGATTGCCGCGTTTTTCGTTCACTTCACTTTCGGGAGAGCGCCCGTGCGTCGCCTGTTCGTTTCATGCTGTCTGAGTCTTTCGTTCCTGGCCGGCGTCGCGCGTGCGCAGCCGGCGCCCGATCCGCAGAAGGTGCTCGCGGCGAGCGACGCGATCCGCACACCGGAGAAATCGTTCGTGCTGACCGCGACGCTCGTCGAGTACCGGTCCGGCAAGCAGGTCGACGGCAATACGCTGTCGATCCATTCGAAGCCCGACGCGCCCGGCGGTGCGTTCCGCACGCTGGTGCGCTTCGTCGCGCCGGCGCGCGACACGGGCAAGCTGATGCTGAAGAACGGCAACGACCTGTGGTTCTACGATCCGGCGAACCAGGCCAGCGTGCGGATCTCGCCGGACCAGCGGCTGCTCGGCCAGGCCGCGAACGGCGACGTCGTGACGGTCAATCTCGCGCACGACTATACGGCCGCGCTGAAGGGCGTCGAGGACATCGTCGACGGCGATCGGCAGACCCGTCGCGCGTACCGGCTCGCGCTCGCCGGCCACGGCGACGGGCTCACGTATCGCCGCATCGAGATCTGGATTGACGCGGCGAACAACCGGCCGCTGAAGGCGCGTTTCTATTCGGAAAGCGACCGGCTGCTGAAGACCGCGTTCTATCGCCGCTACACGATGCAACTGGGCGTCGAGCGGCCGACCGAGACCGTCATCATCGACGGGCTCGACAGCAACTGGGTCACGGTCATGCGTTTCTCGGACTACGCGTGGCGCGACATTCCCGATGCATGGCTGCAGCGCGACTACCTGTCCCGCTTCCAGGCGCAATGACGGCGCGGCGCCGAGGCCGGATCGCGGTGCTCGCGTTCGTGCTGCTGCCTGCGCTCGTGCGTGCAGCGGATGCGGGTGGGGCGGGTGGGGCGGGTGGAGCGGGTGCGGCGGATGGCACGGCCGGCGTCGACGCGGCCGACGCCGCGGCGCTCGCGCTGGCCGACCAGCCGGCCGCGACGCCCGCCGACACCGCGAAGCGGTGGAAGCTGAACGTGCAGGACGCGCTGCGCACGAGCCGTTATCGTGACGGCGGCGAGGCCGGCCGCAACCAGCTGTCGATCGAGTTCGAATACGGCCAGTGGCTGACGCCGTCGTTCGCCGCGCATTTCTCGATGCGCTTCGACCGCTTCGATCCGCTCGGCACGTCGCGCACGTCGTCGCGCGACGTGACGCTCGTGAAGGAAGCGTATGCGAGCTGGCGCGCGTCGCCCGCGTTCGTCGTCGACGCGGGGCGCGTGAACGAGCGGCTCGGCGCGGCGATCGGCTACAACCCGACCGACTTCTTCCGGGCCGGGGCGGTGAGTCTCGACGTGCCGCCCGATCCGGACAGCCGGCACACGAACCGGCTCGGCACGGTCGGGCTGCGCGCACAACAGGTGTGGGACTCGGGCTCGCTCGCGGCGCTGCTGTCGCCGCGGCTCGAGCGCCGCAGCCTGCCGGGCGATCCGGCCGCGTCGTCCGACCTGCAGCGCACCAACGGCGTCGACCGCTGGATGCTCGTCGCGAGCCAGCGGCTCACCGCGGCGATCCAGCCGCAATGGATCGTCTACGGCGAAAGCGGGCAGGCGCCGCAGTTCGGCCAGAATCTGAGCGTGCTGCTCGGCAACTCGGTGGTCGCGTACGTCGAGTGGACGGGCGGCTACCGGCGCTCGCTGATCGCGCGTGCCACCGGCGCGGCCGACGATCGTGCGTTCCGCACCAGTTCATCGGTGGGCGCGACGTGGACGCTGCCGGTCGACCTGTCGCTGACCGCCGAATTCCAGAGCAACGGCGGCGGCGCAAACGCGGCGCAATGGCGGTCGTTGCAGCGCGCGAACCCGCTCGCATGGGGCCGTGCGGTGCAGACCTCGATTGCCGCGCAGGAACTGCAAACCCGTCACGGCGTGTTCGTGATGGCGGCGTGGCGCAATGTCGGCGTGCGTCGCCTCGACCTGTCGGGCTTCGTGCAGGCCGATCTCGGCGGCGGCCGGCAATACTGGCTCGAGTTGCGGCGGCGTTTCGACCGCTTCGACGTCGCGCTGCAATGGCTGCATCAGGGCGGGCCGTCGTGGAGCCGCTTCGGCGCGATGCCGGAGTCGACGAGCGTTCAGGTGCTGGGCATTTTTTATCGATGACGCAAGGAGAATTCGAATGAGCAAACGCGCGCTTCAGGCGGCGACCGCCGTGCTTGCGCTGGTTCCGACGATCACCGGAGTGCTCGGCATGATGGGCATCCATGATCCGCTGTACGCGTCGCTCGGCATCGCGCTGCCGGCCGACGCGACGCTGGACGGCAACCTGCGTTTCCATGCGGGCGTCTGGCTCGGGCTCGGGCTCGCGGCGTTTTCGGTGATCCCGCGCATCGAGCATCAGGGGCGGCTGTTCGCGACGCTGTGGATGATGATCTTTCTCGGCGGTATCGGGCGGCTGATTTCGCTCGCGGCGCTCGGGCTGCCGTGGCCGCCGTTCGTCGGCTTCACGGCGCTCGAAGTCGTCGGCGCGCCGCTGTTCATCGCATGGCAGCGGCGCGTGGCCGCGCATGCCGCATGGGAGCACGCGAATGCATGACTTCGACATCGACCAGCGCATCGCGCCGCGTCGTCGTGCCGATGCGGCCGTGCGGGGCATCGCGGCGGCGTTCCTGCACGCCGTGGCGGGACGACGCGTATCGCTCGGGTACGCGCGGTTCATCGCCCGTATCGCGCTGCTCGCGTGGGTCCTGCTGGGCCCGGCGCAGGCCGGCGCGCAGACGGCCGTCGACGACTACGCGGCGACCCGCTATCCGATCGTCCTCGTGCACGGGTTGACCGGGACCGACGACTATTTCGGTATCCTGCCGTACTGGTACGGCATCCAGGCCGATCTTCAGCGGCATGGCGCGACCGTCTACGTCGCCGACTTGTCCGGCTTCCAGGGCGACCTCGGCCCGAACGGGCGCGGCGAACAGTTGCTGGCCTACGTCAAGCAGGTGCTCGCGGTCACGGGCGCGGCCAGGGTGAACCTGATCGGTCATAGCCAGGGCGGGCTGACGTCGCGCTACGTGGCGTCGGTCGCGCCCGCGCTCGTCGCGTCGGTCACGACGATCGCGACGCCGCACCGCGGCTCGCAGTTCGCCGATTTCGTGCTGGGCGCGCTGAAGCTCGACCCGACCGGCCTGTCGACGCCAATATTCGGTGCGCTGCTGAACCTGTTCGGGATCCTCACCAGCGACACGCACAACACGAACCAGGATGCGATCGCCGCACTCAACGCGCTGAGCACGCCCCAGGCCGCGCAGTTCAACCAGCTGTTCCCGAGCCCGGGGCTCGGCGCCGGCGCGTGCGGCACCGGCGCACCGGTCGAGACGATCGGCGGCAACGTGCATCTGCTGTATTCGTGGAGCGGGGCCGCGTATCAGCCGGTGTCGCTGCTCGGCATCGTGACCGGCGCGGTCGACACCAGCGTGATTCCGGTCATCGATCCCGCGAACGTGCTGGATCCGTCGACGCTCGTGTTCCTGACGGCCGGCAACGTCATGGCGCTGGCCGGCGCCGGCCCGAACGACGGTTTCACGTCGACCTGCAGTGCGCGGTTCGGCACGGTGATTTCGACGCGCTATCGCTGGAATCACTTCGACGCGATCAACCAGCTGCTCGGCGTTCGCGGCGCCTATGCGGAAGACCCGGTCGCCGCGCTGCGCGTGCAGGCAAACCGGCTGAAGCAACAGGGCGTCTGAGCGATGAAGGTCCGGACCATGCTGTCCCGCGCGGTGTTGTACGGCGCGACCGGGGCGATCGCCGCGGCCGCCGTTTGGCACGCGTTCGGTCGTCAGGCTGCGTCGGCGGCTGCCGTGGCCGCCACGGATACCGCGCCGCCCGGCCACGCCGCGCCGAGCGGTGCGGCGGTGCCGCGGCCGGTGCTTGCCGTGTCCGATTTCGCGCTGCCGGCCTCGCTCGCGGGCGCGCGTGCGCCGCGCCTGCCGGTCGGGCCCGGCGGGCGCCTCGCGCACGTGCATGCGGTGCGGGAATTCTTCGATTACTTTTTGCTTGCGCAGCATGACCTGACGCCCGCGGCGCTCGATGCGCTGGTCGCGCACGAAATCGCATCGCAGCCGATCGGCGAGCCGGCCCGCCGCGATGCGCTCGATCTGTGGCCGCGCTATCGCGCGTGCATCGCCGCGTTCGACACGCTGCCGGGCGCGCTGCCGGCAGGCGCCGGTCTCGATCCGGACGGCATCGCCGGCGAACTCGAGCGGCGTGCGGCGCTCGCGCGCCGCTGGCTCGGCGACTGGAGCGCGCCGTTCTTCGACGCGGAATTGCGGCGGCAGCGCGGCGATCTCGACCGGATCAGGATCGCGCGCGATCCGACGCTCGATGACGCGCAGAAGCGCGCACGCCTCGCCGCACTCGATCAGGCGTTGCCGCCGGACGAGCGCAACGCACGCGAGCGCGCGGCGCGCCAACGCGATGCGCTTGCAACGCTCGCGCGGCTCGACGGCCGGCGTGCGACGCCCGATGCGCTGCGTGCGCAGCTCGGCGCCGAGGTCGCCGCGCGCGTCGAGCGGATGCAGCAGGGCGACGATGCGTGGCGGGCACGCTATCGCGATTACGCGGCCGAACGCGACCGGCTCGACGCGCAGCCGCTTGCGCCCGACGCGCGCGACGCGCAGCTCGCGCAATTGCGGCAACGCGACTTCCCGGATCCGGCGGACGCATTGCGGGCCGCATCGCTCGACGCGGGCCGGGCCACGGCATCGGCGCACTAGCACCCGTCTCGGACGTGCACGCCGTCACGGCGCTCACACCTGGCGAGGGAGAAGTGTGGGATAACCCACATTTTCCGCATTCTTTTCGATTCGGGAATGATTTTAATTTCCAGTGTAAATCGCATTACCGCGCATTGACATTCATGCGCCGTTTTCAATGATTCATTGCGCAATCCGTTTTATATGGGTGGGATTTAAATCGCCAATTTTTTATTGACAATGCAAGTATCTTCGGATGGCGAGCCGAACTGTCAAATTACTTCATGTAACAAAAGCGGAGTGTCGCGTACGGTTGGGCTGCGTGATACCTTTTTGCTCAATGTCACCGCGCTGAAAAGGCGGAGAAACCGTTAAACCGGTGCGGTGAAAACAGCAGGAAGGTCCGGTGGCCGAGGGGCAGGGATACAACGTACGAGGTGCGCCGTGATACATCAGGCCAACAACGTCATCGAGTTGCCGCATGCACTTGGTGCCAATCATTTCCTGTCAGCGCTCGACGGAATTAACCGTTCCGAATTGGCGCCTCATCTGATGCTTTCGAATCTCGAGACCGGCCAGGTGCTGTGCGATGCCGGCGAGAATCTGGAGGCCGTCTATTTTCCGGTGACGGCGGGCATTTCCCTGCAATACACGGCGGGCGGCAAGACGACACTCGGCGTGACGGAAATCGGCCGCGAAGGCATCGTGTGCGACGACGTCGTCGGCAGCGCGATGCAGCGCCGCGTCGTCGTCTACCGCGGCGGGTTCGCGTACCGGCTGTATGCGCGCCGCTTCGCGGACGCGTGCGACGTGTCGGCGGCGATCCGGCGGCAGGTCTTCGTGCGGATGCAGCTGGCGTTGTCCCAGGCGTCGCAGGTCATGTTCTGCAGCCGTCATCACGTGATGCGGCAGCAACTGGGCCGCTGGCTGCTGATCGCCTACGAGCGCGCACGCAGCATCGAAATCCCGGTCACGCACGGCATGCTGGGGCAGATGCTGGGCGTGCGCCGCGAGACCGTCACCGATGCCACGCGGCAGCTTCACGAGCTCGGCCTGATCCATCAGCATCGCGGTGCCATCGTGCTCACGGATCTCGCCGGTCTCGAACGGCAGGGCTGCGATTGCCATCGGGTCGTGCGCGACGAAACACGCCGCATTCTCGCGACCGATGCCGGTACGGATGCCGGCGCCGAGTTGTCGCGCCGCGTCCGGACGACATAGTCGCCGGCACCGCGTCGTGGCGCGATGGCATGCACGGCGGCGCGGCGCGCAAAGGGAACGGGGAGGTGCCTGGCGCAGGCGGTGCGGCGACGCGTCGGGCAGGCGGCATCGACAAGAATCAGAAAAACAGTCATTCAGGTATGGAAAACATTTCGAAGCTCCAGAGTCAGCGCAGCTCGTTCCACGTGTGGCCATGGAGTCCGGCGCTCGGCATCCTGCCGATCGTCGTCGTGGTCGTCGCGCTGGCCGGGTTCGTCGCCGTCAGCCTGATCGTGATCATGTCGTTGCGCGTGTACGTTGGCGGCGAAAGCAGCTGGTCGAAGGCGCAGAAGGACGAGATCCTGCTGCTGAGCCGCTACGGGCAGACCGGCGACGAAAAGCTGTTCGACGAATACCTGGCGGTCGACCGGACCCTCACCTTCCTCGGCGCCGCGCGCCGCGCGATGACCAGTACGCCGCCGGACCACGGCGTGGCGCGCCAGGCGCTGATCGAGGCGGGCATCAATCCGGTCGATGCGGCGGCGGTGGTGTGGTTCTACCCGATCCTGAGCAGCTTCGCACGCCTGAACGCCGCGTTGCAATACTGGGAGGACGCGGACCGGCAACTGGTCGACCTGCGCAGGATCGCCAACGCGCTGCACGCGTCGGTGCATGCGGACGACGTCCGGCGCACGAGCAGCCTGAACCACGCGATCTGGGATCTCAACGCGCACATCGAACCGCTTCCGAAGCGCTTTTCCGACGAACTGAGCGCCGAATTCCGCTCGGCCGTCATCCAGCTGTTCCTGTCGTACATCGTGGCCTCGCTGCTGATCATCCTGCTGTCGGTGCGGTGGGCGAGCCGCGCGCAACGCCAGCAGGTGTCGATGCAGACCGAGCTGGACCGGAGCCAGGCATTCGCGGCAGCCGCGCTGCGCTCGGTCGCCGATGCGATCGTCACGATCGGCCTCACGCGCGGTATCGAGACCGTCAATCCGGCGGCCGAGCAGCTGCTCGGCACGTCGTCGCGGCAGTGTGTCGGCAAGCCGATCAACGACGTGCTGGACCTGATCGACACGTCGACGGGCATGTCGATCAAGCTGCTCGCGTCGCTCGGCAACCGCAGCGACCCCACGTTCACCCGCGATCTCGACCTGATCCGCGTGTGCGGCTCGGCGGTGTCGGTGCGCGCGTCGCTGTCGAAGATGGACAACGCCGCGGGCCGCTGCGTCGGCTACGTGCTGATCCTGCGCGACATGACGCGCGAACACCAGTTGATCGAGAAGCTGACCTGGCAGGCGTCGCACGATGCGCTGACCGGCCTCATCAATCGCACGGCGTTCGAGCGGCGCCTGGGCGACGCGCTGGCGCAGCGCGGCGGCGGGATGCTGCTGGTGCTCGACCTCGACGGCTTCAAGGAAGTCAACGACGTGTGCGGCCACGCGGCCGGCGACGCGCTGCTGCGCGACGCGACCGCGGTATTCGCGCGCTGTCTCGGCCACGACGACGTGTTCGGCCGGCTGGGCGGCGACGAATTCGGCATCCTGCTGCCGGCCGGCCGCGACGGCGCGCCGGACGGCGGCAAGGCGGAACGCCTGCGCGCGAATCTCGAGGACTTCACGTTCCTGTGGGAAGGCGAGCCGTTCAAGCTCAGCGTGAGCATCGGCGTGCTGGATCTCGCGTGCCGGCCCGAGAGCGTCGAGAAGGCGATGCAGATGGCCGACGTCGCGTGCTACGTCGCGAAGGATCGCGGTCGCAACCGCGTGCATGTCGCGGATTCGCGCGACATGCATTCGAGCCGCCAGGCGTATCACACGCAGTGGAGCCGGCGCGTGAAGACGGCGCTCGAGACGAATTCCTTCCAGTTGTATGCGCAACCGATCGTGCCGATCCAGCCCGCGCTCGGCGCGCGGGAGCGCGCGGAGATCCTGCTGCGCATCCCCGACGCCGACGGCAAGCTGATCTCGCCGGTGTTCCTGCCCGCCGCCGAGCGCTACGGCCACATGACGATGATCGACCGCTGGGTCGTGCGCACCGTGATCCGGCGCCTCGCGCGACTCGAACAGCGCCGCTACGTCGAATACAACGTGAACCTGTCGGCGATGTCGATCACCGACGAGCGCTTCGTGGAGTTCGTGATCGCCGAACTGTCGGCGTCGGGGCTCGACCCGTCGCTGCTGTGTTTCGAGATCACGGAGACGAGCGCCGTGCGCAACCTGGAGGTCGCGTCGCGCTTCATGTGCGAGCTGCGCGACCTCGGCTGCCGCTTCGCGCTCGACGACTTCGGCGCCGGCATGTCGTCGTTTTCGTATCTGCGCCAGTTGCCGATCGACTACCTGAAGATCGACGGCGGCCTCGTGTCGACCATGACGTCCGACAGCATCAAGCGCGGCATCGCGTCCGCGATCAACGACATCGCGCACGTGATGCAGTACCGCACCGTCGCCGAGCACGTCGAGGATACGGCGACGGCCGAGATGCTTCGCGCGCTGGGCGTCGACTATTGCCAGGGCTATTACTTCAGCCGCCCCGCGCCCTGGCAGGAAGGGGGATTCCATTGAACCAAGCGAGGAACGAACGCATGAGTGCTCCATTTGAACTGACCGGCGACCTGATGGACCTGGCGAGCTATCCGGCCTGGCTGCGCGACGTGGTCGGCGCGACCGACGAACTGAAGGCGCGCGTCCGTGCGCATCCGGTGTTCGCGGCGATGAGCGGCGGGACGCTGCGCGCGTCGCAACTGCGCGCATTCTTCGTGACCGGCTGGGCGGTGGTCAGCCAGTTTCCGGAATACATGGCGATGAACCTGGTGAAGACCGCCGCCTATCGGTCGCGCGGCGACGAGAAGGCGCGGCGCTATCTGATCCGCAATATCCGCGTCGAGCAGAACCACGTCGATCACTGGGCCAACTGGGCGGCGGAATCGGGCGTGACGATCGACATGCTGCTGCGCGGCGACGCGCCGCTGGCCGGATTCTCGCTGAGCCACTGGTGCTGGAAGAGCGGCAGTACCGACGCGCTCGCGCCGAGCATCGCCGCGACCAACTATGCGATCGAGGGCGTGACGGGCGAGTGGAGCGCGCTGCTGTGCGCATCGCCGTACGAACGGCAGTTCGATCCGGCCGTGCGGCATCGCGCGATGCGCTGGCTCAAGCTGCACGCCGACTACGACGACCGGCATCCGTGGGAGGCGCTCGACATCGTCGCGACGCTGCTCGGCCAGTCGCCCGCGGCGCGCGACGTGCGGGACGTCGAGACGTCGATCCGCAAGAGCCTGAGCTATTTCCTGACGAGTCTCGATTGCTGCATGCATGTGTAGTCGCCGGCGTCGTGCGCGCGCGGGTTCGTGCGGGCCGCACCCGGCCGTTCCGGCTGGACGGCGGGCCGGCGTGACGTCGCGATGCGCCGTGCGGGCCGTCGTGCTGGACGATTTTCCATGGCCACCCAAGTTCTCGTCGTAGAGCCCGATCCGCGCATGCGCGACAGGATCCGCGCGCTCCTGCGCGGCTGCCAGATCGATACGTCGGCGCTCGACGATGTGTCGATGCTGCTCGCGCACGTGAGCGCGGCACCGCCCACCCTGATCGTGTTGCGGGTCGAACGGCCGGCCACGACGTTCTACATGGCGCTCGGCGCACTGCGGCGCGCCGGTTACGACATGCCGGTGATCGTGATCAGCCGCGACGCGCAGGTGGTCGACAAGGTCGTCGCGCTCGAGATCGGCGCGGACGACTATGTCGTCGAGCCGTTCGAGCCGATGGAGCTGGTCGCACGCGTGCGCAGCGCGATGCGCCGCTACGCGCCGAACCGGCCGGAGTCGCCGCGCGGGCCGCGGAATGCCGAAACCTATGCGTTCGGCGACATCGAGGTGAATTTCGTCACGCGGCGCGCGACCCGCGCGGGAGACGACCTCGGGCTGCGCGCGAGCGAATTCGCGCTGCTCGAACTGTTCATCGCGCAGCCGCTGCGCGTGCTGTCGCGCGCGGAGATCCTCGCGCTGCTGGGGCTGACCGTGGCCGGGCGCTCCGAGCGCGGGCTCGACGTGCTGATCTTCCGGCTGCGCAACCTGATCGAGCAGGCGGTCGGCGACTATCGCTACATCCGCACGGTGCGCGGCAAGGGCTACATCTTCGTGCCGCTCGGCACGCTGGCAGACGACGCGGACCCGCCGCCGCACGCGTGAGCGGGGCGCGGGCACGTCGGGCATCGCGGCCGGCGTGTCGCGCGCCGGCATCGCCCCACCTTCACCTGCGCATGCCGCCATCGCCCCGGTTCGCCATCGGGGCGACCCGCCATTGTCGGTTTAGAACGACCGTGCTAAATTTCCCGCCAGCATTTGGCAGTCACCGACCCGATCATCCGGTTTCGCGGCATGCGGCCATCTGGCCGTCGCGTGGCCGTGGCTCGACGTGACGCTCGCCGCGCACGGGCGCGATGGCGATTTCCACGCCGGCAAGCGTGCCGCCGCGCGTTACTTCTTTCGCCGGGAGCTGCCGAAGGTGGGTGCGCAGCTCGACCTGCTGGCGAGCGCCGATACGACGACGCTCGAGATGCGCGACGCGTGGTTCAGAGCGCCGCGCAGCACGAATGATGGTGACGCGGCGCGGGCCGATGCGCGTGCGCTGCGCGCCGATCGCGCGGGCGTGTCCCGCTGCCGTATCGATGCCGTATCGCTGCGCGACGACGTCGCGCGAGGAGAGAGGAGAGCATGAAAGCCCTGTTGTGTACCGCATTCGGCCCGATCGACCGCTTGCGCATCGAGGACGTCGCGGTTCCCGAACCGGCCGCCGGCCAGGTGCGGATTCGCGTGAAGGCGGCGTCGCTCAACTTCCCCGATGCGCTGATCGTCCAGGGGCTCTATCAGGTGAAGCCGGCGCTGCCGTTTTCGCCCGGCGCGGAATTCGCCGGCGTGATCGACGCGGTCGGCGACGGCGTGAGCGCCTGGCGGCCCGGCGACGAGGTGGTCGCGTTCACCGGTCATGGCGGTTTCGCGGAGCATTGCGTGGCCGACGTGCAGCAGATCGCGGCGCTGCCGCCGGGGATGACGTTCGAGCAGGGCGCGGCGCTCGTGCTGGCCTACGGCACGTCGCTGCATGCGCTGCAGCAGCGCGCGCGCCTGCAGCAGGGCGAGACGCTGCTGGTGCTGGGCGCGGCCGGCGGCGTCGGGCTGGCCGCGATCGAGATCGCGAAGGCGCTGGGCGCACGCGTGATCGCGGCCGCGTCGAGCGCGGACAAACTCGCGCTGTGCCGCGCGGCCGGCGCCGACGACACGCTCGACTATGCAACCGAGGACCTGCGGCGTCGTGTCGACGAACTGACCGACGGACGCGGCGCGGACGTCGTCTACGATCCGGTCGGCGGCGCGTACAGCGAGGCAGCGCTGCGCGCGACCGCGTGGCGCGGCCGGTTCCTCGTGGTCGGCTTCGCGGCCGGCGAGATTCCGAAGATCGCGCTGAACCTCGCGCTGCTCAAGGAGCGCGACATCCTGGGCGTGTTCTGGGGCGACGCGGTGCGGCGCGACCCCGCGCAGCATGCGGCGAACATGCGCCAGCTCGCGCAATGGTTCGCGGCCGGCAAGGTGCGGCCCGCGATCACCGAGCGCGTGCCGCTCGCGGGCGCGGCCGACGCAATCGCGCGCATGGCGAGCCGGCAGGTGAAGGGCAAGGTCGTGATCCTGCCGGACGCGTGACAACGTCGGCGCGGCATCATGCGGCGGCGGCCCGAGCGGGCGCCGCTTTCGAGCGGATTTCTTTCGTGTGACGTTACCGGAGTCGTTGAGCATGCAACCCCTGTCGAATCTGCAACCCGCCGTCGCGGCATCGCTCGCGACGTGGCACGCGATGCTCGCGCGCAAGGATTTCAGCGAACTCGACACGATCGTCCATCCGGACGCCGTGTTCCGCTCGCCGATGGCGTTCAAGCCGTACGGACCGGCGCCCGCGCTGCTGCTGGCGCTGCGCACGGTGCTCACGATCCTCGAGAACTTCGAATACCACCGCGCGTTCGCCGACGACGACGGCACGAGCGTCGTGCTGGAATTCAGTGCGACGGTCGGCGACAAGCGGCTGAAGGGGATCGACATGATCCGCTTCGACGTCGACGGGCGGATCGTCGAATTCGAGGTGATGATCCGGCCGTTCAATGCGCTGCAGGCGCTCGGCGCGGCAATGGGCGCGCGGCTCGGGCAGCAGTTGCCAGGATTCAAGATCGGCGGGTGAGCGGCGGGCCGCCGGCCGGTGCGGAAAATGTCGCCGGCGCAACGCGACGGTCGCGCTCGCGTGCGGCGCCGGCCGGGCGCGCGTCAGTGAGGCTTGATCCTGACGCTGTAGCCCGCATCCTCGAACGCGACGACGAATTCCTCGGGGAACAGCCACGACTCGACCTTCACGTGCGACGTCGCGCGATCGATCTCGACCTTGGCGTCGGGATCGACGCGCCAGATTTCATGTTCGACCGCGCGGGCGGTATCGTCGTCGAGCGAGTGGTCCAGTACGAATTCCATGATCAATTTCCTGTTTTGACGGCCGCGTTCACACGCGCGAGAGCGGCCGGTTGGCGAACGAAGCCGATGACGTCGACGGGATCGGACAACATGGGTCGACGATACGCGCGATCGCGTCGAACGATAAGCCGGTATGCGCGTGACGCACTGTCGCTCGTTGATCAACGAATCCGGTGAAGCGTGTGCGAACGGGCTTCCGGAGTGCGAAAGATGCGTGGCAGCCAAGATCGACTTGGCTCGCGGCGATGCGCGGCTCGCTTCGCGCCAGTGAATTGCCGATGCAGCAAGTACCGTTCCGCGCGATCGATGTTGCACGACACGGCACCGCATCACACCACGTACCACGCACAACGCAACGCACAACGCAACGCACAACGCACAACGCACAACGCACAACGCACAACGCACAACGCGCTCCGCGCATCACGCATCGAGCAACGCCACCGCATCGGCCGCGATCATCGCGAGGTGATTCGCGGGCCGCGGCCGGCCGGTCGGACGAAACACGGCCTCGCCCTGCACGATGGCGCGGCCCGAATACGCGCACCGTCCGTCGCGCCGGGCGACCGCGCGGCGCCATTTTTGTTCGCCGTAGTGCAGGCGGCCGCTTTCGACCCAGCGGACCAGCAGCGATTCGTGCGACCACTCCAGCAGCGTGACGTGAACCTGGCTGCGACCGGGTGATGAGATGCGCGGCGCGATGCCGACGGAAGAGACGGTCAGCATGATCGATTGCTTTCGG
This sequence comes from Burkholderia sp. BCC1998, assembly GCF_905339875.1. Taxonomy (NCBI): domain Bacteria; kingdom Pseudomonadati; phylum Pseudomonadota; class Betaproteobacteria; order Burkholderiales; family Burkholderiaceae; genus Burkholderia; species Burkholderia sp. BCC1998. The sequence continues at coordinate 185,793 of NZ_CAJPHE010000017.1, forward strand.
CGCGACCGCCGCGGCGCCGATCCGCATCGCGCGGCAACGAACGGCACTGCATCGGCCGCCCGGTGCGGCGCCGGAGTTCGTGAGTTACGCTGAATGCCATTGCCAGTCTCCTGCCGGCCGGCGAGGCCGGCGCGGGGTCGATCGAGGCCGCGCGCGCTCGACGCGGCGGGTTCGGGATGCGTCGACGGAGCGGGTGCGCAGTACATACCGCTCGCATCGCCGACGAACGCCCAGTGTAAAAGCGCATGCCGGGCCACCGGAAGGCGCACGAACAAGAACACGGTGTTGCCCGATATCGAACACGGGCGTGTGTGCCTACGGCCGCACCACGGCATCAAGGGCGCGTATCCGGCGCCGCGCCGCGCGCCATCGCGTGCGGCATCGGGCGCACCGTGACCGTGCAGGTCCTGCCCGCCGCGAGGAAGCCGTCGCGCGGCATACCGTCCAGCCGGATCCGGACCGGCACGCGCTGCGCGAGCCGCACCCACGTGAAGATCGGGTTGACGTCGGCGAGCAGCGTCGCGCCGGCCGGATTGTCGCGATCGCTGATGCCGCGCGCGACGCTTTCGACGTGTCCGGTCAGCGACGGACCGCCGGACAGCAGCCTGATCGCCGGCATCATCAAGATCACGACCGTCACCATCGCCGTGCGCGGCGCTGCCAGCTCCAGCCGCATCGACACGCCCATTGCCAGCAAGACGGCGATCACGGTCTTCGCGACATGGATCAGGCGCGCGCCGTCGGCTCGGCCGTATTCGCGGCTCATGCCGAGCAGCATGTGCGCGACGGCCGCTGTATCGAAGGGCCTCGTCAGCGTGCGCTTGTTCGGCGGCATGGCGGATCGGCAGGACGAATCCGGCGGGACTGGGTCGACGCGTTGGCGCGCATCGCGTCAGACGGAATCCGTCGACAGCATTTCGGCATGCAGCTCCTTGTCCGTGCCGGCGGACGACGGCGGATCGAGCAGCGCGATGCGCACGTGTTCGATGAACAGCTTCAGCTTGTTGCTCGCGTACGGATTGCGCGGATAGACCGCGTAGATCACTTCGTCCTGCGGTGCTTCATCGGCGAGCACGCGCACCAGCCGGCCGTCGCGCAGGCAGTCGTCCGCGATGTAGCGCGGCAGCATCGCGATGCCGATGCCTTGCACCGCGGCGTCGCACAGCGTTTCGCCGTTGTTGGACAGGAACACGCTGCCCGGGCTGATCGCGCGCGGCTTGCCGAGGCTGCCGGGCGTCGTGAACGTCCAGGTGGCCGACGGCGCCGTATGGCTGTAGTTCAGGCAGCGGTGCTCGAGCAGCGCGTCGATCGAGTCCGGTTCGCCGTGAGCGGCGAGGTAGTCGGGACTGCAGACGACGACGCGCTCGCATGCGGCGACGCGGCGTGCGATCAGCGCGCTGTCGGGCAGTCGCGCGGAGCGGATCGCGACGTCGAAGCGCTCGACTTCGAGGTTCATCGTGCGATCGTCGGTGTCGAGCGTGACGCGCAGCTGCGGATGCGCGGCGGCGAAGGCCGCGACCGCCGGCCCGAGCAGGCGGCGAGTGAGACTCACCGGCGACGTGATGCGCAGCTCGCCGCACAGTCCGTGCGAGCGTTCCGCGATTTCCTCGGCGACGTCGACGAGCCGGCGCATCGATTCCGACGCGGCACGATAGAAGATCATGCCGTCTTCGGTCGGCGTTACGTTGCGGGTCGAGCGCATCAGCAGCTGCACGCCGAGCGTGCGCTCGAGGTCGCTGATGCGCTTGCTGACGACGGACTTCGACAGGCCGAGCCGGCGTGCGGATTCGGTGATGCTTTGCCGCTCGACGGCGAACAGGAAGGCCTGGATATCGTCTATGTTCAGGGATTTCATGATGCTGTCCGAGGGGCGTCGGGCATGAGTAAAGGGCGGCCGTTTGCTGCGCTGCCACGCATGCCGAAGCGATCGACGGGCGACGCGACGGCGGCGGCCGGCGGCGCGAATCGTGTGACGAAAGCGCGGCGCGCGGCGGCATGCGCCGAAACGGCTGCGACGCGTGGGAAACGCGACGCGCCGCCGGCATGTCGCGGCCGCGCGAACGACTTCGCGCGGCTGCGCTGCAACGCGGCGCGAACGGGCAGTTCGGGGGCGCGGCGGGTTACGCGAGCTTGATGCGAGTCCGATGCCGTTGGCAATCCGTATGAGTCCAAGCGTAGTGGAACGTGTCGCGTGTCGATAGCCGGGCCGGATGGTCCTCAGTGTTCCGTGCATGGAACGATCGATCGCGCCGCCGCCAGGGGCGGCGCGATCTGCGAATCGCTGCCGGTGCTTGCCGGCGCGGCGGCGGGCGTCAAGCGATCTGATCGAGGCGATAGACCTCCATCGTGTCGACGGCATCCCGGTCGCGGGCCTGGAACGCTGCGATGTGCGTGCGTATTCGTAACGGATCGGAGGGAATGCGTCGACGCAGGGTGGTGTCGCGGTTGCGACCGCCGGTATCCGGCCGGTCGCAACCGCGCGAAACGGCATGCGCCGTCTCGGGCTCAGCTCTTGTCGTACGAGAACTGGATGCCCGCGGTACCGCCGGTTTCGATGAACAGGTTGATGAACGCGGGGACGGTCGCGCTGCGCGCCCAGTCGCGCTGCAGTTCACAGAACAA